>CAMCXM010000167.1 GCA_945883425.1 Spirosoma fluviale
TTTCAGATGTTTATTATCTGAAGGGGATATCGCAAAGCTGGTCTCTGTCCGTAGAAGAATTGTTTTATGTTCTGGCGCCGGTTGCCTTTTTTCTGGTCCGGAAGAATCGTTATTGGTGGTTTGCACTTCCTTTTCTTGCGGTGGGAACAGGACTTTGCATCGTCCGGTTTTTTGAGTGGTTTCCGTTTTATGGTTTTTTTGAGAACACTTCCTTTATGCTCCGGTATACGTTTTTTGGACGGTCCTGCGAGTTTTTTGTCGGTATGGCTTTGGCTCTTTTGTACAGAAAATATGGACGTGCACAGAAAGGATGGTGGTTTACGGTTTCGGGTATTGCAGGAGTTTTAGTTTGTTTGGAATTGATGGTACATTGGAAAGGTCACCTGGAGTTTGGCTTCCTTCATCCGATAGGTTTATGGATTCACAATCTGTTACTGCCCACCATTGGTTTCGCTCCTTTGATCTGGGGATTGATCACCGAAAAAAATATGTTGGTTCGCGTTCTGTCCTCTAAAACAGGACAGATTCTGGGCAAAAGTTCCTACGCGTTGTATTTGCTTCACCTTGGAATTTTTCATTCTCTCTTGTCCAGAATCAGTGAAAATACATTGTTCCTTTTTCCAGCTATGGTGATTCTGTCTCTCATTACCTGGCGATATGTGGAAGAACCACTTCATCAGTTTTTCCGTTCCCGGAAAGAGAATTCACTTTCGTAATTCCTTTTAAAATATGCTTTTCAAATTTGTTGGATTCCGGCTCAATTTCGCCCATTAAAATAAAAATTCCGTGTTTCTTGCAGTTTTAATCCGAATTGCCCGACTGGCAGATTCTTCATGATCGAAACCTTTATTGCCCAAAGCAAAGCCTCGCATTCTTCACAGAATATGGGCTTGCTCAAATCCTTCAAAAGAGAAGGCAATCAGTTCATTTTCAAAGACATTAATGCGGCCATGGAAGTGTCGGTGTTAAGTCCGGAAATCATTCGGATCCGATATGCACCTCACTCGGCCTTCCTTCCCGATTTCAGTTATGCCATTCAACCTTATCCTTTCGGGGAACCCGTAATTGAATTTGTTGAGAAGGATGACCGTTTTCTGCTTTCCACAGAAGTGGTGAAACTGGAGATTTTAAAGGACGGTGCCCGGCTTTCGTTTTTTGATAAAGCTGGTTTGCTCACTTGCGAAGATGCCGGAGGTGCATTCTGGGAGGAAAATCATGAATTCGGTGGCTACAATGTGCATTGCACCAAGAAGATTCAGGACGGGGAGAATTTTTATGGCCTGGGTGACAAAGCTTCAGACCTTAATCTACGAGGACGCCAGTTTCAGTTCTGGAGCACCGATGCCTATGCGTATGAACGAAATAAGGATCCTCTTTACCGCAACATTCCTTTTTATATCGGTCTTTGTAAAGGCAATGCCTACGGTATTTTCTTTGACAATACGTATCGTTCCAGTTTCGATTTTGGTGCCGTAAGTCCTGATTCACTGCGTTTTTCAGCAGATGGTGGCGAAATGAATTATTACTACATCCACGGCCCCCACATGATGGATGTAATCAAACGATACGCCAATCTCACTGGAACCCACGCCATGCCTCCGATGTGGGCGCTGGGTTACCACCAGTGCCGGTGGAGTTACTTTCCGGAAAAGCGGGTGACGGATCTGGCCAAAACGTTTCGTCAAAAGAAAATACCATGCGATGCCATCTATCTGGACATCGATTATATGGACGGATACCGTTGTTTCACCTGGAACAAAGACTATTTCCCGGATCCGGCGAAGATGATTTCAGAACTCGATGCCGATGGGTTTAAAACGGTGGTGATCATTGATCCCGGGATTAAGATCGACGCAGATTATCCGGTGTTCAAAGAAGGTAAAGCGAAAAACTACTTCTGTAGAAGAGGAGATGATTATTTTATGGAAGGCCCTGTCTGGCCAGGCCGATGCCAGTTTCCTGACTTCACCAATCCCGAAGTGCGGGAGTGGTGGGGTAGATTGCATAAAAGTCTTCTCGATGTTGGCGTTGCCGGTGTTTGGTCTGATATGAACGAACCGTCCGTTTTCGGGACGGGTACCTTTCCTCTTGATGTGCGACACAATTACGACGGGCATAAAGGATCGCATCGTAAAGCGCATAATGTGTATGGTATGCAAATGGTACGCAGTGCGTACGAAGGATTGCGGAAGCTGCAGAAAAACAAGAGACCTTTTACCATCACTCGCTCAACCTATTCCGGCGGTCAGCGATATGCCGCTGCCTGGACAGGCGACAATGTAGCCAGTTGGGATCATCTCCATCTTGCTTCGGTTATTTGTCAGCGGATGAGCATGAGCGGTTTTTCATTTGTGGGATCCGACATCGGAGGATTTACACAGGAACCGGATGGTGAACTGTTTACCCGATGGATTCAGCTTGGGGTATTTTCGCCATTCATGCGGGCACACTCGGCGGGCGACACAGCCGAAAGAGAGCCCTGGTCTTTTGGAGAACCCTACGAAAGCATTTGCCGGACATACATTGAACTTCGATACAAACTTCTTCCATACATCTATTCCGCATTCTGGGAAAACCATAAATATGGATTCCCGATTCTGCGACCGATTGTGATGGTGGAGCAGGAACAGTTCAACAACTGGTTTCGTCAGGATGAATTTACGTTTGGGGACAAAATTCTGATCTGTCCGATTTTTGAGCCAGGAGCGAAAGGCCGCTGGTTGTATCTGCCAAGAGGCGATTGGTATTACTACTGGACCAATGAAATTTTTAAAGGAGGGAATGAAGATTTATGGTTGGATGTGACGTTGGAGACAATGCCTCTTTTTATCAGGGCGGGTTCTGTAATACCGGAATATGCCGTCATGCAGCACACCGGTGAACGTGAATCAGACCACCTCAACCTGTCGATTTATTATTCCAACTATCTGGTAAACAGTTTTATCTACGAAGATCACGGTGATACGTTTGCTTATGAGCAGGATATCTATACGGAAAAGAAATTCATCGTCAACGGAACCGACACCTCCATGGTGATTGAACAAAGTTGGCAAGGTTTGTTTACGCCGAGTTACGATACCTACCACATTCGGATTATTGGTTTGCCTTTCAGTCCGAAATCGGTGATGCGGGATGGGAAGAAGGTTCGGGATTTCTCCATTGACGAGAAAACCGGCTTTTTAGAAATGGTGGTTTTCAAAAGCTTTAAAAAGCTCGAGATTCTGACCTAACGGAAGAATTTGCCCAGAGTTTTTTTCCAGGCTTTCTGGTAAAGAATGAAAAGCTTGTTGGCATAGTAAATCACGTCTAAAGCAAAGGAATAGGTAAACAAGTGTCGCTTCATGTGAACCTTCGTGTCTCCCTGAAAGTGAAGGGTTTGCATGTTGATCAGCGGATGCTTTGCATGTCGGAGAAAGACCTCGCCATTTTTGGACTGGTTCACAATTTTGATCCCTCCGGTGTTGTGCATATACTCAAAGTAGTTCATCGAGATATCATACATTTTGCCTTGAATCGGGATTCCGATGTCGATGATGTGGTCCGGAAATTCTTCCTTGAATTCAACAAAAAACGTCATGTCGGATATTCCTCCCGCTTCATGCGTCTCCCGAAAAACCTTGTATTTTTCTTCCAGAATGGAAATGGCCTCCGGACTTTCATATGCCTTTTCGATGTATTGGCAGAATTCTGACAGCACCTCAATATCATTGATGTAGTTGCTGTGCCCTGAAATTCCGGCAATCGTCATCCCAAAAAAACGAAACCGGTGAATTTCAGATTTCACGTTCCCGAATAGCAATATGTCAGAATCCAGATAGAGGCATTTCTCAATGTTATTTTGCCGCAGGTACTCCTCCAGTATAAACCAGCGCTGCAGACAGATCAACTCAAAATCATGCGAGTTGGTGCTGAAGTTGACAAATTTCTTTGCGAAATCATCTGCCCTTTTCAAATACTGAGTTTTGTCTACATGGGTTACCAGATGCTTGAAATGGGCATTTCCGGCATCACCAATCAATATGACTTCTGTTTCCGGATTTGATTTCCGTGCCTGCCATAAAGAAAGTGGCAGATAGTCGCTGTTTTGATTGTGGATAAAAATGATCGGTATCATCGGGCCATTGGTTTGAGTTTGGAATAACAATCCATTGCTTTGTTCACGTGGTTTTCCCAGGAAGCATATGAGAGATAATCTTCCCAATTGTGCCGAACTTCTGCTTCTTCGGCTGAGAGTCTTTTCAAGCCTTCCACCAGAGAATCGACGGAGCCTGGTTCCACCAGTTCACCTACTTTAAATTTTTTCAACACAGAAGCGAGGCTGCTTGGTCCGTCTGAAACAATCAGTTCTTTGCGGAACGGTGCCACGACATTGAGAATGCCGCTTTGGGAAGTAAACGAAACCGCATAGTTCAGAACCACGACATCACAAATTTCAATCACCGCAGATAGTTCGGCTTCAGTCAGGAATTTCTCAATCCAGATCACTCTTTCGGAAACGCCCAGACGGGTTGCCAGGTTTTTGTACTGTTGAATGTCTACCCGTGCATTGGACGCAGATCCGGCAATAATGAGTATGTGTTCCGGTAATCTGGAAAGGGCTTCTATGGCCAGATCATAATTTTTCTCTTCCCGGATATTGCCAGGAATGGTGAGAATAATTCGTCCCGGTGATTCCAGTTTTAGCAGTTCCGTCAGTAATTCCGGATCGGGTTCCGGCATAGGATAAAAGCCGTGTGGCAAATCGAGAAAGGTACATTCCGGAAGATTGCGGTAATAGATTTTGTCCGGAAGGAAGTCGTGGAAAACGGCCACATCCATCAGCCCCATCATGGTTTTCATCGACCAGTTTGTAAACCGCAGACTCGGTGGATAGGCATCGCGGTCCGGATCATGAAGTACGATCACAAAGCGGTGTTTCGTTCCCAGAATCCATCGAAACAAAGGCACCCAGAGTACGGCAGAAAGCTGCTCAAAATCATTGAAAATCACCACAGACGGAGGCTGAACCGACAATCGTTGCAATAAAAGTAGGGGATTCAGTATTGTTCTAAGAAGAAAATGCCATTGCTTCAGAATTCGGGATGGCGACTTTGGTTTGTCCGTAAGAAACAAACGGCGCACAGCATCATCTTTGTCTAATTCTGCGTTTTGCGGTACCCACCAGGATGCATGTGCTACATCCGGGTGTTTTCGGTAGGCACTCAATAAGGCTTTGCCATAATCGAAGCAACCACCAAACGAACTGGAATTATAGATGATGATCCGCATCAGGCGATACCGGTGAGTTTTTCACGGCCTTCACGCTGGGCAGGTTTAGGGGTGAGCCAGCCTTTGAAATAGCCTTTGAGGTAATACCATCTGGATAATTCCACCAACCGGAATGATGCCAGTAAAACACCAAATCCAAAGCGGTTGAGATTTTTCCAGTTGCGATATGCATTTCGGTATGATCGAAGTCCAAAGCTCAATGGAATCAAAATTAATGTCCAGATCCACATGCCGGAAACCAGGATCAGTGGCGAAATCAACAAAAAGAAAAAGAAGGCATATCGAACTGCCGTTTCCAGAACATGAGAACGCATATTCCCAAAATTGATCATACTTTCTCCGTCGCCAAGTCCGTACCGGAACGCTTCTTTCGCAAACTGAATAAAGGTTTTGTGCCGAAGCCAGAATACATTGGGTTCTTCCACCAGATGGTAGCGGATTTTCTTGGCTTTCACCATCCGCCAGAAAATGGTGTCGTCCGCTGCGAGGGTAAGCCATTCGAGGTAGCCACCTACTTTTTCCCAGACGGAACGATAGTACGCGATGGAACGACTCGACGCCGAAAAATACTGGTCCATTACAACCGGATAGCCATTTTGCAACACATAATCCGCTTTCGCCGCGATTGTCTTTACTTCCTCGTGTATAATGCTGAATGCGCCGCCTACAATCTGAATTTCCGGATCATCAAACGGTTGCACCAGACTTTCTAGCCACTGTGGTTTGTAGCGGCAGCCAAAGTCGGTGGAAACAATGAGTTCGTTTTTTGCCCGACGGATGGCTTCGTTTCGTCCTTCGGCAATGTTGCAACCTTGCAAAACAAACACCACAATATCTATGCTGCTTTGTTCTTTCCATTGCTGCAGCCTTTCCAGAGTGCCGTCTCGGGAACCCGCATCGGCAATCAGAATTTCGGTTGGCTTAACCGTCTGATTTTCTATGTCTGCGATGGTCTGATCCAATCGTTTGATCTCGTTGAAGACCGTCGTTACCAGAGAAAAAGATGTACTCATTAAATATTTTGAATACCCGTTAATCGGGTTTGGTATGTTTGAACCGGAAATGAAGGCCAAAGGTCGTACTTTCCGGATTTAGAGCCGTGAAATTAATGTCTCTATCGTGAATCCCGAAACTCATTCTCAAAAACGATGTGTGGAATTAGTGTCATCATAGCGAAATCCTGCGAATTCTTGCCCGAGAAACAGGCTTTGGAGCGAATGATGGCTGCACAAAGTCATCGGGGTCCCGATGGATTAGGTAAGGTGTTTCTTGATTGGGGCGAAGAAAAAATATGGTTGGGGCACAATTTACTGGCGATTTCGGAAGTGAAAGAAAAAGCCGCTCAGCCATTGTTGTCGTCAGACGGAGCCTGTGGAATTGTCTTTAACGGCCAGATTTTCAATCACCAGACTCTTCGCTCCAAACTCATATCGCAGGGACACCAGTTTGAAACCGCA
>CAMCXM010000168.1 GCA_945883425.1 Spirosoma fluviale
AATTTATATGGTATGTTTTTTATTTATAAATACAATGTCGTGTAATTTTTAAGTATAAATTATTTATGGTAAATTTTTAAAATTATATTATTGATTATTATTATAAATTTATAATAATAACTTAGTGTATTTGATATAAATAATTTAATTAAGAATTGTATAAATGATTAAAATATAAGTTTATGAGCTAGTAATTAAATGTAGCCAAGGAGGTGTCAAAAAGTTTATGAGCTGAAGGATCATTCCTTGTATGAATGAAAGATGAGCTGACATTGGAATTAACCCAAACAGTAAAATTCTCAAAAGGTAGATTGTAAAATTCCCCTAACCGAGACCTAAAAAGAAAAGGCTGCCATTTACGGCAGCCTTTTCTTTTTGGGATTGAGAAGTGATTACTTCACAAACTTGATTACATCACGTGAAACAGGTGATTCAACTGTGATAATGTAGATACCTGACTTCAGCTCAGGAAGGTTGTATTCAACTGAATCCCAGATTTTGCCTGAAACTACTTCGCTGGAAATCTGACGACCAATGTTATCAGAGATTCGAACGGTAACCTGATCAGCAGCCAATGAGAATACAGCAGTTTGGCCATAAATCTGCAGAGCCTGAATCTCATCAGGAACATTCTCCTGATCAGCAGTTTCTGAAATGCTCATACGGTTAGCGCTGATCTGACATGGAGAAGGAGGTGTTGAACCAGTTCCGATTCCCAGGTTAAGGGCACCATCCAGATCCCAGCCATCTGCAGAATTATTGAATTTAGCTGGATCAGAAATATCTGTGAACTTGATGAAGCTAACACCAGTGTGTGGAGCAACATCAACGGTTCCATCCTGACAAAGAATTCCTTTATCAAACCAGGTAAGACCGTCGTAAGAAACAGCAATATTTACATGCTCAGGATAACGAGCGCAGGAAGGCTTTCCGAAAGAAGTTTCTACAACCTGAATGTCAGCAACTCCCGGGATATCAAGTACTCCGTATCCGAAACGATAAACGGCAGTACCACCAAAACCTAAAGAGTAGAAATTATAGGTATCATTCAACTGAGGAATACCAAGACCTTTGGAAGTAATTGAACGAGCAGAAGGAACATTGGCTCCGCCTTTCTGCTTTCCTTGATTACTACCAGCTTGTACAAATGCTACAAGAGCGTTGCCAAGAGAAGGATCTGGTGCTGGTGTAGAACCAAGATCACCAGGGGTAGTAAATACAAGTCCGTCAACATCATATGCATCATATGAATTTGAAATCGGTGTTACATCCACTACCATGAAATACTGAGCCCATGTTAATGATGCTCCGAATTCAAATGATCCATTATATTTTGTTACGCCCAGATCAACAAAAGAATTGCCATCCTGAGATGCAAGTAAACGTGCAGACTCGCCAAGAGGATAAGATCCTTCTCCCCAGGTAGTTTCGATCAGGCTTACATCATTACCAGGACCATTCAAGATAGGACGGTCGGTTTTGAAAATTGCCCATCCACCATAACCAAGTGAAAAGAAATTGATAGGTCCCTGCACATCAGAGTTCTGGGCAGTAAATGCCTTGGTAATATCAGAACGATTGGCGGCAATAGAACCACCATTGTTGCTTGGTCCTTGCTTATAGCATACAGATGTTAACTGAGGAGTCATAGAGGATGCCTCTACTTCGATGAGCGCTCGTTTAAGATTGTTTTCGTTTTCGTCATTCCAGAGACCTCCCGGGTAACGATTGAAATGACCATGATTTTCATTCAGATTATTGGGCTCGCCCGGATGCCAGTTCATGTATGCCATTGAACTGCCATCTGTCCAACGCCAGCCACCGGCAGGCTCAGAATAATCTGCGGCAGTTACGTCCTGATAAAGACCGATCCAGCAATCAATGCCATTGGTGCCATATGCATTTGGACCACTTGCGGTTGCGCTGGTTAAAAAATTATTTTCAGCCTGTGAATTAATAGAAGCCAAATGGGCTCCCGGGCCAAAAGAGGTAGCAAGTGCATTACAACCTGCCCAATTGCGTGCGTCAGGAGAGATGTAATATTTGTTGCCATTGAGCTCGCCGATATAGGTCATATCGGAAAGTGTGGTTGCTTGCGCTGCGGCAGCAAGTGCCAAGGAAGCAAGGAAGGAAAAGGTTTTTTTCATTTTTTTTAGAAAAGAATATGATTATTTCCTGCAAAGGAAAAGGTAATATTTCGAAGAAAAAAGAAGCAAAAAAATCAAAAAGTTCAAATAGTTCACGGAGTGTACACTTGTTTAGTAACAACCTGTTTTGATTGAATACTATTGTTTTTACGTTCTGTTCCCTTCAGATACTGTTGTTTTGGATTAAAATGCAGTTTCAGCCACTGTTTACCAGACGGAAAAAATGAGCGATACTCGCACAGAATTTCGCAGGTAAAGATGAGCAACGAAGAAACCCGTCCAAAGAGCAACGACCCCATGCATGGCAAAACGCTTGAGATGATTTTGCTGGAGCTGGTGGCCGAATTTGGCTGGTTTGAACTGGGACGAATGATCCCGATCAACTGCTTCAACAACGACCCCGGTATCAAATCGAGTCTGGTTTTTCTAAGGCGAACACCCTGGGCCCGAAAGAAGGTGGAGGATTTGTATAAGGAGACGATGTTGCCGCGATAAGTTCATTACCAGCTATACCCGGCAACCGAAAATGACAACCATAAAAAACGTATTGGTCATTCTTTTTCTTTCGATTCTTGCGGGTTGTACTGTTTCGGCCGATCAATTCCCTGAGCCCGGTAAGTTGAAAAGTGAAATTGCCAAAAGCATTGATGTCCCTTTTCAAGGAGGTGACACGCTTATTTATGATCCATTTATCGGGGTTTGTGGCAATTCAAGTGAAGATGAATTGAGCCGTTTCTATGAACCCCATTTAGAAGAGCTACCATACTTTGACATTTTGAAATTGAAGACCCGAAAGACAACATTGTGTTTGGACGACAGTTTACATGCACTTATGGACAGGCTCTGCAAAGACAATTCACAATCAGGGTGGGACTGTTTTTCAAAGAACAAGATTGTGCTTTCCATAACCGGAGATGCGGTCACAAACCGATCTGTGATAATCCATGAGAACTATAGTTTCAACACTGATATTGTTGTGATTGAAAAGTTGTTCGAATACACGAATGACAAATGGACATTCAAAATTGTCGACAACAAAGAGGCCGGTAGAAATTGAAAATTGCCCAAACACTGCACCCTTGAATCGTTTGAACCGAAGGCATGTTTGGCAAGATCAATCTGGATTTCGCGTTAGGGACAGAAGCGGAAATCCCGTGCAGGCCAGACGGTTGGTTTCGGGAAGAAACGCAGGTTGCCTGGCCGGCACGGATTGCAGCGGATGGCCCGACCCGGAGGGGAACGCCCATCGATTTATTTCTCTATTTCTCGCTGAACTTTTTGAATAGGGTCGCCGCAATGTGGCCACCAAATCCAAACGTATTGCTGAGTGCATATCGGATTTCCTTGCGCACAGCTTTGCCCAGCGTGAGGTCGAATTTGCCAATGAAATCGGGCTCCGGCTCATCGGTGTTGATGGTGGGAGGGACGATGTTTTCCTGCACCGCTTTGATGGTGAGAATGGCTTCGATGGCTCCGGCCGCTCCCAAAAGGTGACCTGTCATGGACTTTGTTCCACTCACGTTCAGACTTTTGCGGGCGCCAAACACACGCTCGATGGCCTTCAGTTCGCTTTCGTCGCCAAGTCCGGTTGAGGTGGCGTGCGCATTGACATAATCGATTTCCGACGGATC
Organism: Spirosoma fluviale; assembly: GCA_945883425.1. Classification (GTDB taxonomy): domain Bacteria; phylum Bacteroidota; class Bacteroidia; order Cytophagales; family Flexibacteraceae; genus CAMDMI01. The sequence continues at coordinate 3,779 of CAMCXM010000168.1, forward strand.
GATTCCAGCCTCTTCGATGGCATCGATCATGCCGAGATAGGCACCTTCGCCATCGGGATGGGTTCCGGTGAGGTGATAGGCATCGCCTGCCATTCCGGTTCCGACGACTTCGGCGTAGATTTTCGCTCCCCGCTTTTGGGCCGAAGCCAGACTTTCAATGATCAGCGCACCGGCTCCCTCGCCCATCACAAATCCGTCCCGCTTCACGTCAAACGGACGGGACGCATGTTGGTAATCTTCATTATTGGCCGACAGTGCCTTGGCCGCGTTGAATCCGCCCACACCGCTTTCATTGATCGGCGCTTCCGAACCGCCGCACACAATGATGTCGGCTTTGCCCAACCGGATGTAGTTGGCCGCATCGATGAGGGCATTGTTGGAACTGGCGCAGGCCGAGATCACCGAAAAGTTGAGTCCACGCAATCCATGACGGATCGAAATGACACCGGACGGAATGTCGGCTATGATTTTCGGAATGAAGTAGGGATTGAATTTTGGCTGCTTGTTGCCTTTGAAAAACTCTTCCAGCTGATCCTGGAAAGTCTGCATCCCACCATTTCCGGATCCCCAGATGACGCCGATTTTATTTTTGTTGAGCTTCTCAAAATCGAGTTGCGCATCGGCAATGGCCTGATCGGCAGCGGCTACGGCGTACTGTGTGAAGAGATCAAACTTGCGGGCATCGTTGCGTTCGAAATAGTCGCCCGGATTGAAACCCTTGAGTTCACCGGCAAACTTGGTTTTGAAATGGGTGGTATCGAACCGTGTAATGAGACCAATTCCGTTCTTTCCGGCGATGCTGTTGGCCCAGAATTCGGGTACAGAATTGCCCAGTGGTGTGAGTGCACCCATTCCGGTGACCACCACTCTGTGTAGTTCTTTTGTCATATGCTTCAATATAAACCGGTGATGCAGGACGAAATTGAGATTCCGTCCGTGCTCCAACCGGCCGGCAAAGATTCACGAAAAATGATGCCAATTGAATCCATTGTGCCGGAATTGTCTGGAAAACGGGTGGCTTTCGTTTGGTTTCTGGCGGAATGTCCTGCTTTTTTTACCGTTGAAACAACCATTCTACCGGAGATGCAGTTGTTGCAGACAGAACCAAATCCGGTTATGGTTCAGCGTCGTACATTGCCTTAAATTCGAAAAAACATGCGAAACATACTTTTGGTTATTTTGGTATTACTGTCTGGTTCCCGGCTCGTTTCGGCTCAGAAAGGTGTGGTGAAAGTGGTGAAAACCGAGGCTCAGTGGAAGGCAATGCTGACCCCACTTCAATACGATGTGACCCGGAATAAAGGAACCGAACGGGCATTCACCGGTGCGTATTGGGACAACCACGAAAAGGGCACGTATCATTGTGTTTGCTGCGGACAGGCCCTGTTTTCGTCGGACAACAAATTTGAATCCGGCACCGGCTGGCCCAGTTTTTACCAGCCCATTCTCAAACTGAACGTGATCAGCAATCGGGATGTTAGTCATGGCATGGTCCGCACCGAAGTGGTTTGCAGTAAATGCGATGCCCACCTTGGCCACGTGTTCGATGACGGTCCAAAACCAACTGGACTGCGGTATTGCATCAATTCGGTGTCGTTGAAGTTTGTTAAGAAAGGGTGAGAAAAGTTATTGGTTATAAGTTATTGGTTGGGTGATTTTAACCATAAACCACCAGCTACTAGCCCCCTAACCCCCGAAGGGGGAATTTTTACCACTTATTACGGACAACTAGTTTTTTTGCCTGCCACGAACACCTGATTTGGCGTTAATGGCGCCACATTCTGCCTGTTTACTAATTTCCAGCCACAAACACCTGACTACTGGCTACTTATTACTGAATACTGGCTACATATTACTGGCTACATATTACTGACTACTGATTACTAATTACCAGCTACTACCTACCAACTACTTTATTCCTTAGTTTGCCGTCAGTTTTTAGGTTGCTTATGAAAAAGATGATGTTTGCCCGTTTGGTTTTCTTGTGTTTGAGTCTTGTGCTGTCCGTTTCAGGGATGGCCCAGAAGAAAACGGTGATTCTCCTTTCGAAGATTTATGGGAAAGGCGAATACCAAAGCTGGCTAAACAGACAAAATCCCAATCTGAAGCTGGTGTCGTATTACCATTGTCCAAAAGATTCTATGGCCTACTGGCTGGCGAATGCCGACGGATTTCTGATCACCGGTGGCGAAGACATTTATCCATCGCGATACGGAAAAGAAAAGGACACCGTCGATTGTGGTGATTTTGACAAGATGCGGGATACCCTGGAATTCAAAATGCTGGACGCCGCCTTTCAACGGAAAAAACCGGTATTCGGAATTTGCCGGGGATTGCAGATGATCAACGTGTACCAGGGCGGAACGTTAGTGGTGGATATCCCGTCCACGTTGGGCGAAAAAGTAAACCACCGGAAGGACGGTCCGATCGAGCATCCGGTGACGGTGATTCCGAAAACGAGTCTGGCGGTACTGTCCGGTATAAAGGACGGTCCGGTTTTGAGTAACCACCACCAGGGAATTGAAAAAATGGGCACCGGCCTGAAAGCGATGGCCAAAAGTGAAGACGGACTGGTCGAAGCCATCGAGCAGGAGGGGAGTCGCCTTCCGTTTCTGATGGCGGTTCAATGGCATCCCGAACGAATGGACGAGAAAAGTCCGCTCAGTGCGTCACTGGCCAAAGCGTTTGTGAAGGCGTGCGTTGGGTTAAAGTGAGTTGTGGGTTAAGAGTTATGAGTTAAGAGTTATGAGTTAAAGGTTATTGGTTTTTGAGAAAAAAGTTAATTTTTTTTGGATAATTCACTCAAATTCAGAATTTTAACCATTAACCATTAACCATTAACCATTAACCATTAACCATTAACCATTAACCATTAACCATTAACCATTAACCATTAACCATTAACCATTAACCATTAACCATTAAC
>CAMCXM010000169.1 GCA_945883425.1 Spirosoma fluviale
GTTCTATGTGCAGCGAAACCGGGATTCGCTTTATACCGAATTCCACATTCAGAAAAAGAGCAAGGCCCTGCGCACCATTTCGGCACCCAAAGCTCCGCTCAAACGGGTGCAGAAACTCACCGCCGAACTGCTCACCGAACTGGCTCCCAAGCACCCTAGCGCCCATGGCTTTCTGCCCGGCCGGTCTATTACCGGAAATGCCGCAGCCCATACCGGAAGCCCTTTTGTTCTCAACATCGACCTGGAGAATTTCTTCCCTTCCATTCCGGCAGGCAGGATTTACGGTGTTCTATCCCGCGGAAGTCTAAAGTTTTCACCGAAGCTGGCTTTTTTCGTTACCCGTATCTGCACCCTTAAGGATGCACTACCCCAAGGCTCTCCTGCTTCTCCCATTCTCTCCAACCTGGTCTGCTGGTTTCTTGACAACCGCCTCCGTGGTCTGGCAGAGCAATATGATGTCATTTACAGCCGCTATGCTGACGACCTTACATTTTCTTCTGAGCGCCCATTTCCCGATGCATTTCTTGGCAAGCTGGATGAAATCATCAAAGCCGAAAACTTTAAAGTAAACCACAAAAAGGTAAGGCTGCAGAAAGCCAATGTTTGCCAGGAAGTTACTGGTCTTGTGGTAAATGAAAAGGTAAACCTCCGCCGCGAATACATACGGGAAATCCGGGCCATGTTGCACAACTGGGAGGCGTTGGGCTATGAGGAGGCACAGCAGAAATTTCTGGAAAACTATTTCCCCAAAAAGGCCAAAGGCAAATCCGAACTCAAAAATGTGCTGGCCGGCAAGCTTCAGTTCTTCCGAATGGTGCGGGGCTCAGAAGACATGGAATACCAGCGTTACTTCAGCCAGTATAAAAGGCTGTTGGAGGGAAATTTTACCCCCCAGAAAAAGCAGGCAGAGCTAATGGAATTTCCCGTTCTGCACGAACCCCGTAAAGTGGTGGCTTTCCTGCGACAGTTCCGTACGGTGAACGACTCCGGTTTCCGCGAATTGCTGCACGATCCCGATACGGAAGACTTCGATTTCCTGGCCAATATGGAAAAGGTAAATGCCGCCATGCCCGGCCTCAAAGAATTGCTGCCGGCTTCACTATACCGCAAGCTTCAGAACTTTGTAGAGGTTTACAATAAACACGGCATTCCTTATTTCAAGGAAACCGGCTGTCTGCCCATTCGAGGCAAACGCAGGAAAGTAGCCAGAGAGGCAACATCGGCTGAAGTGATGAAGCAGATTGAGATTGAAGAGGAGAGAGAGAGAAATAACAGAATGATGGTTCCTCCAGACGCTCATGAAGTAGTTGCCATTCCGAAACACATCTTTGAACAGATGTTTCCGAAAATGTTTGTTCAGAAAAAGGAAAACCCGAAGCCTTCTCAAAAAGATGATGATGTAGAAATTCCGGATGAAATAGTCGACCAGATGTTTGCAGAAATGGAGCGTCAGGAAAGGCTCCAAAATGAAGATTTCGACATCCCGGATGATGTTATTGAAAAAATGGAAAATACAGAAGATGATTTCTTCGATATCCCCTCGCAAGAAGAGATAAACTCCATTTTAGAAAAGGCCTTTGGAGCCGACGCCGCAATACCAGAAGCTTCGGGTACTTCATCGCCGAGTAAAGTGACGAAACCAGATCTGAAAATACTGAAGAAAGGAGTATTCCCCTGTCAGCCACTTACACGCCAGGCCTTTGTATTCCGCTCGCAAATCAGAATTGGTACCGATTATTTTCATGACCTGATTCTGGTAAATGCACTGAAGCCTGTGATAAATCAATTGAACTCAAATGGCAATGTACGCATTGCCTACGAGCAGAAAGAAGATGAGTTTGCTGTTAACTGCACCTTTTTTACCGACAGCTGGCAAGTGCGCAATGCAATAGTAATTCTGCTGCGAGACCTTGCTCTCAACCCGGCCTATGCACCGGAAGGAAGCAACAGGCATATTTTCCTGCGTTCGGCCACTGTACAGCCCAATCCGAAAAAAAAGACGTTCTGCACCAACATTTACCTCCGGCTAGAAGAGGGTAAAGTAGATATGGCCGAGCTGAAAAGGAACAGCGCCGTTCAGAAAGCCGCTGGCCGCCTGAAGAACCTCGGCGACTGGTCTGTTCTACTGGGGCAGGAAGGCAAAACTGACCAGCACTTTCTGCTCGAGAGCCCGGATGCTTTTCCTCACCAGCTACCTTATCAGGAAGGGCTTACCCATAAATTAACCTTTTTTCAAAGCTGAGAAATGAATAAACCCATTCTAATCATAGATGAAAAACCATTTTTGAGCCAGGATAATGTGGCGAGGGAAGCCTACAGATTACTTCGAGAAAGGCTGATTCAATTTGGTGGTATAGAGGTAGTTGAATTTGCATGGGAGAATGATCCTGATTGGATTCTTCCGGAAATTCCCTCTCCGGGATTTTCAGAACTTGTGGAAGGCAGAAAGTTCATTTTTACCCATAACAGCTATCCGGATTCCAAAGATCCCCACCCGTTATTTCCCGATAAAAGAATTAATGAATTCAGAAAAGCCATTGAGGGCAAAGCAGAGTTGATCCGGTTCAGCGGTCACATGGGAATGAGGGGGCTGTCGGCTTCGGAATTTGAAAGTTATCAACACAAAGGGACACGACCAGCTATTCTATTAATAAAAGGAGATTACCGTATTTACCGGGATGAGCTATATTCCAATCTGGATATTTTCGTCAGACACATCCTGAAAAATGATTTCGGAGAGCCGTTTTTTCAACTCCTTCAGAATGGTCAGAAAGCCTTTCATATGGTTGCATTAAGCATATTAAATAGTATCAAAAAAACCATGTTCACTGAGAAAATGTCAATTCTAAATTCAGTTGCTGAAAGACACGAAAAAATTCCAGCTTCAGGCTGGAATAGCCAGATTGCGGACAGCAGATTCGAAGAAATTCTCAGGTTAACCGGCAAACCGGAATCAGACTTGACAAAAGCCCGGAACTGGATTCAGAACAGGAAGATTCGTTACAATTCACCTGCAGATTATTTGTCAGATATTGAAAAAGTCATTGAAAAAATCAAAGAAAGACCTCTGATATGAAATTACTATTATTACAAAACCAGTTTGCCAGAAATATTTATGAACTGAAGCCAGAATCATTCCACTACAAAGTGGAAATACCTGTCCCTGAAAATCCGGATACCGGGGCCGACGAAAGTCAGGTTATGGAAAATTATTATTTCAACGATGCACTTATTGAAATTTCCAGTATTGATCAGGACTATGATGCCATTGTCATCAGCCACTGGTTGTTTCCAGAAAGCACAGGTTTGCAGCCACCAAATGATCAATTGAGCTCGTTTTTTTCTGCCGTACAACTCGCTTCGTTTATACGGTTGGAAGACGATGACTTTATCAGGAATTCCCCCATCGTTATCATATCTGACTATCCAGAATCTGAAATTCTCCGGGATTCTTTTCACAGACCTGAATTACTTTTCGCTTCCTATGGCACTAGGCTGATTCCAGAGGCAGAACTAAACTGGGACTTACCCAATGCTGATGAAGATGATCCGTTTGGGTCAACAGAAGAAGAGTTCTCCGTAAAAGCAGTTTTTAAGTTGCCATCCCGGGATGATATTCAAAAAAATTACGATAAATTAATACGGAAAAGACTTCTGATTACAGATAATTCAACCGATAGCCACAGCGTTGCCAATCATTTCGGTGCTTTCAGAATTGCCAGTCTCCTGAGGCAACAGAAATTAATCCGATGGCCCCGTAATCTTTATTTCAAATATCTGATGTCCAAAGCGGTCGAGCCGAATAGTGAAAAGCTTAAAAAAATACCCGGGGGCTTCAAAAAACTGAAGGTTCTCCTTATTGATGACCAGGCAAACCACGGATGGATAGATGTTTTGAATTTAATTTTTCCATTAGGTATAGAATCTGAAACCTCCTGGAGCGAAAGGGTTGAATTGGAAATAAGGCAAGGAGAGTATGATCTGCTCCTTCTGGATTACAGACTTGGTGAGACCGGACCGGAGGGTAAAAACGGATTGGACAGGCTGAGACAGATTAAAGGCTCGTTCAAAAGGAATGAAGCAGGAGAAATTGAGAAGGATGAAAACGGTAATCCCATTGAGGAGTACCCCGGTCTTAACCCTGTTATGCCTGTAATCATGTTCACAGCCTCCAACAAGGCCTGGAATATGGATTCGCTCTACGAAGCGGGTGCGGATGGCTATTACATCAAAGAGCACCCGGATACGGCTTCGGATGCTGATTTTTCAGTAAATAATTTCAACAGTTTCATCAAAACCATAGACCATTGCCGTAAAAAAGGCAAACTTCTTAAGCCCTACTGGCAAGCCCTGACAGACATTGGGGCGCTTTTTTCAGCAGAACAAGGGCCCGTAAAGGAGAAAACTTTGAGCGATGGCAGCAGATCCCATTTCAGGGGAAGGATTTCAGAGCGGATTACCATGTTTATTGGACTGCTAAAAAAGGCCTATGAGCAAACGGCATTTGACGAAAAGGCTTTCTTTTATTCGGATTATGAACTGGCTTTCCTTACGCTTTGGAGTGTGTTGAATGAGTTGCAGGAATCCCTTTTTGATAAGTTCAGCGATAAGGAATTTGAAATAGAAATTGGCAATGGAAACTTTACGAAAAGTCATCCTAACAGGCAAAAAGTACGGTATTTAAATGGGCATTATCGATGGGAGTATTTTGGAAAAGTATTTATTGATTTTGAGTATAAGGCTACTTTTGAAAAAAATCAAGTGGTTATTGATAGAAATAAATATGTACTTAATCCAATTGAAAAATCAATATTTAAAGTAGAATTGGCGCGAAATGAATTTTCTGAGTTGACCGAATTGTCTCCAACTCCTAAGAAAGTAAAGTTCTACCAATCCTTATTTATTCAAATTGCTTTTCTTTTAAAACAATTGAATGCCCCGGATTCTATGCTTTCTAATTTAAATTATAGAAATGAGTTTAGAAATTTTCTTTATCTGACACATGGAGAGGATGCTAATAGTTCGGTTTTTTCAAAAACCTATATAGATCAAAGAAAATCACTGAAAATAAAGGGTTATCCAATAGATTTTCACGGCGAGATAAAGAAGCTATTTGAAATCGTCTACTTCCTCTGCACCGCCAAAGAATGGAAGCCCTAAAAGAAAGTATGACCGAATTCTCATAATCCATACATCGAGTCAGCCGAAACCCAGTGAAGCAGGTAAGTTGGTCCCAACCTAACAATAGCCTCCCAAAAGAGGGATCATGGGAAGTAGAGAATGGTAGAGTTCAAAGCATTCAAAGAAAACACAGATTGATTGCAGCTGCTCTTCTCTTCGCCCAAGTGGGAAACCCCTAATCCCCACGAAGTATATTCAGGACAGAATGTGGCAATTCCGTTTTTGTGGTTTCCGGTAAAAATACGTTTTTGCCTGCCTGATTTACCCTGTAATGAATTACCCTACCCAAGCCCGTTTGATTGAGATTATCAAACAACAGATCCCCAAAAATCAATCCCTGCCACAGGAGCTTTGCGATTTATTGGGCCTTGGCCATGATGCGGTGTACCGAAGGATTGGTTGCAAAACACCCTTTACGCTGGATGAAGGCGCCCTGATTTGCCAACATTTTGACGTCCCTCTGGAATCCTTAAACGATCTGATGGTAAACCTCGTGTCGTTTCGGTACAAGCCGTCCGGGCCAGACGGAGAATCGTTCAAAGGCTATCTGGAGCACTTTTTAAAGCAGATTAAGGGAATCTCGTCCTTTCAAAACCGGCATATTTATTATGCGGCGGAAGACATTCCGGTGTTTCACCACTTTGCCTTCCCGAAACTGAGCGACTTCAAATTCTTCTATTGGCGTAAAACCATTCTCAACCACTCGGATCTTCAAGACCAGAAATTTGCCGTTGGCAGCCATGGTGAAGAATTCCTTGATCTTTCGATGAAAGCCAGTATGGCCTATTCTGAGGTTGAAACGACGGAAATATGGACCGATGAAACGATCAGTAGCACCATCAAACAGATCCGGTTTTACCATGAGTCGGGTCTGTTTGCCACAAAAAATGATGCCCTGGAAGTGGTGGAAGATCTGATGCAACTGATCCGGAATCTGCAGAAGCAATGTGATCTGGGTTTTAAAATCAGGCCGGGTGGTTCTGTGAGTGGCACCCCTTTTACCTTTTATATGAGCGACCTGATGATTGGCAACAATTGTGTTCTGGTAAAAACCAATGACATGGTCAGCTCCTTTATTGGGATCAATACCTTCAATTTTATGAGTACCCGCAACACAGATTTCAATCAGCATAATGAGCATTGGATGCAAAACCTGATTTCGAAAAGCACACAGATCAGCAGGACGGCAGAGAAAACCCGGAATCAGTTTTTTAAAATGCTGTTGGAGAGCGTGGAGGAGGTGAGGAAGGGGGTGGGGCAATAAGGTATAAGGAAAAAGTCAAAAGTCAAAAGGATTCAGTGGTCAGGAATCAGGAGCCAGGCGGAACGTGGCGTCACAAGATTTTTCTGGGGAGAGAAGAGAATTGATTTGCCTTTCTGGCACCAGGGGTGCCCAATGTTAATAGAGAAATAAAAAAGAAAGGACCAAGCTCCAGAGGAGCGTCATGGTATCGGTTCAAACAAATATTCTGGTTTAAAATCGATTTCATAGTCTTGCAGAAATTCAAGGTATTCAGATT
>CAMCXM010000170.1 GCA_945883425.1 Spirosoma fluviale
AAACCATTGATGGTGACCACCTGATCACGAACGCGATCGATGGCACCGAGACTTTCGTGCTTTCCTATAAAATTGATGTACTCATAAATCTCGTCTGCGATGGCAACGATTCCCGGATTACGGACAAGAACATCGGCCAGTTGTTCCAATTCATCTTTTGAGAAAACCGCTCCGGTTGGATTTGATGGAGAAGAATATAGAATGGCTTTTGTTTTTGGGGTGATCGCTTTTTCGATGTCGGTGATGGTTGGCTTGTATTGATTTTCGAATTTCCCCGTCACCACAACCGGTGTTCCTTCCGCCAGTTTTACAATTTCCAGATAACTGACCCAGTATGGTCCGATGATCACCACTTCATCACCCGGATCAACCAGACATAAAATAACGTTGGCAATGGACTGCTTGGCTCCGGTTGAAACGACTATGTTTTCAGGCTTGAACTGGAGGTGGTTGTCCCGAAGGAATTTCTCACAAACGGCCTTTTTAAGTTCCGGATATCCAGCCACTGGAGTGTAGAAGGTATAGCCTTCATCAATCGCCCGTTTGGCTGCTTCTTTAATGTGGTCCGGAGTTGGAAAATCGGGTTCACCAAAGCTCAGATTCACCACATCAAATCCTTGAGAGGCAAGTTCCCTTGCTTTTTTCGCCATTCCAATGGTCTGGGATTCTTCCATCACCTGAACCCGGTGACTCAGTAAAGATACTTTTTCCGTCGTCATTTTTCTTGATTGGGGGAGCAAATGTAAAGCAATGTCTGCATTTGCCTAACCGATGCCGGCAAATTAGAGCAAAGGATTTGTATATGCAGAATCCTTCTGCAAAAGGAAAAAATATGGGTGGAACACAACGAACATTTGTGTTTCTCCTATGGTCACTTTCTGCCATATTTGCCAAATGTTGAAAGACTGGATTATTTCGTTGATTCTGATGGGTTCTGTTGCAATGTCCACCTCTGTTTTTGGACAAAGGGCCAGTTCCTATTCATTTCAGGTTGCTAAAATGAAGTATGGTGGTGGTGGCGACTGGTATGCGAATAAGACATCTCTTCCCAATCTCATCAACTTTTGCAACCGCAACCTGAAAACAAATCTCAACCCGGAAGAAGCCGTAGTTGAGCCGGGATCGGTTGAAATTTTTCAGTATCCGTTCGTTCATCTTACCGGCCATGGCAACGTAGTTTTTTCGCAGGACGATGCGGCTAATCTTAGAAAGTACCTTTTGGGTGGCGGCTTTCTCCATCTGGATGACAACTTTGGTATGGACAAATTCATCCGGAGAGAAATGAAAAAGGTATTTCCTGAACTCGATTTTGTTGAAATCCCATTTTCACATCCGGTTTATCATATCAAGTACAATTTTGCTCAGGGGCTTCCAAAAGTTCACCAGCACGATGGAAAACCGCCACAAGGATTCGGGCTTTTTTATCAGGGCAGACTGGTTTGCTTTTATTCGTATGAATGTGATCTGGGAAACGGATGGGAAGACCAGTCGGTGTACAATGATCCGGAACCTGTGAGGCAACAGGCTTTACAGATGGGTGCCAATTTATTGTTGTATGCTTTGAGCCAGGTGAACTGAGATGACGTATTTACTGAATCGATCAGAACCGTCATTTTTCATTATTGAGGTTTCAGAACCTTCGAAGCCAGGTTTTCATCCGGCATCAACCTGCCCAAAATAATTGCCATGCATCAACTGGAATACAATCTGGAAGAAGCTGCAAAAATTGCAGAGCAATTGATTTCTGAATATGGCAAATACAATGTATGGCTTCTGGAAGGAAATCTGGGAGCTGGAAAAACCACATTGGTTCAGGAAATTACGAAATTATCGGGAGTGAAGGATGATGTGACAAGCCCCACATTTTCACTGGTGAACGAATACAAAACGTCTTCAGGAAGCAAGATTTTCCATCTTGATTTGTACAGATTAAACCAGTTTGAGCAACTTTATGAAATCGGCCTGTTTGAAATCGAAGAAAGCGGCTATTTTTGTCTGATCGAATGGGCATCAGCCGTGGGTTACATCCCAGCCGTTTCCTACTTGTCCGTCACCTTGGAATACGTAGATCCTGTAAAACGAAGAATTACCGTCCTGGTTCATGAAAATTGAAATTTCCTCTGAAGTAAAAGCTCTGACATCGGAGGCACTTCTACCAAAAGAACAACTCCTCGAGGTTCAAACAAAGCGAAAAGGATTTTCCATTTGCGTGCCAAGGGAAATTCAGATGCAGGAGAATCGCCTGTGCCTGACGCCCGAAGCCACGGCTCTTTTGGTTAACAACGGCCACGAAGTCAGCATAGAAGCCGGTGCCGGAACAGGCGCTAAATTCAAAGACAATTTGTACTCTGAGGCTGGAGCCAAAATTTGTTACAGTCCAGAAGAACTGTACAAAAGCGGTGATGTCATTTTAAAAGTAACACCACCGAGTCTGGAAGAAATCGAAATGATTGAACCCGGCAGCACGCTGATTTCGGCTTTGCAATTGTCTCAACTAAAAGGCGATTATTTCACAGCGGTGAACAAAAGGAAGATCACAGCTGTGGCATTCGAAATGATTGAAGATGTGGTTGGTTCGATGCCAATTGTACGTGCGATGAGTGAGATTGCCGGGAATACAGTTCTTCTGATTGCCGCTGAATACCTCAATAGTCGCAATAACGGACGGGGCATTATTATGGGAGGTGTGACAGGTGTGCCACCCACTAAAATTGTGATCATCGGTGCCGGTACCGTCGGTGAATACGCCGCCCGCACCGCTCTTGGATTGGGAGCTGAAGTAAAAGTATTTGATAATCATCTCTATAAACTCAGAAGGATGAAACAAAGGTTGGGTAATATGTTGTTTACCTCGACCATTGATTATGCCAACCTGAGTGATGCATTGAATCGGGCAGACGTCGTGATTGGTGCCATCCGTGCTGAAGATGGATTAACACCTTGCGTGGTCACAGAAGAAATGGTGTCGACAATGAAATCTGACTCCATCATTATCGATGTGAGCATTGATCAGGGAGGTTGTTTTGAAACATCAAGAATGACAACTCATACAGATCCGGTATTCAAGAAGTATGATGTAATCCATTATTGCGTTCCCAATATCGCTTCCAGAGTTGCACACACCGCCACAACTGCACTTAGCAACATTCTTACGCCCATGCTTATTCGTGGGGCCGAACTTGGCGGGCTGGAAGATCTGATTTTCACAAAAGACTGGTTTATGAAGGGGGTCTATTGTTTCAAGGGATCTCTCACAAACAAGAACATAGCCCGGATGCTGAACATGCGCCATAAAGATCTGGCCTTATTCAAAATGGCCAGGATGTGACCTGAAGACAAGACTATTTAATCCCAGAATCCGCAATTGTAAAAGACCCATTACCCGAAATCGACTGATTCACATTCATTTATGGCCCAGACGCCATGTCGCAGATCCTGCTTTGGCAGAGAGCGTCCTCAAAGACATTTCATTGGGCTGCGCCCGCAAATTTCACACTCTCGTGTTCATTTGTCCGAAAGGGAAATTTATAGGTGTGAATCAGACGATTAACATCCTAATGCGGAATCTGGGATAATTTATCATCCAATTGGATTCACGATTGGATTCTCTCCTCTCCTATTTTGTTAACCTTCCTTTGGTGATGGGACAAAAAAATAAGGCCACCTTTTGGGCGGCCTTATTTCTAAATTGAAATTGACTATTTCATGCCTTTCAGCATCTCCTCTACCTGACGAAGCTTGTCCATAGGCAAACCTTTCAGAATTTCAGGAAGATTGAGAGAATTTTCATTCTTACGAATCGCCTGCAGAGGATGAGTTGGAGAGTCTTCTTTACGATCGTTTGGAGACCACTCGAAAAGATCATTTGGAAGACAGTTTAACAATCCGCAAAGTCTTTCGATGTACTCAAGACGAAGATACTCAACGTCTCCGTTTGAAATTTTTGTAGCTGTAGTCGGAGTGAAACCGTTCTTAACCATAAACTTATATGGAGTGAAGATTCCTCTTGCCTCCATAACTTTCCGAACATTGATTTTTAACATAATTGAAGATGTTTGTTTTTCAGAGTTGCAAATGTAGAAAGAATAATGAATCGCTAAAATGAAATCGCTTTAACGAAATAAATATCCTCTTATGAATGTCTTATTCTCTTTGCTAACCGTGGCAAAGCAAAGGCAAATCTACCTATTCCACCGAAAGCAAATCACAAGAAACCCGACTCCAACCATAAGACCTTTGGTAATCTTCACCGGTACCATCTACATGAAACGACATCCTATTTCTCAAAACCAGAAGAATCGTTAAGAACATTAATCATTAATAAATCTGTTGATACGTGATAAGTAACAGATAAACGAGTTCATTATACATACTGCCATAAACTTTTGTCAAAACCACTTGAACTTAGACAGGAAGTCACCATCCACAACGTAATGGCCACCAGCCGATATTTAGACCCTAAAATCTGAAACAGTGGTTGAATTAGGAATAAGCATAAAAAACAACACAAGCAGATTCATCACCGGCACATTCTGTTAACATAAAGTCCACCTCTCGCCTCTTTACATAGCTACAACAAGAAACAACTGGTTTAAATGTGTACAAATCATCATTCAATCAAATTCGTCCAACACTCAGCTGGTTCACCTTAAAACAGATGAACTTTGATTCAAGCAAATCATTCACCAAGGTAAGAAACTCAAAATCAGTACTCAGCATCGAATAGATCAATCATTCAAACCCAAAGAGTCAGAGTAAATACTTGCGTCTTATGCAGCGATCAAAACAACAAAGAAACCTGCACAGCCAATTCCTTTTCGGCGAATTACATTCAATTTTCACATCCTGGTTCACGAAAAGGCTTCGATTACTGGAAAGGAAAAGCATGCGAAATCAGGCCAAACACCTATTGAATCTTACTCATGTATAGGCAGATTTCGTTCGCACAGGAAATGTGAATGATTTAACTCTTCTTTTGTATTGACAACAATCAGGCTGGGTATGTCCACTTGAAAATCAATACTTCTCTAACAAAGCATTGATTTTTAGAACATCCCCAAGTCTCCATCGTACAACTTTTCTGAAGTGTACAATGAACGTCAAAGACCCACTAATGATTGCAGACTCTATTATTATGATAAACATGTACCAGATTTTCATTCGACTCGGTTTGCCCGTTCTGGCATCAGCTGCATTGATTGGAACAGCAACCGGACAAACAGGACCTGGAGGTATTGGCAACACAACAGGAAGTGGAGGACAGCCACGTAACAAGTTGTGGCTGAGAGCAGATGCAGGTGTTTTCAATGATGCCGGATCAACATCTGCTGCGAACTCCGACCTGGTTTATCAATGGAACGACCAATCGTCGAATGGTTCACATGCCGTCCAATCAACTGCGGCGAGCCAACCAACTTACTACACGAATGTTTTAAATGGCCTTCCGGTGATCCGCTTCAACGGAGCGAGTTCAGAAATGTTGTTCGGCAACAGGCTGGACAACGGCAATGCCCTGCCCATGAGTTTTTTTGCTGTCACCCGGAACACCACCAATCCACGCGGACTGTTTGACAGCCGCCCCAACAATGGAGATGTATTCCGATTTTACTCGGATGGTTCCAACAACAACAGCGTCGAATTCTGGAATCAGAATCCTTACAAAACCGGGATGACGACATCCAGTGCGGGCTCAGTCGTATCTGTACTTGGCACACTGGATGGATCATCCAATCGTCAACTTCAGGCTTACATTCAGGGAACACAGATCGGTGCACTTCAGACCGGAACCAGTTCAGCTGTGGGATTTACATCATGCCGGTTGGGTTCAATCAATGAAGGAACTGCCGGCTGGTTCAACGGAGATATTGCCGAAGTCGTCCTGTTTAGCACAGGTATCAATGCCGCTCAGCGAGTAATCGTTGAAAATTATTTAGGGGCAAAATATGGGCTAGCCCTCTCCGCAGGAGATTATTATGCCAATACAAGTTCGACAACGGATCTGATCGGCATTGGCACAACAGATGGTACCATAAAACATAGTGCCAGCAACGGTGGTGCCTTATTGCTCACCGAATCTTCTTCCAGTTTGAACGCGGCTGTTGAGTACATTTTTGCTGGTCATGATGGCACAGCACACAGTGTATCGGCCGGTTCTTTTCTGGCCAATTCTGCTGTTGTCGCAGCAAATGTTACATCCCGCTGGGCCAGAGAATACCGGATTGAGAAAACAGGTTCATCAGATGTAACCATTGGCTTTGATTACACTCAGGCCGGTCTGACAAGAGTTTCCAGTACTGCCAGTGATTATGTGCTTCTTTACAGGGCCTCAACCGGAGCGACAAACTATTCCATTGCAACGATCTCAGGATCACCAGATGTGAGTGTTCCAGGTCGAGTTTCGTTCACCATTACCAATGCCAATCTTTCCAACGGATATTATACCCTTGGATTGAAAAGTGCAGTTGCTGCTACAACTTTATACAGCTACACTACCAATTGCAGCGGAGGCTGTAACTATGAAACAGCTACGAGCTGGACAACCGACCCAACCGGCGCCACCCTGACCGGGTCTATGGTTCCACGAAACATTGACAATGCAGTAATACTGAATGGAAATACGGTGGTAGTGAACACACCCCTTTCATCCA
>CAMCXM010000171.1 GCA_945883425.1 Spirosoma fluviale
AGCTATACGCCGATTGGACTGCTCAATCAGTCTTCTTTGTGACCAGAATGAAGGATAATGCCACTTATAAAGTGCTTAGTGAAGATACCCAAATTGATGTGGTGGAGGCCTTGAATTGCGGTGGCATTCTAAAAGATCAGATTGTAGAATGAGTATTCCGGAGTAAAGTGAGCCACCTATTCCGGAGTAAAGTGAGCCACCCATTCCGGAGCAAAGTGAGCCACCTGATGGATATGATTTGAGGTCAATTTTGAGGTTTACAAACCTTAAAAAATGGCCAATCAAATTCTGTCTATGAATAAGCTAAAAGAAGTTCTTCGGTATCAAATCGAAGGTAGGTCAAAACGAGAGATTAGCAAGCGGACTGAGTTGTCCCGCAATACGGTTGAGAAGTACTTGTTGGTATTTGATTCTCATCCATTATCGTTTAAAGAATTGGTGAAGCTTAGTGATTCAGAGCTTCATTCCATTGTTATCCAAACGGTTGATTCAAAGCCACAATGGGAAAGTTTATATGCCCTTTTTCCTTCTATGGAAACCGAGCTCAAGCGTGTTGGAATGACCCGTCGGCTGATCTGGGAGCGTTATAAGCGAGAAACACCCGATGGGGTTCAATATTCTCAGTTTTGTGAGCATTTCGCTCGTTTTATGTCCCGTCATAAGATCAGCTATGTCTTTGATCACAAGGCAGGTGATAAGCTCATGGTTGACTTTGCGGGTAAAAAACTGCACCTGGTCGATTCGGTCACGGGAGAATTGATTCCGGTTGAGTTCTTTGTTGGGATTCTGGCATCGAGTGGATATACGTTTGCCAAAGCGTGCATGAGTCAGCAGAGTGCTGATTTTCTGGGCTGTCTGGCAGACAATCTTAACTTTATTGGTGGAGTTCCTTCGGGAATTGTATGTGATAATCTTAAGCCTGCTGTTAACAAAGCCAGTAAATACGATCCTGAAATCAACCTGAGTATGGCCGAATTCGGACGCCATTACAACACGGCCATTCTACCTACCCGTGCACACAAACCCAAAGACAAAGCCTTGGTAGAGAGTGCTGTGAATATTCTCTACACCCGTGTTTATGCTCCCCTTCATGGGACGATATTTCATACACTCACCGATTTGAACAAAGCCATCCAGGAGCTTGTAGACAAGCACAACCGGATGAAGTATCAGCAGCGGGCTACCACCCGGTTTGAAGAGTTTGAATCCATTGAAAGGGAATCCTTAAGCCCCCTTCCCGACCAAAGCTTTGAGCTTAAGAAATACCAGCAGGCCCGTGTTCATCCCAATTGCCATGTATTGCTTTCAGAAGACAAACACCACTATTCGGTTCCCTATCAATATGTTGGTAAACCTGTTCGCATTGCTTACAGCAAGGATATGGTGGAAATCTTCCATGAGTATGATCGGATTGCGACCCATTCAAGAGTGATTACCCCACACAAATACAGTACAACAGCCAGTCATCTTCACCCCAAACATCAATACTACCGCAGCTGGAGTGAGGAGCACTTTGTTACAGAAGGTACCCGCATAGGTGCTAACGCAACGCTACTTATTGATCAGATCCTCAGGCAGGGTAAACACCCGGAACAGAGCTTCAAACTATGTCAGGGTGTGCTCGTGCTGGCTAAAAAACATGGAAATGAGCGAATTGAGGAAGCGGCAGCAATCTGCCTGCAATACGATTTCATCTCCTATTCCAGACTTGAATATGTATTGAGTCTTGATATCGAATCACTGTTGGCAGGACAGAATGAGAATGAAACAGCCCCTCCGCCCCCCGTGCACCAAAATCTAAGAGGGCCCGGGTATTACCGATAGGCTCTGGAAAAGAACTAAAAAGAGAAACAAATCAAACAACAAACAAAACAGAATAAACAAGACCGATATGAAAAACAGTTCCACCATGACCACCCTTGAAAAGATGCGGGGTCTTATGCTCTCAGGAATGGCTGATCATTACCAGGCCGTCCTTTCCATGCCCGCCCATCAACAGCCAGAATCTGCTGTTATGCTGGCTCAACTTCTGGAGGCTGAATTGCTTTACCGCAACCATCGCCGCACCCAGACAGCGATCAAAAACGCCCGGTTCCGCTACCAGGCAAGCGTGGAAGAGATCATCTGTTCCCAGGATCGGAATCTATCCAGAGAAACGCTGTCCATGCTTGCAGACGGATCCTACATTGACCGGGGAGAGAATATTATCATCAGTGGAGCAACGGGTTGTGGTAAGTCATTCCTGGCTTCTGCTTTGGGTTATCAGGCCTGTATGCAAGGAAGGAAAGTGGCTTACTTCTCACTACCAAAGCTTCTGCAACAACTCAAATCCGACAAACTGGATGGTTCTTTCCGAAAAGACATGGAACGAATCGAAAAGATGAATCTACTCATTCTCGACGACTGGGGACTCACTCCTTTGGATACGCAATCAAGACTTGCATTACTTCAAATAATTGAAGATAGACACAACCGGTATTCTACCATCATAACCTCTCAATTACCAGTTTCAAGTTGGCATTCTTATATCAACGAAAACACCATTGCGGATGCCATTCTGGACCGCATCATTCACAAAGCTAACCGCATCGAACTGATGGGAGAATCACTAAGAAAAAACAATACAAAAAAACAATTCTGATACATTTGCCATCGACCACAAATCATACCCTAAGGGGTGGCTCACTTTGGGCCGGAATCACTGGCTCACTTTGGCCGGAATACACATGTTCTCCATACCATCCGAAAACTGCTGAAGAAAAATGGGGAAATCCATATTCTGGACAGCTCCTTCCACCAAACAAAAGCCGATCAGGAAAAAGCCAGGGCACGAAGCCTGGAACATTTCGCACAGATGGGTGAACCCGATATGATCGATTATTTCCACCACCCGCTTTGGTCCGATATCAAATCCTTTCAACCGAAGGTCCGGCATTTCAACAGGAACCTACTGAAAAAGCTCCTTCGGATCCCGCAAAATCCGATGCCCTGGGTGGTGATTGGGAAAAGGGAGAATTAATTTTTCTGGCTCCGGTCTTCCTTTTATTAGTGTCGTCAATGCGAATTGGCATTCATCGAAAAGATGAAGGGAATTTTTTTACTAACCAGCAGATCGATTTGCTACTCAATTGAAGCGGGCGGAATTCTTGATCCTATTCAAATGACGATTCATTTCCTCCTCCTGTTGGTTTCCTACAATGATAGGGCTGACTGCACCCCAGAATCCGCAATGGAAAGGATCAATTAATCCAAATCGACTGATTCACATTCATTTATGGCCCCATTTCATTTTTCCCCGAAAGGGAAATTTAAAGGTGTGAATCAGACGATTAACATCCTAATGCGGAATCTGGGTTTACTCAATTCTGCTGAGACTTACCTGTGCCATTGCAGAATGTACATTTATTTTTACCAATGCCATTACAAAAATTACATTTACTATCCCCCCTTCCGTTACAGTATGCACAAGTCCCAAACTCCGTTCTTCCATTAACGCAAACCGCACAATCTGAAGTACCGTTATCGCAAATGGCACAATCTGTTTCTCCTGAACCTTTGCAGATGGCACAACTACTATTCAAGTTACCGCAAGCCCAAAAACCTACTGCTATGAAAAATAAAACCAAAATACACCTTGATCTTTTCATTTTTCTAGCCTTGAATTTCTGAGAACTCAATATATTTATTAGCATTTATTTTAATAAACAATAACATTATAATACCCTCAATTAGAAATACTAAAAATTGAAATATAATATAAAATCAAAATTAATTATCATTTTGATAATAATAAAATATCTACAAACAAAAACTTATATTAAAGTAATTACGCGGTCTCTTTCATAGCATGACAACCAAAATTTCAACATGAAACCTTAGCAGACTGCATTAACTTTGGACAAGAGATTTATTTTAATTTCCGATCCCTTTAGGATTTTCACCGTACTCATTTACCCCATTATCACTATCCGCAAAAAGCATCCAAAGACCATAAAAAGGTATGATCTGAAACCAACCACTATTCCCCCTGTCGTGACATCTTTTCGCACCTTGCGCCCACAAGAACCAAAGCAATGGAATATATGCAACTCCAACCATGGCAGCTGCACCACCTTGCCGCATGATAGAATTTATAACAACAGCAGGTATTAGATAAATAATAAAACTGATGCCGTACTCAGTTCGTCTGATACGACCTTCAAATGAGAATGGATTGTTAAACATATGACTATTGTTTAATTTTTGGTTATGGCATAGAATTTTTCAAAATGGCTCCCCTAAATCTCCCCTACCTCAATTAAAAGTTAACAGCCCCCGAGAACCGATGGAATTTCTTTTCTACCTGACTTTTCGCTGATACTTGTAGTGTATAGCTGTTACTTCCATAAATAAACAACAAAGATTTTGCCGATCTCTCGGGTTCAGATATGGTATACTGGATTGCATCAAAACCGTTAAACGATATTTCTTCAAATGGAATATTGATCATGCTTAGGTTCTTCACATAAGAACGCAAAAAACCTTTCGTAAAAATCGCTCTCTGATTTTCGTCTGCTTCGGACATGGTTTCAGATAAATCCAGTACGGTCATGCGGTAACTGTCACTTCCTGATTTGCTTGTAAATGTGTTGCCGGTGATTCCCATTACATCAGCCCCAGCTTCATCCTGATAAAGTGGTTTATCCCAATCCACAAAGATTTCGCCGATCTGCTGACCATGACCCGTTTTAACCTTTTCGTTGTTTTCTGGGATGTAGTTTCCTTCTATTCCTGCTGAGTCAGACCGGGCAATAAAGTCACTGGAAGTCGCTGACATTGAATCTATTGAGGATTGCGATTCTACCGATGGATCACTTTGGGTGCAGGCACACAGAGCCATCAGGAAAAACAACAGACAAAGGGTAGATTTATAAAAAACCATAAAGAAGGACATAACACTAAGCTCAATATTTCAATCAAGCAGAAGATGTTTACTATTTAAATATGTCCTCCCACTTAACGGTGCTTCGATTTACCTCTTCACCTGTTTTTACCTCAATCTGTACACCAGATTTGGCAACATATACATTCACACCTACATCAGGATTTCCGATAATCCCATCGAGGTCTTTTGAAGTTGCGCCTTCGTCAGATTTGGTCATCTCATCGGTTAATGATGTAACGGTCTGAGTAAAAAGTGCTACAAAATTATCTCTGCTTATGACCCCGGTTGCAGGAGCTTCCCCATGGGATTTTACTTGTAATGTGTTGCCATTACTAAGGGTAATCAGTGTAAAATCTTCCAGGATCATTTTTCCATCTGCTGTTTTAACCATATCCTTTAGTAGCCTGCCTTGAAAATCCTGGGCATGAGAATAAATACTAAAAGCTAAAATGAGTGCTAGAATGAGTATAATTTGTCGTTTCATGTTATTTGTCTTATTAAGAAGGCTTTTCAACAGCCATTCTGTTTTTGATGATTTCCGGTCCAATAAACTTTTGACCGATGCAAAGACAAACATTTTAATCCGAAATATGAAGAAGCAAAAAATTCAAAAAATTCATATAATTCAAATATAGCACCAGTCCAAAGGAAACTACAGCTGAAAAGTCGATACGAAAATGGTACCTGAAACCATTAGATCAGAGTACCAGAAACCGAAATTGGGTTTGAAGAAGGTATCATGCGAGTAACACCATACTTATTTTGTGCCACGGCAGGTAAACAATCTTGGCTAATCCACACACATCAATTAAATCTGGATGGCAATGCGAAAGTTATTCGAAATGAATATGTTCAAAAAGCATATTTCATTAACCCAGAATCCTCAATAGAAAAAATCGTTTAACCCAAATCGACTATTTCACATTAATTTATAGCCCAGACGCCATGCCGCAGATCCTGCACTGGCAGAGAGCGTCCTCAAAGACATTTCTTTGGGCTGCGCCCGCAAATTTCACACTCGCGTATTCATTTGTCCGAAAGGGAAATTTATAGGTGTGAATCAGACAATTAAAATCCTAATGGGGAATCCGGGATTAACGGTACATACATTCCAACATCATCCTATTTATATGCTGTAGTTCGCTTCGATAAAAAGTTGGATAGGAAAACCCAATTCATGTGAATGCCTCACCCAAAGGCATTCACATGAATAATTTCAAAATTCGAAAAGGAGCCTAACAGACCGAATGTATCGATGACCTAAATCCGGTATTGCAGACTGATTGGGACAAGCTCCCGAAATGAACAGGTTATTTTACATCGAACCTGTCCAGATTCATCACTTTGGTCCATGCTGCAACAAAATCATTTACAAATTTGCCTTTCGCATCTGCACTTGCATATACTTCTGCAATAGCCCTCAACTCAGAATTTGAACCAAATACTAAGTCAGCCCGGGTGGCTGTCCATTTTGGCTGGTTCGATATCATATCGTTGCCCTCAAAAACTTCTTTATTCTCATCTTTCGATTTCCAAACGGTTCCCATTTCAAGCAACTTGACAAAAAATTCGTTGGTTAATTTGTCCTTGCTGGCATTCAGGATACCGTTCTGCGAGTTGTCAAAGTTGCAATGCAGTGCCCTCATGCCGCCAACTAAAACAGTCATTTCGGATGCTTTTAGTGTTAATAATTGTGCTTTATCAATTAACAAAGC
>CAMCXM010000172.1 GCA_945883425.1 Spirosoma fluviale
ATATCAAACCCGAACGACGATTTATACAGACGGTAT
This sequence comes from Spirosoma fluviale, assembly GCA_945883425.1. Lineage (GTDB taxonomy): Bacteria > Bacteroidota > Bacteroidia > Cytophagales > Flexibacteraceae > CAMDMI01. The sequence goes on from CAMCXM010000172.1 coordinate 37, forward strand.
CCTTCAAAATCTTTCTCTTTTGAAATCGGATCGACGGAAAGCTCCGAATTCGGCGCCCAATACACGTCAATCTGGTTGTTGGAAGAAACCACTTTTGTGTTGGGAACATTCGGGGGACTCGGCAAAATATACCGGTCGATCCTGCAATTGTTGTTCTGCTCTTCCTCTGGCGAAAGGAGTCCGTTTCCATCGGCATCTTCTCCGTTGTAGGCCGTCTGCGCCCAGAGTGCATTGGCGAAAAGATTCGTTCGTTGTATTGGTGTGTCTTCCGTATTGGCAAGTCCTTCGGCATTGTCCTTTTTGGCACAAACCACAGCAAATACAACGGAAACCGTTTCTCCCGGATTGAGCGTACCCATGTTTCCGCAGGACAAAACGTTTGTACGGTTACCAGGTTTGCGGATGATACTTTTTAAAGGCTCGCCTGGCGGTTCTGCAAATGACCAGTTGGGTTCATACTGAAGTCCCTTACTCATCCGGCTGAATTTCTCCGGATCATTGGCAGGCGGGAAGAATTTTGGATCAGAGCTACCAAAAAGCCAGGTCTGAAAGTTGATTTTGAAACGATCGGTGCCCAGTTTACCCGGAATAAAAACCGGACCCTGACACGACGGCAAAACCTTTTCTGCTCCCAGGAATTTCACACCGACATAGCTTTCTGTAAATCCAACATCACCAGTGGCATCAAACACATAGCCCATGTTGAGTGAATCCTCAAAACCATTTCCGCCTTTATTGAAAAACGCAGTTCCGGCTGGAAGAGTACGACTCACATTCCGCACAACGGCATTGTAATACTGTCCTACATGAAGGCTGTCGAGCGTATCGAGGCCTGTATTTTTGATTTTGTAATTGAGAATGACGAAGAAGTTGGCGAAAGAAAAGTTCCAGTTGTACGACTCCAGCTTCACGTCGAGACCCAAAGGAAAATTATGTTCGGGAATCAGTTTGGGTGGATTTCCGGAACCTGGGATTGAAAAGTTCTTATCCGTAAACTCGGTGATCAAATCCTGATGCGAAATGGCATCATCCCGGTAATTCTGGTTTTGTGGAAGACTGGATCGTTCCGTTACTCCCGTGCTGACCGCTGTAAATTCAAAGCTTTTGGATCCGGCAGCATATCCGGTTGGAGAATCATAGGCAGCACTGGAAACGTATGGCCCCAACATACTTTTCACCAGGATGGAATCAGGGGCACCAACCGATGTATCCGGATTCAATGTTTTCTTTCGGCTGGTTTTGTAGGCACCCACCCAAAGTCCGCCCTGAAACATATGTTCGATGGACGATCCCACCGGGTACTCGCAACTCGGGTAATTCTTTTGGGTGTAGCTTCCTCTGAAAGCATTCCCAATCAGACCCAGATTGTTGATATTCAATCCAATGTTACATTGAGTGGTCACCCGATCTTCCAGGTTTTGAGCGTTCAAAGCCTCTGTGAACAGAGCCGAGATCAGGATGAAAAGACAGTAAACTTTCCGCATGGGGCGGCAAATTTGGTTAATTCAGTGGAATGGTGGTATTATCAACAAGTTATATTTCAAAAAACCAGTTTGGTCGAATGTTCGAATCTTCTGCGCAATGTACTGAATTTTAACATTATACATCTTCTTGAATTCATAAAACATGGGATAAAAATACTTCTCATTCTGATCTAATTTTCAAAGCAACAAATCAGAAAGGAGGCTTTCATCAAACTGGTGAATTTAATCTTCAATTTAAAGGCAATGATCTCATGGCAAAATCCATCTGACAAGATGGGTATTTCAACATTTCGACTCTGACTCATTCCCGGTATCGGGATTATTGTCCTCAGAAATTAATGAATCCCAATCGATTTTATCCAAATCAAACGAAAAAGTTTTCATTCTTCCCAAAGCACCATTCACGAGCAAAACCCGGGATTTGGGAATTCCCACCAGTTTGGAAAGAAAAGCGATCAAGGCAGAATTCGCTTTCCCTTCTGTTGCCGGTGCCGCAATCCGGATCCACATCTGACCATCTTCACTTTTGCCGATGGAACTCGTTCGGGCGTTTGGTTTAACCAGAAACGTGGCCTTTTCCATGACAAAAAAAAATCCCGCGTAGGCGGGATTGCTGTATCAGGTGGATGGTCCGATTAGAGGCGGATGATTTCCAAACCTGCCTTCCGCAAAGCCTGACTCAAACCAAGCTTGTTGATGATGCGAAGTGCGTGAGTAGATACCTTCAGATTAACCCAAACTTTTTCCTCTTCAAGGAATAGTTTTTTGTTGTGCAAATTCGGATAGAATTTACGCTTCGTTCTATTGTTCGCGTGAGAAACGTTGTTTCCACTAACTGTTCTTTTTCCTGTTATTTGACAAACCTTCGCCATGGTATTTTTCCGTTTGGGGACGCAAAACTAGATAAAAAATCTTCAACTCAAAGTGCGGCCCTAATTTTTTTTCTTTTCGTAGGGACAATGCCGGCACTGACTTTTACAGCAGTACCCTCTCCGCAAATGATAAGTCTCCGTAAAAACCAGAAAACCCTGAGCTGAATAGTAGTACTCATCCGGAGCGAGCCGCGGGTGAGTCATTTGATTTTCAGGAGCAGAACGGTTGTTTTTTTGTGGTGATTTTTCCATTGGTAAAAAAGTATCGGCATAACAATTCCCCTGCTGGAATTGTTTTAGTTTTGCACCTCGAAAAAGGCAGGACCATGATACACCAAATGAATGCAGTAAGTAATCGCGTAGAAAGCAGCCAGCAGGCAATGGAATGGGAAGACCGATATGGCGCCCACAATTACCATCCACTTCCGGTGGTGCTGGATAAAGGCAAAGGAATTGAGGTCTGGGATGTGGAAGGAAAGCGATATTTCGATTTCCTATCTGCATACAGTGCCGTCAATCAGGGCCATTGCCACCCACGCATTATAGATGCATTGACAGAACAAGCCGGTAAACTCACCCTGACGTCCCGTGCGTTTTACAACAGTCGGTTGGGCGAATTCGAAAAACTGATCTGTGAAATGCTCGGCTATGATAAAGTCCTTGCCATGAACTCCGGAGCCGAAGCAAATGAAACCGCTCTGAAATTAGCCCGGAAATGGGCATATAAAGTAAAAGGTGTTCCCGCTGACCGAGCCAAAATTGTGGCTGTACAGAACAACTTCCACGGACGAACTCTCGGAATTGTGTCGGCCTCTACGGAAGCCGCCAGCACCGATCATTACGGACCTTTCCTTCCGGGTTTTGTCATTATCCCATACAATGATCTTGAAGCACTTGAAGCTTCTTTTCAGGATCCGGACGTCTGCGCTTTCTGGGTGGAACCCATTCAGGGTGAAGCCGGTGTGATCATTCCGGATCACGGATATCTCAGCGGTATCCGAAAACTATGCGATCAGTACAATGTGCTGTTCATGGCCGACGAAGTGCAAACCGGTATGGCCCGAACAGGTAAAATGCTGGCCTGCGACCACGAGCTGGTCCGTCCGGATGTGTTGATTTTAGGAAAAGCACTCAGCGGTGGCACGATGCCGGTATCGGCTGTGCTGGCCGATGACGAAATTATGCTCACCATCAAACCTGGAGAACACGGTTCTACCTTTGGTGGCAATCCATTGGCCTGTGCTGTGGGCATTGCGTCATTGCAGGTTCTGGTGGATGAAAATCTGTCGGACAACGCACACCGGATGGGGAAAATCTTCCGGACCCGCATGGAAGAAATTGCCATGAAAACATCCATGGTCCGTGCGGTCCGCGGTAAAGGCTTATTGAACGCCATCGACATTGAACCCATTGGTGACACCACCGCATGGGAAGTATGCGTGGCCTTAAAGGACAAAGGGCTTCTGGCCAAACCAACCCGACGGGATACCATCCGTTTTGCACCACCGCTCATTATCAATGAGCAGCAAATGCTGGAATGCTGTCACATTATCGAAGAAAGTATACTTACTATTTCATAAAATTCATGAGTCTATTAGTTGTAGGTTCGGTTGCCTTTGATGCCATCGAGACACCTTTCGGAAAAACCGATAAAATCATTGGCGGCGCTGCTACCTATATTTCATTGTCATCGTCTTATTTCAATTCACAGGTAAACCTTGTGGCGGTTGTGGGAGGAGACTTTCCAAAATCCGACATTGCCCTTTTGGAAAAACATGGAGTAAATACGGAAGGACTTCAGATTAAAGAAGATGAGAAATCCTTTTTCTGGAGCGGAAAGTACCACAACGACATGAACAGTCGTGATACGCTGGTCACGGAGCTAAATGTTCTGGGAACGTTTGATCCGATCATTCCGGAATCATACCAGGATTGTGAATACCTGATGCTGGGAAATCTGGCTCCGTCCGTTCAAAAAACAGTGATTGAGCGTCTGAAAAAACGCCCGAAACTGATTGTGATGGACACCATGAATTTCTGGATGGAGATTGCGCTGGCAGATCTTCTGGAAACAATTAAGCTGGTAGATGTTCTTTGTCTGAATGATGAAGAAGCCCGTCAACTGACAGGTGAGTATTCATTGAAAAAAGCGGCTAAGAAAATCCTGACCATGGGACCTTCCACAGTTATTATCAAAAAAGGAGAGCATGGTGCTTTATTGTTTAATCACAATGAAGCGTTTTATGCACCTGCCCTTCCATTGGAAGAAGTATTCGATCCAACCGGAGCCGGCGACACATTTGCCGGTGGATTCATTGGCTACATGGCGAGCAAAAACGAAACCAGCTACGATTCCATGAAAAACGCGATCATCTACGGTTCTGCCATGGCAAGTTTCTGCGTAGAGAAATTTGGAGTAGAAAGAATCGTGGACCTGAAAAATGCAGAACTCGAAGCCCGTGTTCAGCAGTTTATCAATCTGGTTCAGTTCGAAATTTCATTGGTGTAATTCTGCAACCGGCACCTCTGCAGGTTGCTGTGAACTTCAAAAAAAGCCGTTCTGAAAAAAAAGGAGCGGCTTTTTTTTTTGGCTACGTTTTCATTCAAATTGTGGGATCAAATTTTGATCAAAAAAAGTTCAACCGCTATAAATTTTCTGAGAAAATACTTTTATGTTTCGCCCCTGATTTACATACCACACTAACCAACAAATTGTTATGGAGCCATATTCTAATCCCGAATTTATGTCTTTTCTCTGGGGAATCTTTGCTGTTGCCCTCACCATTGGTGTTTTATTTGCCGTCTGTATGTGGCGCTTGTACACTCTGGCTGGCAAGCCCGGATGGGCCGCCATCGTCCCGATTTACAACTATGTTGTTTTGTTGGAGATTATTCGAAAACCCTGGTGGTGGGTCCTGCTCATGCTGATTCCGTACATTGGAGTAATCTGGGCAATCTGGTCGCTGAATCTGTTTGTCAAAGCTTTTGGAAAAGGAACCGGATACACAATCGGCATCCTTTTTCTGCCTTATATTTTCCTCCCGATTCTCGCATTCAGCAGCAGCACCCGTTTTCAGGGAACAATGGATTCTGGCATGGGAGAGGGTACGTCGCTTGACCAGGTTTTCTAAGAATCCTCTTCAATTATCAAATACTAACCTGTTCCGGTGTTTTTTCGGAACAGGTTTTTTTATTTCAGGGCTTGTTGACCGAGAACATCCAACCTGAACCTTAAAAATAAGTTTGCCCTTTACTTTCATTCAAGAGCAATTCATAAACTACAAAATTCAAATCGAAATAGCCTTAGATTGCCCCCTCAACCAATATTCAAATGCCTACTTACAAAGCTTCACGCCTCACCGGAGGAAACCGGGTTTTTCCGGATGAAATCACCATCAACGAACTTGGGGTTACACTCAAAGAACCCGGACTCTTCAGCGGCGAGGAAAAAACCATCCCGTTTACCCGCATTTCATCCGTAGAAATCGATTGCCCGCTGATCGGCTTCTCCACCATCACGATCCAAACCACGGGAGAAGGCGGAATCGTAGTCGATGGCTTTACGAAGGACGAAGTCACGGAAATGAAACAGCTGATCATTGATAAAATCAGTTGAGAGTTAAGAGTTAAGGGTGAAGAGTGAAGAATTAAGAGTGAAGAGTGAAGAGTGAAGGGTGAAGAGTGAAGTCAGGTGGTGCTTCACACCAATTTCAAGGCAGATAACTGAGGAAGATTGAATTCCTCCCTCTCCCTTGGAGAGCTTGTCCCGAGCCTGCTTCGGGAACCTGTCCCGAACTGGCTTCTGGAGGTGGCTTCATGGCGCCATGGCGACAGCTGGGGTGAGGCCCGGTCCGCCAAATGTAAATCATTCTTTATCAATAATTTAAATTAGTTGTATAGAAAAGTGAAGAATTAAGAGTGAAGACAAGAATCCTGTTTGCCTGAATGGGCGGCGTTGGAGGCTACTTCGGTGGTGTAATGGCACACCATTTTCAAGGACAAAACGAGATTGAGATTGCCTTTCTTGCTCGGGGAGAACATTTAAACCCAGAATCCGCAATGGAAAAGATCAATTAATCCAAATCGACTGATTCACATTCATTTATGGCCCAGACGCCATGTCGCAGATCCTGCTCTGGCAGAGAGCGTCCTCAAAGACATTTCATTGGGCTTCGCCCGCAAATTTCACACTCTCGTGTTCATTTGTCCGAAAGGGAAATTTAAAGGTGTGAATCAGACGATTAA
>CAMCXM010000173.1 GCA_945883425.1 Spirosoma fluviale
CAAAGAACCACAAACAAACGCCTCGAATCCGTGGAAAAACAGCAGGCCAATACCAACTTGGCCATCGGGGAATTACGCGTATCCGTCATGCGGCTGGCCGATGAAATTGAGAAAATCGTACTGTTCGATCAGCGGGTGAGCAAGCTGGAAGAAGTGGTGTTCAGAAAGTCTGCCTGATTGCATTTAACAATTTATAAAATCACGAAGAGAATGGAAGGTATCCCAAGATTAATTGAACTGATGGCCGAAATGCTCCATGAGCAAAGGCAAACGAATGTGAAACTTGAACATATGGACAAACGCCTCGAATCCGTGGAAAAACAACAGGCTAATACCAACCTGGCCATCGGAGAATTACGCGTCTCCGTCATGCGGTTAGCCGATGAAATTGAGAAAATCGTGCTGCTCGATCAGCGGGTGAGCAAGCTGGAAGATGTGGTGTTCAGAAAGTCTGCCTGATTGCATTTACTAATTTATAAAATCACGAAGAGAATGGAAGGTATCCCAAGATTAATTGAACTGATGGCCGAAATGCTCCATGAGCAAAGAACCACAAACAAACGCCTCGAATCCGTGGAAAAACAGCAGGCCAATACCAACTTGGCCATCGGGGAATTACGCGTATCCGTCATGCGGCTGGCCGATGAAATTGAGAAAATCGTGCTGCTCGATCAGCGGGTGAGCAAGCGGGAAGATGTGGTGTTCAGAAAGTCTGCCTGATTGCATTTAACAATTTATAAAATCACGAAGAAAATGGAAGGTATCCCAAGATTAATTGAACTGATGGCCGAAATGCTCCATGAGCAAAGGCAAACGAATGTGAAACTTGAACATATGGACAAACGCCTCGAATCCGTGGAAAAGCAACAGGCCAATACCAACCTGGCCATCGGAGAATTACGCGTCTCCGTCATGCGGCTGGCCGATGAAATTGAGAAAATCGTGCTGCTCGATCAGCGGGTGAGCAAGCTGGAAGATGTGGTGTTCAGAAAATCTGCCTGACAAGATCTCACATCCGGTTCCGGAGAAGGATGCGAAACGTGGTCCCTTTTCCTGGCTCTGAACTTTTGACAAAAATCCGTCCTTTGTGGTACTGCTCCACAATCCGCCGGGCCAGCGTAAGGCCCAGACCCCATCCTCGTTTTTTAGTGGTGAACCCCGGTTCAAATACCTTTTTAAACTGTTTACGAGGTATTCCTTTTCCTGTATCCGTAATATCCATCTGGACATTTCCTTCTGTTAATTCGGTAATTTCAAGTGTCAGTTTCCCTTCTCCAACCATGGCATCCACGGCATTTTTTGTAATGTTCTCCACCACCCATTCCAGCAGGGGCCGGTTGATAAATGCCATCACCTGTGCTCCTTCCGGTTGTATCTTCACATTGATCACCACCCTCTGACTCACCCGGCTCCGAAGGTAGGATATCGCTCCTTCCACCATTTCACCCAAATCTTCCAGCTGAAGCTTCTGTTCTGATCCGATGCTGCTGAAACGGGCGGTGATCATCTGGAGTCGCTGGATATCTTTGTCCATTTCGTCCACAATTCCCTCTTCTTCAATCTCTGGTTTCATCCTCAGATACTCGGCCCAGGCGATGAGACTTGAAATAGGCGTTCCCAATTGGTGAGCTGTTTCTTTCGCCAGACCCACCCAAACCCGGTTCTGTTCGGCATTTTTACTGAGGCTGAAAGCCAGATAGCCCATAATAACAAACAACCCGATCACCGCCAACTGGATAACCGGATAATACCGCAGCTGATTGATCAGATCAGAATTCCGGTAATAAATGTACTGCTTCAATCCGGCAATCTCGATCAGAATCGGCGGATACTGGAGCTTCATTTCTGTTATCTGTGCCTTGAAATAGGCGGCTTCCTTTTCCGGACTCAGCCCTTTGGGTGCGTCAAAATTCCGGTGGCTGATATAGTTGCCTTCTTCATCGGCCAGAATAACCGGAACGGATGTATTGGCCTCGATGATCTCTTTGAACAAAAATCCCTGGCTTTCTGAAAACTCCGCACTGGCAATTTCTTTATACCCTTTGGCCGACAAATCAATCAGTTTCCGCTCTCTGTCTGCCAGTTTATTAACAAGGTCATTGGTGTACACAACCGACAAGCCTCCAATCACCAACGCAAAAAGGATGATGATCAGTTTATAGGTGGAACGGTTGCTGTAAATATCCATGCTGGAAAATCAGTGAGCCAAGGCCGATTTCAATTTAAATGGTTCCGAGTGACTCAGCTCCAAACTTAAAAGGAAGACTATCGGAAACCGAATCCAGTCCAATAAAACCGGCATCATTCTGCTTAAAAACCAACCGGATGGGGCTGGATTGTCTCTCTTCGTATTCCAGCATAGCCTGCCGGCAAGAGCCACAAGGACAGGCCGGAACCAGTTCCGACTCACCTTCCCTACGGGCTACAACGAGGATTTCTTCAATTTTGTCATGCGGAAAACGGGCACCGGCATAGTAAATGGCCGATCGTTCTGCACACATTCCCGAAGGATACGCGGCATTTTCCTGATTCGAGCCAGTCACTACTTCGCCATTCGACAAACGGATGGCGGCTGAAACCTGAAAATGTGAATACGGCGCATAGGCGTTATTCATATTTTCGAGAGCGGTTTTCAACAAGCTAAGACTTCCTGCAGGTAGTTCATTTTCAGTGGCGTAGCTCGAATACGAAATCGAAATCTGGTGTCTTGTCATGGGCAAACCCATTTTTTAGGGGGGCCAAAGAAACAAAGAAAATCCGAACCCCAAAACCTTGATTTACAAGGAAAGTTGCGGTTGAACCGACCTTGAATTTCGCGTGTCAAATGCTATTTGGTTTTACCAGGCCAGCTCTTTTGCCAACTCAGCCAGAAGGGCAACGAAATTCTTCACATCCGCCTTATGCACCGATTCCATTGCGGAATGCGGATTTTCAGACGGAGGTCCTATGAAACACCAGTCGATTGGCAAGGGCAGATTCTGGATTTCTTTCCCGTCACTTCCTCCATGAGACTCAACTTCCAGCTGAAAGGGAACACCGGAACGGGTGGCAATTTCCCTGAGCTGATCCACAAACGCTTTGCGGGGAATCCGGCTGTCCCGCAATGAAATAACCGGACCATTCCCCGGAAACACACCCATGGTCGACCAGGTGACATCCGCAATAATGGCTTTGTTTACCTTGTACTTCTCAAATAAAAGCCGGGCCAGAAAACCGGCCCCTCCCCCACCATGTTCTTCATAGGTTGTGAAAACCAGCGCCATGTTTTCAGCCCAGGGTGCCAACTGGAGCAAAGCCCAGACTCCCAAACGGTTATCCAGATAAGGCGATCGAACAAATTCACCCTCCACAGAAAAGAACGGTGCATATGTTAACGTCGTGCCGGGTTCAATGGTCTGCATCGCATCCACCATCACAAGTTCGTTGTCCTCTTCTACAATGAGCCGGGTGAATTCAGGTTTCCCGTTGCGGCTAAAAACCAGTTGGTCGCCGGTCGTCCCGTCAATTCCTCCGACTGGAACCACGTAGTTGTCATACCGAACCGTAAAACCGACGGTGTCCAGATGCGCATACATAGCCACTTTCGGTTTTCCGAATATCAGAACCAGATTGTCCTGAAACCCGTCGCCTGACCAGATTTCCGGCTGGTGCCGCCAGGTATTCTTTTCTTGCTGAACAAGCTCCAGAATGAAATCCCGGATTCGGCTTTCATCGCCACTCGTACCGGGAACCGAGCATAATTTTTCCAGTAATTCCATTCAGACTTTTGCCTTTAAGCTGCAAAAGTAAAAAGGAAAGGACAGCCACCTTAAAATTTCCGGTGCTCAACTGGAATTAACGAGGAAAAGCAACCGACGAAGAATCGGTATGGGGATAGTCTTTTTCTCCGGCTTCAATTTCGCGGCTCATCCGGTTAAATCCTGGAATCCGGGCACAGACAAAAGAGGCATCGTACGCACAATACGGATTGTATGCATAGTTAAAATCAATCTGAACGGGTTTTCCGGGCTTGATAACAAGATCCAGATACCGGCCGCCGCCGTAACTTTCTTTGCCATTTCCGGGATCCGAAAACGGGACAAAAAACAAGGTATCCGAAGTTTCATCAAGGTCTTTGAGGATAAAGAGCGTATCGGTCCAAATGTCTTTTTTCAGGACGGCATATCCCGCCACACGGTGTGAAGGGTAACCTGGACGATCAGGCATCAGGTCCAGTTCATCACCTTCCTTTACAGGGATTACTTCTGCCAGAAAGCGCTCTCCCGGATTGGGTGGATAATAGACCAGAGAATCAAAACCCGCCACCTGATAAAACGGAGCCCCTACTTTCTGCGACAACATTCGATTTTTCAAACGCCTGAAATCCAACACATCACCAGCCTTGAACTCTTCCGTTTCCGGACCAAACGTGAGGATGGAAAAAAATGTGACCAGAATAATCAGAACAGCCAGTATGCCAAAAATGAGAGCCGGTTTTATTTTCATAATGCGCCTTCGTCGGAAAAACTGTAATACCCGTTATTGGTAAAAATCAGGTGATCGAGCACGCGAATCTGGAGAAGTTCTCCGGCTGATACAACTCTTCTTGTGAGAGAAATATCTTCCTGACTTGGAGTGAGTTTTCCGGAAGGATGGTTATGCACGAGAACAATGCTGGTAGCCAGTTCGCTTAGTGCTTCTTTGAAGAGCACCCTGACATCCACCACCACATGTGAAATTCCACCTTCACATATCTTGATTTTGCGAATGGGCCTGAGAGACTGGTTTAATAGGATGATCCAGAATTGCTCAACCGGCAAATCAAGCAACGCAGGCCTCATATAAGCATACGTGGCTTTGGAACTGTTGAGCGGAACTTCCAGCGTAGATTCGGATTCATTCCGTCTTCGGCTAAGCTCGATGGCAGCAAGGATGGTGATGGCTTTGGCTTCGCCGATTCCTTTGATCCGGCAAAGATCTTTGACCGACATACGGGCAAGTCGGTTGAGGTCATGTGATGCTTCTTTAAGAATGCGTTTTGCCAGATCTACAGCGGTTTCGTTGCGGCTGCCTGTCCCAATAAGGATGGCCAATAGTTCGGCGTCTGTGAGGCTGTTGCGCCCATTTAAAAGAAGTTTTTCTCTCGGCCGGTCTTCTTCTGCCCACTGCAGAATACCCGGCCTTTTGTCGGGGTACGGTTGTGAATGCATTGCGTTTTAAAATTGTAAATCCTCATATTAAAAAAGTTCAGAAAGCGGGAAACAAGAAAGGCCTAGTCGTGGTGATGATGGTGGCCTGGCTCGATTCCGTTTTTAAAATAGTAGTATTTGAGAATAGTTCCGGCTGCGAAAACGGCCGCCCAGATGTAGTACAGATACGTAAAATTTTCGATCTGCTTCTCTGCGAAAAACAGACCTGCCTGCGACATAGCTGAAACGATGAGCCCGGTGGCAGAGATGTTTTGCCACATATTAAAATTCCAGAATTTGAATTCCGTTTGTGTTGTCATAACTCCAATGTTGCGGAAGAATAAGAATCCGGCCCCCAAAGGTAAGAACCTTTCCTCCACCAAACAATTGAGATTCAAATCAATAAAAGAATTTTGAAACTTTTTTTCAGCATTTCATTTTTTGAACAAAAAATAACACTACTTTTGCGGTCCATTTTCGGAAAAAGACATGGCAAAGAAAGGTAATCGCATCCAGGTAATTATGGAATGCACTGAACACAAGAACAGTGGCATGCCAGGAACTTCTCGTTATATAACGACGAAAAACAGGAAAAACACAACCCAAAGAATGGAATTGAAGAAATACAATCCGATTCTGAAAAAAGTTACTGTTCACAAAGAAATTAAGTAATCATGGCAAAGAAAGTAGTAGCAACCCTCAAAACTGGCGAGGGCAAGGCGTTTACCAAAGTGATCAAAGCAGTTAAATCTCCAAAAACAGGAGCCTATACGTTCAAAGAGGAAATCGTTCCCAATGATCAGGTCCAGGATTGGTTGAAAAATAACTAATTTCATGACCATCCCCTGTGAAGGGGATTTTTTTTGCCCTCATATTTGCAACCTCTCTGCCGGAGAGGTTTATTTTTATTTCCGGCAAATCCAAACCATATCCATTCCATGGGATTTTTTGATTTTTTTACCGGAAAGAAAAAAGAAGAGCTAAAAGAATCGCTTGACAAGGGCCTTGAGAAAACCAAGGACACCTTCTTTGATCGCCTCACCAAAGCCATCGTAGGGAAATCCGAAATCGATGACGATGTACTCGATGAACTGGAAGAAATCCTCATCGGAGCCGATGTTGGAACTCCAACCACCATCAAAATTATCAAGCAAATTCAGGAACGGGTTAAGCAGGATAAATACTCATCTACCTCCGAACTCGACCGAATCCTCCGCGAGGAAGTAGCCAAACTGCTGGATAAAAATCAGGACCCGGTCAAACACTTTTTCCGTGATCTGCCTGCCAAACCATATGTGATTATGGTGGTGGGTGTAAACGGAGTCGGCAAAACCACCACCATCGGTAAACTGGCTTCTCAGTTCCATTCGTACGGACACAAAGTTGTGTTGGGAGCTGCC
>CAMCXM010000174.1 GCA_945883425.1 Spirosoma fluviale
CTGGTTGTTGCCCCAGTGTTCCATAATGTCCATTTCGCCACATGCCGGCCAGCTGGTTGTTCCAAATCCCTGAAGATCCCAATAGGCGCCGTTTTCATTGACGTTTTTTCCCAAGGTCCAGAGTGCAGGCCAGGTGCCAACGCCACTCGGTAATTTTGCCCGGAACACCATCTTGCCGTATTTGAAGGCAAACTTGGAATTGAGACGGGCAGACGTGTATTGCTTGGTTACACCCTGATTGGTGTAGCTTTCTTTTTTGGCTACAATTTTCAATGTGCCCGCAGAAACGAAGGAGTTCACCGAACGATTGGTGTAATGCTGAATCTCTCCGTTGAACCAGCTGCCACCCGACGGTAACTGTGTTTGATGATGCCATTTGGTGTTATTCACGACACCGTCCGTATCAAATTCGTCGGACCAGACCAGGTTGTCATAAACCGGGTCACCAGCGATGGTGCCGTCATACAGAAAGTCGTCGATGAACGCAATGACACGGTCGTTGTTGTTTTCGCCGTTTACCTGGATCAGCACCCGGTTGAAATCGTTTCGCTGGGTTGGATTGGCCGATCCGGCGTCGAAATTGAGGAAGGGGTCGTTTTGAAAATTAAAGGTCACAACCTGCCATTGATTCAGCACAAGGGGTTTGATGATTTCACACTGCGTTATCCACGGACTGCCCAGTGTACCATCCTGTAATTTGAGAGAAATTCGGTTTTGCTGATTGCCGGTGAGGCCGGAAGACGGAACATACACTTTCATACTGAAGGTGTGGTTCACCGATAAATCGAAATTGTTGGCAACATCAAAGCGGATGTTGGCGTATTGTCCTCCGATGTCGCTGTACCGCAAAACTTTCGTGGATGTATTGATGCCATTGGCGACAGGATTATTGAAACTGATGTTCAGGTCGCAGTCGTCGGCTGCCCAGGTTGAAATGGTGCCGGTTCCTTCAAAATTATCCTGCACCGTTTGCGTCTGCGCCATTGTTTGATTGGCAGCAAAAAGAGAAACAAGAAAAGGCAATGCGAAAAGTTGTTTGGCAGTCATCCGGTAAAAGTAGTTGAATTGTTAAGAAGGGGTCCTGGTGTTTTACTAACCAAAAAACCTTTCCTGATGGTTTTTATTCATGGTTTGGAAAGATGAAGCCTGTTTCGGTCCGGCAATTTGTCTTTCTTCAAAACAATGAAAACCCACAATGGTTTCCTACCTTTGATATCCACTACCAACGACATGAAAGGAATCCGGTTTTCAGAATTCAAGGCGAAACTCAAAAACAAGAAAGCTGGTTTTGATGATCTGCTGAAGATTTTCCTGCAGTTGCTCAATATCTCTTCCGGCGATGTGGGACAAGCCATGTCCTGGCTTACCCAACTCGATAAACAACACGGATTAACCGGCCCCGAATACGGTGTGGGCGATTTCTACGAGGACCTCAAGTCGAAAGGCTACATTAAGGAAGAACCCGGTGAAGGAGGCGGAATGGGTATGACGCCCAAAACCGAGCGTGCCATCCGGAAAAAGTCATTGGAAGATGTGTTCGGGAAACTGAAGAAAGCCAGCGGTGGCAATCACCAGACAAGGAAAACGGGTAGGGGAGATGAGTCCACAACCGAGACCCGGGCCTTTGCCTTCGGCGATTCTCCCGAGAACATCGTGTTTGCCGAATCCATCCGCAATGCCCAGATTAACCATGGGGTCGACGATTTTGTCCTGATGGAATCGGATCTGGAAATCCGGGAGTCGGAGTACAAAGCCCAGACCTCGACGGTGCTGATGATCGACATTTCGCACTCCATGATCCTGTACGGCGAAGACCGGATTACGCCAGCCAAGCGAGTCGCCATGGCATTGGCCGAGCTCATCACCACCCGCTATCCGAAGGACACCCTCGATATTCTGGTATTCGGAAACGATGCCTGGCAGATCCAGATAAAGGATTTACCTTATCTCCAGGTCGGACCCTATCACACCAACACCGTCGCCGGACTCGAACTGGCCATGGATCTTCTCCGCCGGAAAAAGAACAAGAACAAGCAGATTTTCATGATCACGGACGGCAAGCCAACCTGTTTAAAGGAAGGCATCCGTTACTACAAAAACAGTTTCGGCCTCGATCCGAAAATCCTCAAACGCACCCTCAATCTGGCCGCCCAGTGCCGGAAACTCCAGATTCCGATCACCACCTTCATGATCGCCACCGATCCCTACCTCCAGGAATTCGTCCGCGAATTCACCGAAACCAACCACGGCCGTGCCTACTACTCCGGCCTCGACGGCCTCGGCGACTTCGTCTTCGAAGACTACCAAAAAAACCGCAAAAAGCGAGTCTAAACCCTTTTTTGCGGGCAGGCCCGTCCATCCAGCGAGGTGCGGGGCGGCTTGCGTGCGGGAGCATTGGATGGACTAGCGTTTTTTGGTTCTTTTTGGGGCGATGCCAAAAAGAACATGCAGTTAACGCAATCACGATTGTCTATCCTTGATAAGTATTTTAGGCAATCACGATGCATTAATAAAATCCCCAAAATTGGTTCTCATTTCCGGGAACAATTTTCCCTCATCTTTGCCCAATGAACAAAGGCATCCTCCACGGAATCCTCGCCTATGCCTGTTGGGGCCTGTTTCCCATCTTCTGGCGGGAACTCCACCATGTGGAAGCCTTCCAGATTGTGGGCCACCGCATTGTTTGGTCCTTTCTCATGTTGCTTGGGGTATCGGTTTTCCTGCAGCGGAAACCACTTCGTTCGCTGGTTCCGTCGAAGGCACATTTTAAAATCTATTCCGCCGCCAGCTTTCTCATCGGGATCAACTGGTTTTTGTATGTCTGGGCTGTTAATTCCGGACACGTACTCGAAAGCAGTCTGGGCTATTTCATCAATCCTTTGTTCAGCGTGCTGTTCGGGATTCTGTTCTACAAAGAAACCCTACGGCCCGGACAGTTGCTGGCCCTGATGCTCGCGGCAGCTGGTGTGCTCTATCTCACGTTTGCCGTGGGCTCGGTTCCCTGGATTGCGCTCACACTGGCGGTGTCGTTTGGACTCTATGGGGCCGTAAAAAAATCGGCTCCTCTTCCGCCAGTGCAGGGATTGTTGCTGGAGACAGCCTGTATGCTGATACCTGCGTTTCTGTTTCTGGTTTTTCGGGAGACCGAAGGCCGGGGGGCTTTCCTTCATTCCGATGGCTACACCAATCTGCTCCTCATCAGTGCCGGAATGGTGACCACCCTTCCTTTGCTGCTCTTTGCTTCCGCCGCCCAAAAGATCCCGATGTCGATGCTGGGATTCCTTCAGTATCTCTCGCCCACCTTGCAATTCCTCTGCGGCATCCTCATTTTCAAAGAAGACTTTTCGTCTACGAAACTGATTGGGTATGGACTGGTTTGGTTGTCGCTGATTTGGTTTGCTGTGGAAGGAATCCGGTATCGGAACAGGAGTTCAAAATTCAAAGAGGAAAGTTCAAAGGGTTGAGGTTGTTAGGGGTACATGAGATGCAAATTCCGGGGCAGCTTTGGCTGTCACGAATCAGGATAATCGGGAAGTTGTTTTTCAGTTTTTGAAGGTTGAAAATGTTTACAACCCTGCTTTAGCAGCGGGCGCCTTGTTTAAAAACCCTGCTCTAGCAGTGGGCGACACACAAATTCAGGCTAAGATTTTGTGAATGGTCCTAAAAGCTATGACTTGAGTTCACCAGCTTTATTCAAATTTATAAAGGCCTTCAAACTAAGGGAAGGTTTTGTAAATGTCTTTGCGGTGTTCAAAAACGACAAAATATACTGTGTCGTTTTCAATTTTCAATCCAATTCGATAGTCGTTCACACGAATCCGGTAATAGGCTTCAAATCCTGCCAGTTTTTTAAGATTTCTAATTTCACCGATACTGCCAGCCTCTTCAACCTGAAGAATCGTCTGGAGAATATTGAATTTTAGCTTTTGGTTGGTCAGCTTTTGGAGGTCTTTGAGGAATGATTTTTTGAAATCCGTCTTCATTTACTGAGCTCTTTCAGAATAGCATCACGGCTCACACTTTGTGTTTTCATTCCTGACTCTATTTTCTGAGCCAGTTGCCAGTCTTCCACTTCCCCTTTTGTTAATGATTTTGTATTCATACCCAGTTTTTTTGCAAGGCTGATCAGAAGTGCTATGTCGGCTTTGTTTTGGCTTCTAATGAGTACAGAATTCATTTGATTGTATTTATACCCAAATTCCGATATTTTTTTTCGTAAAAACAAGTTTCATCCTGCTTCCTTGTTCTGGCAGTAGGTGCTGGAGCAAGAGTACAAAGTTCAAAGAGGAAAGTTCAAAGGATTGAGGCTATTTGGGGTTACACGAAATGTAAACTCCTGGGCGGCTTAGGCTATCACGATACCTATAAGGTCTTCGAAGTCCTAATAGGTATCGTAACCATCGGAACTCTACGCACAAGTGAGAGCAAAGTTGCAACCATGCCGGTGGCCTGGCATAGCCCGGTAGTTAAACAAGCTGCTCAAACTTTCAGGATTTTGATGGCCCTATCTAGCCTCTGCTTTGGATAAGTCGAAGTGAGATTTGGTCAGGTAGATAGCGACCGGGATGGAGTTCCGAATGCTTACTCCTGTTTGTAGTTCTCTTTGGAAAACTACGAACAGGCGGATTCCTAGAACGTAAAGCCATTCAGATCTCCCATTTCGGGTTTCGCTGTCCGGGATGTTCCGAAGGGCATTCCGGACGACACATGATGCGGATTTGCTATCCGCCAACCAACTGCCTGTGCGATGAAGGCCGACTGTGGAGCATTACAAATCCTCGGCATCTGCGTTCGGGATCCGATATCCCGAACAGCGTAGCGGATTCAAAACCAACTCTATAATTCCTAAAAGTTTTACTATTTTATAAGTTTTAGGAATTGTACATATCTTTAGGCCATGCAAGCAATAGCACGTAAACGATATTTAAATACACTTAAGGTACTTAAAGACAAGAATTTAATTAAGGTTGCCACGGGGGTTAGGCGTTGTGGGAAATCAACTTTAATGGCTCAGTTTCAAGACCTGTTGCGGAAAGAAAACAGCAAAGTTTCCATTGTGGCAATCAATATGGATATGCCTGAATTCAGGTTTTTGGCTGAAAAAAATTGGAAGGAGATTTACGATTACATCATTAAGCATCTCAAAAAAAATGTGATCAATTATGTGTTTATAGACGAAGTGCAAAACATTCCCGAATTTGAAAAACTATTGGAGGGCTTGTATGTTCACCCGAACATAGATTTGTATGTCACAGGATCAAACGCATTTTTATTATCCAGCGAATTAGCAACTCTGCTCACCGGTAGAGCGTATGAAATAAATGTTTTGCCTTTTTCTTTTGCTGAATATTTAGAGTTCACTGGCAATCCCACAAACCCAGACCGTGCTTTTGCAGAATATGTTCGAACAGGAGGTTTTCCCGAAGCGGTAAGACTTTCAGCAGATGGAAATCATTTTGCAAGTGAATATTTGCAAATGGTTTTCAAGAACATTTACGATAACGACATTTCGAAACGCTATACAATTAATGCCAAAGAATCATACCTGGAAGTTGTAAACTTCTTAATAGATTCAGTGGGTTCAAACGTTTCTGCAGGTAACATAGCCAAAGTATTAACGACGAATAAAAAGAAAATTGATAACAAAACAGTATCAAAGTTCATTGATACTCTGGTTGAATCTTATTTGTTTTATAAAGTAAACCGCTACGACATCAAAGGAAAACAACATTTGGCTACACAAGAGAAATACTATTTGGTGGATTTAGGTTTTCGAAACGCAATCCTTGGAAAAGAGTTGGCAAGCGATGCAGGACATGTACTTGAAAACATTATTTATCTTGAGCTAATACGTAGAAAAAACCAAGTATGGATAGGCAAAACCAATAATCTGGAAGTTGATTTTGTTGTTCGAAACAACAAAGGTTTTACTCAGTACATACAGGTTTCGCAAACAGTGCAAAACGCAACAACTTTAGAACGTGAGTTGGCACCATTGAACAAGATTGAAGACCATCACGAAAAACTTTTAATAACCATGGACTACGATGTAGGTACTTACAATGGAATTAAAAAAATAAATGCAATCGATTGGCTTACAAAAACCGAAGAATAGGGTAAAAAAAACCTATAAGGTCTTCGAAGACCTTATAGGTTTGGTAACCATCGGAACTCTACGCACAAGTGATATCACCACCTGGTCCAGGCCAATTTTATTCTCAAGTGTGTCTTTAGTTTCTGATTACCTTGCTCTTTGCCATGCCTCACTTCGTAACTGTTTGGCATCAATACCTTTTCCGGTAAAAACCGGCTCAAACCCAGAAACATCTATCGTTTTATCTGCTGCCAGTATCGTTACACCGTTTAATTGAAACTCCTTTTCTGGCTTTGCCTTTTTAGGCAAAATCACCGAAAAGCCAAAATACCTGGAAATGTCCAGTAAGACATTCAAGGTTTTTTTGTTTT
>CAMCXM010000175.1 GCA_945883425.1 Spirosoma fluviale
AGTTGGTAAACCTGACGGACTGAAATGTTGCCCCAGGCCAGATAAGGCGACAACCGGGAACAGGATCGTCGGCTTGCCAAAGGTTTTGAAATGAAACGGGCATAGTTCTTTCCCCGGGTTTCCAGAAAGCTGGTCAGGTATGCGATGGCGTTTCGGGTGCCCGGAGGTTGAAATGCCTTCGGATAATCCAGAAGTGACTGCAAAAATTCAGGACTGAGCTGAAATGGGTGTGTAAATTCAATGGTTTCGCAAGGATGGAACGAATTGACGATGACCGGACTTTCCATTTTCTCAAACCAGCGTTCGTCCCAGTTCTTCCGGTTCTGAATTCCTCTGATGACTCCGTCCTTTTGAAATTCGGTCCAGCGAATTCGGTGCTGTCTGCACCACGCGGTCAATTGCTTGTCACGTTTATATGTGATTTGGGTGCCGCTTTCCTGGTAGCTGAATATTTGACGGACAGAAAAAGTCTGGTTCAAAAACTCAAAAAGCGGTCTGGCATCGCCATAAAACAGATGAACTTTCTGGCCGGACGATTTCAGAACATCATTCATTTCCAGCACCGATTGGTATTGAAACTGAAGGTGACGAAGCGAAACATCGGGGTGGGAGAGGAGCGAAGGCTCAAAAAGGAAAACGATGAGATAAGGTAAGGTCGAATTTTCGGCTGCTGCCAGCGGTTCATGATCCTGGCACCGAAGGTCGCGTTTCAGCCAGACCAGATTGATCGCTTTCCGTTCGCTTTGAATCATTCGGTTTCCGATTCCTGTTTCCGGAGATGCTTTTCCACCACTTTCCAATACGCAAAAAAGGAAGGATAATAACCAGTTACCTCTTCACAGATCCAGTCTCTGGATTCTTCTTTTCCTGAATAATGACGGTTTAGTGGATGCTCTTTAAAGATTATGGGAGAATGTCCTGCCATTTTTTTCAACTCTTCAAAGGACCCGGTCATGATCTGTATATTTGGAATATTGCGGCACTGAAACATCAGGAATTCCAAACAGTTGTCTGAAACCGGATACCGTCCGAAAATAGTTGGCTCCAGTAATAAAATTCGGTTGCCCGGTTCGCCTTTGTGCCATTCCGGGTCCATGTTGTAGTAGTTGTACACAAAGGTCGGAAGGTCGGGATTCAGTGTTGGTGCTTCCGTTTGAGGCAGTTTGGTTTTCTGTTCAAACGGTCCGAATGAGGAGAACGCAGATGGTATTTTCTGAGTCAATAATTCTTCATAGGTGCAATCCAGATAGCTGCCGGTTTGGGAACTGCCGGTGTACCGGTTGATGTTTTCCTGGTTGGCCACATATTTCTTTCCCGAGTTGGATCCCGCCACCCATTGCCAACTGCAGGCATTACTTGCCCAGTCTCCATCCAGTAAATGGTAATACATCCAGTGAGCGGGTGTTTTCCAATGTGCTTGTGCAATATTGCAAGTGACGGATGATAAGTACATCCGGCAATGATTGTGCATGTAGCCAGTTGAAAATAATTCGCGAATAGCCAAATCAAGGGCTTCAATTCCTGTTTTCGCATCGAGAAGTGCGTTGGGCAGCATGTGGTGGGCAACCGGTTCCTGAATTTGT
Organism: Spirosoma fluviale; assembly: GCA_945883425.1. Classification (GTDB taxonomy): domain Bacteria; phylum Bacteroidota; class Bacteroidia; order Cytophagales; family Flexibacteraceae; genus CAMDMI01. The sequence continues at coordinate 1,584 of CAMCXM010000175.1, forward strand.
TTCAGATCCCGGTCGATGTCTTTGTTTTGCCAGACCCGTTGAAAATAGTCACGCCAGCACAGTTCTTTCACCAATGATTCCATATCCTCCAGTCGGAATCCTTTTGCCAGCATTCGATGATAGACGGTTTTGGTACTGATCACACCTCTCGAAATCCAGGGCGAAAGTCGGGTTACCGCACCATTTAAGTAGTTCCGTGACTTCGCATAACGGACAGGATCGATGTCGTCAATCCGTTGGAGAATTCCGGCATAATTGGCCTGAAAGAAGGGATCCACTACCGTTTGCTTATTTTGTTGAGTGAAATGGACCTCTGTCTGGAACATCGGAACCGATCGATTTCGGGATTCCGCTTTTGGGCATGTTTCTGGCTCACTCCGCTGTTGACCCGTTTCCGCCAACGGTCGAAACTGCTGCGCTTTAGCGAGTTCCGCATAATGGTGATCACGGCAGATTCTGAAATGCCAAATTGTAAACGGATGGCATCGAAACTGGTTCGGTCTTCCCATGCCATTTCAATGATTCGGTCTATATCAGAAGGAAGAAGATCGGGAGTGGGAATGAGTTGTTGCATTCATTTTATTTTCTGAATGCTTAACTCCTGCAGGTGTCGACTTGTTTTGATTTCAGGTAGGAAGCGAACGTTGTGTTCCCGTTGATCAAAAGACTACAAATTTCCTATACCCATAAAACGAAAAAGGCGACCCTGTGAAGAGTCGCCTGATGTGTATAACTGTTCCGCTTAGCGGTTGTATTTCTTGTTGAATTTCTCCACCCGTCCTGCAGCATTGAACGACTGCTTTTTACCGGTGTAGAAAGGGTGTGATGCAGAAGAAACCTCCATACGGATCATAGGATAGGTTTTTCCATCTTCCCATGTGATGGTTTCGGTAGAGGTCATAGTAGACCGGGTCAAGAATTTGAACTCACTGGAAGAATCAGCAAAAACAACTTCGTTATATTTTGGATGGATATCAGCTTTCATCGTCAAAAATTTTTCGGACCGCAAAAGTAGGGAAAAAAGGTTCCGAAACGTCATGGAGTCCGGATATTTTTTCGACTTTTTTTAGACAGCCTTTTCGGATACCTTTGGCACCCTCTCAGAATTATGGCGATTTCCCGGGCAACCATCGAACAAATTACTTTATCATCCGACCTCATTGGTCTTGTGGGAGAGTATGTTAGCCTGAAAAAGAAAGGCGCTAACTGGGAGGCCTGCTGCCCTTTTCATGAAGAAAAATCGCCTTCATTCAAGGTGAATCCGGCCAAAGGAATTTACAAATGTTTTGGCTGCGGAAAGGGCGGAGATGCCATTTCGTTTGTGATGGACATCGAATCGATGTCGTATGTAGAGGCACTTCGGTTCCTGGCAAAGAAGTACAACATCGCCATCGAAGAATCGGCATCCGATTTTAAAGAGGATCAGGCCAGGCAAACAGAGAAAGAGTCGCTGCAAATTGTGATGAACTTTGCGCAGGAATATTTCCACCGCAATCTTCACGAGCATCCGGACGGTATCGCCATCGGACTCAGCTATTTTAAGGAACGTGGACTCCGGACGGATATCATCGAAAGTTTTGGTCTTGGGTATGCCCTCGATCAGTGGGATGGCCTCATGCAGGAAGCCGCCAAAAAACAATACAGCCTTGAGCTACTTGAAAAGGCCGGTCTCATTCTGATCAACGAAGAGACCCACAAAACCTACGATCGCTTTCGTGGACGGGTCACCTTTCCGATTTACAACGTTTCGGGCCGGGTGATTGCCTTTGGCGCCCGGATGCTGGGCAGCGATAAAAATCAGCCCAAGTACATCAACAGTCCGGAAAGTCTGCTTTACGACAAAAGCAGTGCACTCTATGGATTGTATCAGGCCCGGAACGCGATCCGGCAGGCCGATATGTGCTATCTCACTGAAGGTTACATGGATGTGATTGCCATGCACCAGTCAGGAATTGCACAAACGGTGGCATCCAGCGGTACCTCACTTACGGAAGGACAGATCAAGCTGATTGGTCGTTTTACACAGAATCTCACCTTATTATACGACGGCGACAAAGCTGGTATCAAAGCATCACTTCGTGGAATCGATCTGATTGTGGCGGCTGGGCTCAATGTCCGGGCCGTCGTGCTTCCGGACGGTCACGATCCGGATAGTTATGCCAAGGCTTTCGGTTCAGAGGAGCTGGATAAGTACCTCAAATCGCACACGCAGGATTTCATCGCCTTCAAGGCTGGTCTGGCAGCGGAAGAATCTGCGGCCGATCCGATCAAACGGGCGGAGTCGATTGATTCCATCGTGGAGACCATCAGTCTGGTTCCGGATGTGATCAAGCGTTCAGTTTTTGTGGCAGAGGCTGCCCGGTTGTTCAAAATGAGCGAAGAAGCTCTGACGGAATCGCTCAACTCCCGCATCTACGAACGGCTGCGTAAACCCAAACCAAGGGTTCCGTCTTCGGATGAACCGCCCGTTTTGCCTCCGCTGGATGAAATGGATCATCCATACACCCTTGCTTTTGAGCAACAAAAGATTAGCCCACTGATGGAATTAGAGCAAGGTTTAATCCGGAGCCTGATTTTGTTTGGACACAAGCCAATTGAAGATGATTACCTGATTGCTCATTATATACTGGAGCAAGTTTCAGAACTGGAATTGAAGACGGATGTTCTGCAAAAACTGCGATCCGAATATGCTGACCGATTGGATTTTGGTGATGATATGTCGCCTGATTTTTTTCTGCATCATCCGGAAGAATTGATCAAACGTATGGTGATCGATTTGTGTGCGGAGTTTTATCAGCTCAGTCCGAATTGGGAGAATAAATACAAAATCTTTATCCCGACCGAAGAAGATTTGTTATCAACTGCTTTATATGCCAATATTTTACGGTTGAAAAAGCAACATGTTTTGGAGGAGATTAAAGAATTGGAGCTGATTCTGGAGAACCCATCTGAAGAGGTAGATGATATGGAGATTTTAAAGGAATGGAAAGAGAAAAAAGAAGTCGAAATGGCAATTTCTAAAGAATTGGGCTCCGTCATGAATTGAGTATCTAAACCTCTTTGCCATATTTGCATCACGATTCAGTAATTTGAATGAAGAAATTAATTACCCTTGGATTTGCCCTCCTGTTGTTCACAGTGGTGGACTCTTGTAAAAATGAAGGTTCTATAAAACCGGTGGTTGTGCCATTTCCGGTTGATACGGTCAAAGCAGATCAGTATATGGTTTGTACAATTGATACCATTCAATATGTGGCAATTACAGACAGCAGCTCAGGCCCAAATGAAATCAGACTGAAGTCGAATACAGATCTCCTCACTCAAATCTTTACCGAAGCCATCGTAACCAGGGTTGGGCAACCTGCAATCCGGAACATGCAGTTGACGTTGTATGATTTTAAGGCCCGAAAAACTGGTAATTATACGGGTGCTCAAATTTTTGCCGAGAGTCGCACCGATCTCATTGTAAATACAGTGGACATCGAAGAGCAAAACTGGACCATCTTCAATGCCACCACCAACCGCATTCAGATAACCTATTTGGATAGTAATTTTGTGAAAGGAAATTTCAATTTCAAGATGCAGAATTTCGCGAACCCAAACCGGTTTTTGGAGGTGAAAAACGGGAAGTTTAAAGTGCGGGTCCGATAGAGAAAGGCTTTCATTATTCAATGTTTCCTCTGAATTTCTCTGATTCCAATCGGATCTTTCATTTTTTATCTGTGTCTTCTAAACACCGGTAACGGTTAGACTCTTTCAGACATCCGTCCTTCTCTTGCTAAACTTTTGCTCTATTTTCGGGTTTCGAAATCATGCTCGTTTTTCCACACGCTAAAATCAATCTGGGCCTTCATGTTATTCGCAAACGGGAGGACGGATTCCACGATTTGGAAACCTGTTTTTATCCGGCCTTCGATCTTTGCGATGCTCTTGAAATGTTGCCCGCTCAGGAGGAATCCGGCCTTGAGATTTTTGGCGCTGATTTTTCGGGTCCCAAAGAATCGAATCTGGTGTGGAAAGCAATGGAGTTGTTTTGCAAAGAAGAATCTTCCTTTGTCGAACATTCCTGGTATCTGCTGAAGAAAATTCCGTCCGGAGGTGGATTGGGCGGTGGTTCATCGGATGCGGCTTTTGCCCTGAGGTTGATGGCACAGAAAGCTGGCTGGGAAAAAAACGATCCGCGGCTTCAAAAAATGGCCGCTACTCTTGGCAGCGATTGTGCCTTTTTCCTTCACGACCAGCCTATGTTCGGCACAGGTAGGGGAGAAGTGCTGGAGCCCATTTCTCTTGATCTTTCAGCGTATCGCATCGAATTTGTTTTTCCGGGAATCCATGTGTCGACGGCGATGGCATTTTCCCGTATTCAACCTGCTATCCCTCACAAATCCATCCGCGAAATTCTGAAGCAACCCGTCTATGAATGGAAGGATCTATTAAAAAATGATTTTGAAGATTCGGTCTTTCCTCAGTTTCCGGTTTTGGCCGAACACAAACAGGAATTATACAACAAGGGTGCTGTTTATGCTTCAATGAGTGGCTCCGGATCCACCTTATTTGGGCTGTTTAAAAAGTAAATTCTGCTTTTATGGTTCGATTTTTACAACCGGTGATTCTGGTTCAATTCGTCGTTCGCCTTTGCCAGAATATGCCGGAATTCATCGGTGCCAAGGATAGATTCCATTGGTAAAGGTGAAGCAGGATTGTCCACATGTTCCGTCAGATGCAACACCAGCCAGCGGACATCGTGCCATTTTCCCTGTTTAAAGCCGATGTTTTTAAAATCGCCGATCACCTCAAACCCCAATGAGGCATGAAGGCCTTCGCTTTTTTCGTTGGGCACCG
>CAMCXM010000176.1 GCA_945883425.1 Spirosoma fluviale
AAACCTTCCCGTCCTTTTTTGCGGGGATTTCAATTCGGCTCCCGAAGATCCTCCGGTTCAGCTCATTGGGTCGGTGCTGAAGGATGCAAGGAATTTGAGTCCGGTTGTGCATGGTCCGGCCGATACCTGGAATGCGTTTCAGTTTCATGAAAAACCCAAAGGCTGCATCGACCATATTTTCGTGTCGGCCAATCAATGGAAGGTGACCCGCTTCGCCACGCTGACGGATTCCTACGATCTCAAATATCCATCCGACCATTTTCCGGTGATGGCGACGGTGGTGTTTCGGTTGAATTGCAAATAGCATCGCTTGTTTTTTTAAGTTTGAAGCGAAATCCTTCCTGCCAAAACCAGCATGACAAACATCGGCACACTTTCTCCCGAAGAGAAATCCGAACTCCTTTCCATTCTCAAATCCCGTTTCGAAAAGAACCGGAACCGCCACCCGGATTTAACCTGGGAAACGGTGCTGGAGCGATTTCAGGTTAATGAAAAAGCACTTTGGTCGGTGCAGCAAATGGAAGAAACCGGCGGAGAACCTGATGTGGTGCAAGACCCAACGCTTCCCGGAAAAGTGGTTTTCTGTGATTGCTCGGCCGAAAGTCCCAAAGGACGGCGGAGTATTTGCTACGACCGTGCCGCCCTGGATTCCCGGAAGGAATTCAAACCGGCCAGCAGTGCGGTGGAGATGGCAACCGAAATGGGCATTGAACTGTTGACCGAAGGACAGTACCGTCATTTGCAGACGCTGGGAAAATTTGACACCAAAACCTCCAGCTGGATTTCGACGCCGGACAACATCCGGAAACTGGGAGGTGCCGTTTTTTGCGACCGTCGCTACGAAACGGTGTTTCTCTACCACAACGGAGCCGAATCCTATTATGCGGCCCGGGGTTTTCGCGGACGTTTGATTGTGTAGTTTCTGCTTTCCAATAGTCAACCTTCAAACCAGACAACAACCATGGAATCAACCAAAAAATTGAAACGAAGCGAGCTGATCCTGCCCGAATATTTTGACCGCTACATCCTGAAAGCCGACGATGTTCCGGTGATGGAATGCCTGCAGATCAGTCTGGACGAACTACGGTCGGCACCATGGGATGTCTGGAAATCGATTGGCGATGCGGTGTATGCGCCCGGCAAGTGGACGATCAAAGAACTTCTCCAGCACCTTATTGATACGGAACGCATTTTTACCTACCGTGCCCTGGCATTTGCGAGGGGCGAAAAATCGGTGAATTCCTACGATGAAGATGCCTACGCCGCGGCCTCCGACCCGTCACATCGAAGTCTGGACGAGATGATGGAAGAAGCCATTGACCTGCGGAAAGCCACGATCGGGTTGTTTCGAAGTTTCAGCGGGGTCATGCTCGAAAAATCGGGGATGGGTTTCAAAGGCGAATTTTCGGTGCACTCCATCGGCTACATCATCGGTGGCCACCAACGCTGGCATTTCGGCGTGATTGAAGAGCGGTACCGTCCGTTGCTATCGCAAGCTTGAAGCAATAGTTTTTCCTTCTGCGCAAATACAAATCTACACTTTGTCGCAACCAAATCGAAGAACAAGGCGCAACCAGACCGGATCACTCTGAATTGGTTGCCTCAGTCGATCGTCGTATTTTCCCTGATGTGAAAGGCGGCTTTCACCAATGACACAATCGACGTGGAGAGAATGGCGCCCGAAAAAGCCAGAAACATATCTTTCTGCGCATCCCAGATATCCCCTTGTGTCCCTAAATAGGCATCGCCCTGTTCGGTAAAAAACACATCGGCCACCGCCCATTCGATGAGTTCATAAAATCCACTTACCGACAGGGTAATTTCAATCGGCAGAATCCACGCCACCATAATCGGAAAGCGGAACCATTTCAGAAACATTTCCCGCATCGGGTAAGCCAGCAGAAAACCAAAACTGAAATGCACGATCCGGTCGTAATGATTGCGTTGGGAGTGAAACACATCCTGGAGCCAATACCCAAACGGATTGTCGGCATAGGTATATTTTGAACCATACACATGCAGACAGAGGTAGACACAAATGAGCAGATAGGTGAGGTCACTGAACTGAAACCGCCGGAAGGTCGTCACCAGAAAAATCAGGAACAGAATGGTGAGCACATTTTCCATCATCCAGTTGCTCATGTTGGTGGTGCCCAGCAAGGTGCTGAGCCATACACCTGAAAACACGGCTATAAAAAGCCAGAGCCAGATGTTCTGCCGGAAAGGGGTTTTGTTTTTCGAAATGGCAATGGAGAATGACATAGGCAATTGCTCAGGGAGTTGGAAGCCCTTGTAAACCGGCAAGAAACAGAAAACCGGATAAAAATGGCAAGCTTTTCAAATCCAGGACGGAATGGAAATTTCCCGGGAGTTGGCCATTTTCGCCAGATTTTTGCTTAAGGATCATCTCATTCCCGGAACATTGTGAAGTTTTGGGTACCGAATGGTTTATTTGCTGTCCGTTTCTTCCTGATGCTGATGCTTAAATCGAATCTCCCCTCTTTCTTTCTGTTTTCATTTGCCGTCCTCTTTTCTACCACCGGTCTGGTTTCTGCACAAACGGATACCCTTTGGGTGGAAGTGTCGGGTAAAATTCTCTCAACCAACGGCCAGACGAAAGTTCCGGTGGGATTGTTCGGGGTTAACGCCAGCAACTTTACCGGTTTCAGTCCGCAGAAAATCCGGGAATGGGGCATCGAATCGGCCCGTTTCCTTCAGTCAAACCCGACAGGTTCGTCATTTAATCCCCCTTCTCCTATCCCGCAGGTCGTGGATGGATGGTATGATTCCTGGGTTCCTCCCCTTAATGTTGAAAATCCCACCAACTGGAAATCTCCGTTGTATCAGAAAGCCAGTCAGTACGTTGCCTCACTGAATGGTTTGAACCGGGAAGTGATCCTCGAATTCTGGAACCAACCATCTCTCAACTGGGCCTTCAAACCCGGCATCAGTACAGATCCCGCCTTTTACGATACCACCGGACGGTACGAAGGTGGGCCGGTACGCCTGAAAGGAGCGACAACTCCCGAGCCTTTTCTCAAATGGAAAAATGCTCTGTGGTATTCCTCTCCCAACTGGGGAACCAACCGGGATGGGGTGTATAAAGCAATTTCAACGGCATGGGACCAGCAGATGGCACTTCTTGGAATTCCATTTCCTGGGCTGACGGGCGTGCTGAATCCCGGGCAGACCTATTTTCCGGGAACCAACCGGGAGTTTACCGTCATCAACACTCTTCGCCCGGTTGATACCACGCAGCTTTCGTATTATTCATCTTCCCAAAACCAGAAGTATTACAGCGAGATGTTCCGGACTCTGGCCGATACGATGCATTTGCTGAGACCCGGTATGATGGTGTCGGCTGGTTGGGGAATCGAACCACACAAAGACAACTGGGCTACCTGGAAAAGTTTGTTCAAACCGCTGATTGACCAGAATATCAGCCGGTTGGATGCCATTCATGAACAGCACCGTGCGATGGATACCCGGATTATAGCGGCTGGTTATGAAGTGATGAATGCGTATGCCCGAACGCGTTTCAACAAAAACCTGAAATTTCTGACGACGGAAACAGAAGGTTATCTGGATCCGCAGTTTCCCAACCGGGCAACACTGAATTCCGGAAATGTTTCACTGCGAAAGAAGGCTTTCAATTCGTACACCTATCACACAAAAGACATTCTGTACATGCTGGCGAATTGTCCGGATAAGGCGTATAGTCGTGCCATTCATGAACCACAGAACACAAATGAAGGTGCCCGTTTTGCTTTGGAAAATCTGAAAACGCTGCGTGGAAATCTTCTGGAATGCGTGAGTTCCGGTCCGAATCTTTGTCCTGTAGCCACGCTTTCTGGGGATACATTGCTCACGGTTGTTTGTTTTAATCAGTATCCGAAACCAAAAAAAATGGGGATCCGGGTAGCGGCTCCGGCTGGGTTGTCGTTTGAAAGTGGGATCACTCAACTGGTCGATACGACCGAAATTTCGGATACTCTGGGTTTTCGTGTGAACGCCGTGGATGTTACACCTCAGCAGGTGATAGCAGGAGCGTTCATTGAACCTTTGCAAACCATCACCTGGAAATTCCGGATGGCAGGCACCGCCACGCTGACCGATACGGTGAAAGTGCGTCAGTTTTTCTGCGACTCGCTTCTGACTCATGTGAAAGCCGATACATCGATCAATTTTCAATTATCGGTTCCTTCATCTGTTTTGGCGGGATTCCCGAAAGCCCGGCTGAAATGTGTGATTATGAACGGACCCGCTCCATTGGTGACGTTCAACGGCACTCCTTTGTTTTACTTTCACACGGGTGATTCTTCGGAACAAAACCGGGGAGGAATTTCGTATGCTACGCTTCCGGATCAGCTCGTTTCAGAAAACAACACCATCAACGTCAGCACGTTTGGAAACACAGCCGATGTCTGGTTGCTGAGCGTGGAACTGAGCAATACCACATTTGTGAGTGAAGTGGCGGCGACAATTCCCGTCCGGCAGGTGCAACTGTTTCCCAATCCATGCACCGATGACGTACAGATTGCGTTTCCATCCGAATCCGGAAAGGGAACGGTATCGCTGTTCAATCTGCAGGGAAAAGAAGTCTTGTCAAAAAGGATGGATCGTGAAGAAAGCCGGAGAGGTTTGGTTCGGTTGAGCACGGAGAAACTTCCTTCGGGTTTGTACACCGGCAGAATATCGTTTGAAAACAAGGCGATACCGTCCGTTTTTAAGCTGGTGAAGGAATAGGATCAGATTTCCAGGAAGGTTTCGAGGAAATCAAATAGATCAGGAGAAAAGAACGAGTTTCATCACGAGATTACACTTGTTTTTTTTGGATGAAGGAATGATTTCCTGAATATTGCATCCTTACTTTCTTATTACCATAAAATTAACCTTTTCATGTTGAAATCTATTCTCATTCTCTTTTTGGGAATGGTTTGCGCTGTGAGCCAGACAGTTTTTGGGCAAACCACCGTCACCTTCATTATTGATGCCACCGATTTTGTCAATTCCGGCGGAGTGCTTGCCGGCAACAAAGTGAGCATGGCAGGAACCCTTTCGGATCGGGGAGGTGCACTTCCTAACTGGCAACCCGGTTCCACTCTGATGACACCCACCAGTACGCCCACCATTTATTCACGAACCATTACCTTCACAGGACCGGGCGTCACCACCGACTCTCTCGAATGGAAATATGTTCAGGGAACTGGCTGGGCTGATGGAGACGAAGGAAATGAATGGCCCATTCCCCCACCGGCGTCTTGCGTAAAAGGTGCAAACAACAACCGGAAAATCATGCTGCCGGCTTCCGGTAACTGGATCATTTCTTCCAAATGGGCACAGTGTGCCGTATTAACCGCTGCTCCACAGGTGGCGACGGTAACCACAAATGCCATCACCGGAATTGCCCAGACATTTGCTGTCGGTGGTGGAAATGTTACCAATTCGGGAGGAGGTTTTGTGACAGCCAGAGGTGTCTGCTGGAGTACAACACCTCAACCAAACGTTGACCTCAATACTAAAACAACTGATGGTACCGGACCGGGAGCTTTCACAAGTAACATAACCGGGCTGCTTTCCAACACACAATACTATGTGCGGGCCTATGCCACCAACAGTGACGGAACCGCTTATGGAAGCGAACAAACATTTACAACACTGGCATTACCTCCCGTAAAAGTGACCTACAAAGTAGACATCACCAACTACCTGGCGGGAGGAGCCACGCTTGGAGCCAATGGTATCCGGATTGGAGGAAATTTCACAACCCGTGGAGCTTCACTTCCGGACTGGACGCCTTCTGCTGCGGCCTGTGCCATGTTGAATCTGGGAAATAACATCTGGAGCATTACGGTAACCTATCCTGATTCATCGAAAGGGAAAGTACAGAAATACAAATTTGTGAACAACGACTGGGGTACCAACGAAGGTTCTGACAGTCTGGTGGCCGGTGGCTGCGGAGTTCTTGACGGTACCGATGTGAACCGTATTCTCACCATTCCAACCAGTGACGATACCGTCAGTTTTTGCTGGGATCGTTGCAATGCCTGTTTTATTCCAGTTTTGGCTGCTGTTACAACCGACCCAACCGTTACATTGATTACGCAAACATCGGCTACAGTGTCCGGTGGTTCATTGGGTGAAGGCATTACCAAAAAAGGAATTTGTTACTCCATCAACCAGAATCCAACCATAGCCGACAGCCTTCGATCGGTGGGAAGTGGTGCCGGAAATTTCTCTGGTAATCTAACCGGACTTACCGCCAACACAACTTACTATGCAAGAGCCTACGCTACCAATGGAGCCGGAACAGCCTATGGTGCACAGGTTTCGTTCACTACATTGGCAAATCCACAAGGACCATCCGTAAAAGTGACCTATCGTGTGAATATCACGAATTATCTTTT
>CAMCXM010000177.1 GCA_945883425.1 Spirosoma fluviale
CGAATGCATTTCCATGATGACCGAATTCATCGAAGCCGAACCAGCACTATGGAATGAGGACATTGGGAAGTGAATTAAGAATTAGGAATTAGGAATTAAGAATGATGCCAATCCATTAATAATCTGACTTGTCGCCAATGGCGCCACGCTGCAAGCTCCCGCCTTGCTGGATTTTCAACAAGCTTTGCATGGTTCCGCCTGATTACTTATTACTGAATAATAACCACTAACCACTAACCATTAACTACTAACCATTAACTACTAACCACTAACTACTAACCACTAACCACAAACCATTAACCAAATTCGTATGTATCAAGAAGTTAAAAACTACATTGGCGGGCAGTTTTCCCGCAACGGACAGAGTTCCATGGATGTGCTCAACCCACAGACAGGAAAAGTGATTTCAACCGTTCCAATGTCAACAGCCAAAGATCTGGACATGGCGGTGGAAGCGGCAAAACAGGCGTTTCCAGCCTGGTCGTCGACACCGATTAAAGAGCGGGTTCAGATATTCTATCGGTACAAAGCCCTGATGGAGAAAAACATCCAGGAGCTGTCCCAAATGGTGGCCGATGAAAACGGAAAGACCCTTGACGAAGCCCGGGCGGAAGTCGAGAAAAGCATTGAGCTCACGGAATTCGCCTGTTCACTTCCGCAAATGGTGTACGGTGAAATATTAGAAGTCAGTCGTGGTGTCGAATGCCGTGTCGAGCACAAAGCACTCGGTGTGGTGGCCTCCATTGCGCCATTTAACTTTCCGCACATGGTTCCGCACTGGACCATTCCCAATGCAATCGCTCTGGGAAACTGCATGATCCTGAAACCATCGGAGCAGGTGCCGATTTCATCCAACCGAATTGCCGAAATGCTGAAAGAAGCCGGTCTTCCGGACGGTGTCTTTAACATTGTGAACGGCGATCGTGCCATTGTCGAAGCCATTTGCGACCATCCCGAAATTCAGGCGGTATCGTTTGTCGGTTCCACCAAAGTGGCCAAGATTGTGTACCAAAGAGCGACATCAAACCTCAAACGCTGCACAGCTTTGGGCGGAGCGAAAAATCACCTGATGGTGATGCCGGATGCCCACCCGGATATGACGGCCTCCAATGTGACCGCCTCCATGTCGGGCTGTGCCGGACAGCGCTGTATGGCCGCATCGGCGATGGTGGCTGTGGGCAGTATCGATCCCATCATTTCGAAAATCTGTGACGAAGCCCGAAAGATCATTCCGGGTAAAAATCTGGGTTCCGTCATTTCTCTCGAGGCCAAACAACGGATCGAACGCTACATTACAGAGGCTGAAAACGCCGGAGCCAAAGTGCTTGTCGACGGACGGAACTGGAAAGTAGAAGGCTTTGAAGGTGGGTTTTATGTCGGACCAACCGTCATCGATTTTGTGACGCCCGACATGGCCATTGCCAAAGAAGAAGTATTCGGCCCGGTACTGGCCATCATGCGGGCCAAAGATCTGGATGAAGCACTTGCCATTGAAAATTCATCGGAATATGGAAACGCGGCATCTGTGTTTACCCAAAGTGGGGGAGTGGCCCGTCAGGTAATGGAGCGTGCTTCGGCTGGTATGATTGGTGTGAACATCGGTGTGCCAGTTCCAAGAGAGCCATTTTCATTCGGTGGATGGAACGAAAGCAAGTTCGGGGTGAACGACATCACCGGAAAGAGCTCCATCGAATTGTGGACCAAACTGAAAAAGACGTCTGTGAAGTGGAATCCGGAAGGAAAAACCAACTGGATGAGCTAAGAGAGCGAAATTATTCCATAAGAACCCGGTCGGTATAGAAACTGACTGGGTTTTTTATTTTATACTGCATCCTCAAATTGTACTTCTTTTCAAAACAACAAAATCAGAAATCAGGTTGTCAATTTTAAACCTCATTTCTGTTGCCTGATTAACCTGAATGTTCAAGTCATTTGTCCTGATCGCTTTTTGTTTCGTTTTTCAATTTACTGCCTCTGCTCAGGAACAGGTGGATTCCCTGCTTGATCGTCTCGATCGCACCATGGCCCGATCGGAGGTGTTTATTCAGCAAAAGGAAAATACGATTACAGCTCTTAAGAAACAGGAACAGCGACCCGGACTTTCCGATGCTGCCCGCTTTCAGTTTAACAACCGGTTGCTCGCGGCATATCGCCAATATCGGTTTGATTCGGCCCTTCATTATGTGAATGTGAATCTGGATCTGGCCGAACAGGTGCGGAATCAGGCGTGGATTACTGTATCAACCTTGCAATTGTCGGAGATTCTCATTTCGGCGGGTTTGTACAAAGAAGCGATTGAGTCACTTCAAAGAATCCGTCCCTCCCGGCTGAAAGATTCGCTCAAAATTCAATATTACCATGCCCAGAAGCTGGTGTATGAAGCCTTGCGGGAGTACGCACAGGATTCCAGGTTTGCACCGGAATACACATTCAAAGCGAAATCCTACCAGGATTCTCTTCTCCGGATTCTTCCAACTGAATCAAACGAATACCAGCTGGAATATGGCATCCGACAAATGAACGAGGGCAATCTGGATGAATCCGAAACCATTCTTCTCAATTATTACAAAACCAAAATCCGTCCCGGAACCGCTCAGTATGCAGGGGCAACGGCGATTCTGGCGTACCTCTACCGATTGAAGGGCAAGCCAGTGGAAGAAAGACAATACAGGATATTGTCTGCCATTTCCGATGTAGAAGCCGTGGTAAAAGAGAATACTTCACTCACGGAACTGGCCATTCGTTTTTACGACGAAGGTGAAATTGAAAGAGCCAATGCCTACATCGCCTATGCCATGGCCGATGCCAATTTTTACAATGCCCGTCAGCGTAAAATTGAGATTGCCAAGATTTACCCCATCATCACCAAAGCCTATCAGTTGCAGGCCAAAAGGCAGGAAGACCGGCTCCGGACGTATATCTGGACGGTAACCGGAATCTCGGTCCTTCTGTTGCTTGCCATTCTGATGGTGTATTTGCAGAAACAGAAACTCTCCAAAGCCCGCCAGTATCTCCATGAGCTCAATGAAGAACTCAAGGCCGTCAACACCAATCTGAGTGAGCTCAACGAGCGTTTGCAGGAAGCCAACTTCATCAAGGAAGAATACATCGGGCACTTTCTGAACCAATGTTCGGCCTACATCGACAAGTTGGAAGCGTACCAGAAAAAAGTGCACCGTCTGGTGGTGAGTAAGCAACAGGTCGAATTAATGCGGCTCTCGGAATCACCCGATTTGATCAAAGCAGAGCTGGCTGAATTCTACCATAATTTTGACCAGGCATTCCTTCAGCTTTTCCCTGATTTTGTGACGGAGTTCAATGCCCTTCTGGATAAGTCTCAGGCCGTGTCTCCGAAGAAAGGGGAGTTGCTCACAACCGAGCTCCGGATCTTTGCGCTGATCCGGCTGGGGATACACGACAGCTATAAGATTGCCCACTTCCTTCGGTATTCCTCCAACACCATTTACAACTACCGGGCGCAGATTAAAAACAAGGCGTCGGTGGACAGAGAGCAGTTTGAAAAGATGGTGATGCTCATCGGGACCGAGATCAGGAAAGCCTGAAATCCGGCCGATTTTTAAAAAACCTGTCCATTTTTTGCTTTTGGCTATCCACTTTTTTTATAGGAGAATGATATTTTAAAATCCTATAAAAGAATCTCTTAGGCTTTTATAAAGCCTCTTTTTTTCCACTTTATTACCACTTTCGTTTTTCAGGGCGGATTGGTTGCTACACATTTGAATCATCGCAGCAGGAAAAGCATTTTCAGTTGCGGCAGAACAAGCTAACAACAAGGGAGAGGCGGGAACGCAAGGACCTTTCAAAATAACACAAACCCGTTGAGCAGACAGATTTTCGGTCGGCCCAAGCAAGGAAATGTGGTACTTTCTTATTCACCTTTTTATACGATTAATTACCCGTTATTTTAATTAACGAAAGCCCGGTGTTCAGTTGAATGCCGGGCTTTTTTTGTGCTTCTGATTTCAAATAAAAAAGCCCCTGTACCAATTGGAAGGGGCAAATAAAAATGTGGAACTTATTCGAAACTCAAACCGGCACTCCTCCCAGCTGCTTCAACCGCCGCACATGCGACCAGAAGGCGGACGACAGTGTAGGTTTCAGGTTGTAGAACAGGCCGTATTCCTGTGCCGTCCGTTCTACGATGGGTGCAATTTTCTGGTAATGAACGTGGGAGATATTGGGGAACAGATGGTGCTCAATCTGGAAATTAAGGCCACCCACATACCAGTTTAAAAATTGATTACCGCGGGCAAAGTCCGACGTGGTGTACAACTGGTGCACCGCCCAATCGGTGGGCACGACCCCGCTTTCGGCCAGTTCGTATTGACTGGCGCCCTCCACAATATGGGCCATCTGGAAAATGGTGCTCATAATAAAACCACCTGTCCAGTGCATGATCATGAAAGCAGAAAAGATCTGCCAGCCACTAAACGGTGTGAGCCAGACCGGCAGTCCGATAAACAAGGCCAGGTACCCGATTTTGGCTACGACCATTCGGATGTAGGCAGTCGTTGGATTGATGTTGTATCGTTTTGAAAAGCCTTCACGGGTGTATTCCCGCATTTGACGGAAATCGCTCATCAGTTTGGAAAACGACATCAGTCCGTAAAAAAAGAAAGCGTGCAAATACTGAAAGCGGTGAATCGGTTTTACCGGCACATGGTCCGATAAGCGGATGGGTCCTTTGGAATCGATGTCATGGTCATGGCCATCAATGTTGGTGTAGGTATGGTGAAGGATGTTGTGCTGGATTTTCCAGGTAAACACACTGCTGCCCAAAAGGAACATGCTGAAAAAACTAAGGAATTTGTTGATTTTCTCGGCTTTCGAATACGAACTGTGGACGGCATCGTGCATGATGCACATTCCGACTCCCGCCATTCCAATGCCCATCAGAACCACCAGCAGAAACGCGGGCCAGGCACCCATCGGAACAAACAGCAAAACCATAAACGGCACCAGATAAAGGCTGAGCATCGTCACGCTCTGGATTACGATGGTGGCATCTCCTTTCGGAGAAATGTTGTTGTCGGTAAAATACGCATTCACATTTTTACGGACAGCGGCAGCAAACTCTCTTTGCTTCTTATCATCTACTACAAACTTTACGGTCTTCATTGGCGCACAAAAGGGGTAACCTGATCAAATGTAACCCGGCAATCCGGAAATGGTTCTGAATCATTTGGGTTCTGGTCATAACAGCGGACTCGGGCGGATAATATTTTGGGATGCGTGATTTGTGATTCGTGGTTTGTGATGCGTGGTTTGTGATGGTAATTATGAGTGATGAATTATTAATGGAATGCAGAATGAAATGCAGAATTCAAATTCTTCATAGTGATCCGTTGGTGTTTGGCGTAGTCTTCGGACTACGTCATGGCGGTGGCGAATGTCTGAACCAGGATTTACAGGATTTGAGGATGGTAGGATGAATGCATTTAAAATCCTGAAAATCTTAAAATCCAGAGAATCTTGCTTGCCAAGCTTTAGCATGGATTCTGACAAAATTGGGCTGGCTTTCTCAATTGTCTGAATCATGATTTACAGGATTAAAGGATGGTAGGATGAATGCGAAACTGTGGGGTGATTGGTTATAAATTATTGGTTATGAGTTGTTCTGTTGGTTGAGCCAATAACGGCAGGTTGATTGTCTATTTTCAACTAATAATCACAAACCACTAACCCCAACAGGCGCCTTTAGGTGCCAACTATTGGTAGAAACGAGCGACACGCTTTTGAATAAGTGCCCTTGGGTACGAAATATTGCACGATATGTAGATGGAAAGCCTGACATGTTTGGAACCCCGCTCCCGGCATTAAGTTTCGACAGGTACGGACTATTTTGGGAGCAGGCTCACTTTATGCGGACGGTTCCGAAATATAGCACAACATTGCTTAATTCAGATCCAAAAGTTCTTTTAGGTTTTGATTTACGATTTCCTGCAATTCCATTTCCATCGAACCCAGGCGGCCCCATACCAAACCTATATCAACCGTTGCAATTTTTGAAACCCGAAATCTTTTTTTATCCCATTTTGCACGGAAGGTTTTATTATCACATCTGACTTCTCCTTCCACTTTATTTGGGTGGTGACAAATGAAACCGTTACATCCTCTTTCGTTGCGTATAAAACGTAAGCCGGGCGAAGCTTGCTGCCCGACAAGTCTGTAAATGGAAAAGGCAAAAGGATGATATCTCCTTTTTTCATTTAAACTTTTCTTTTAGATCCTTTAGTGAATACAGTTCTTCGTCTTCTCGGAGGAAATCAAAGGAAGAGGAATCTTCGACCATCTTTTGCATCCCCTTCTGCAAAATCTCCTCTTCATATTTCTTCAAAACAAAATCAGCAAAATCAGCAACCTCAATT
>CAMCXM010000178.1 GCA_945883425.1 Spirosoma fluviale
ATTTTCATGGAAAAACAGGTGAACAAACATTGAAAGGAGCCGCTGGGATGATTATTGTTCGGGATGATGCGCAACCCCAACCCGCCATTCCAGGAAAGTATGGTGTGGACGACTTCCCCCTGATCATTCAAAGTCTGGAATTCGATACCGCCCATCGGATCTTACCCAAAGGTCAGCAGGACAGCATTGTTCTGGTCAACGGGATTTGGAAACCCTATTGCAAAGTCCCTGCTCAAATGGTTCGGTTCCGTGTTCTCAATGCGTCAAATGCCCGTAATTTTGTTTTAGGCTTTCCGGATAACCGGAGCTTTTCATTGATCGGAACCGATAACGGTTTGTTGGGAAGTCCCTTTTCCGTAACCCGCATGAAACTCGCACCCGGAGAAAGGGTTGAATTGGTGGTGGACTTCAGTGGAATGAACGGCCAGTCACTGGAACTGAAAAGTTTCGGATCCGAAATTCCTCCTGGAACGCAAGGTGGCCCTACCATTGTGATGCCGGTTGGCTCTCCTCCAAATTACAGTCCGCTGGACGGTATCGATTTTTCCATCATCGAGTTTCGCGTGCAGACTGCCCTTCCGGGTGGCATCACAACGTTGCCTGATACATTGGCAGAACAGACAAGGTATCCGCTTTCGCAATCGACAAATGAGCGGACGATTGTATTTTCTTCCGTTGTCCCTGGTTCGGCGGCCGGACCATTTTTATTGAACGACAGTACCTTTAACATGGAAAGGATCGATTTTTCCATTCCCGTTGGAACAACCGAAATATGGACACTCTCCAATCAGACGGTTGTGGCCCATCCTTTTCACATGCATGGGTTTCCGTTTTACATCATCGACCGATATGGTGCACCGGTTGGTCCGGAAGAAAGAGGAAGAAAAGATATGGTGATGGTAAGCCCGAATGAGACACTGAGGATCATTACCTGGTTCTCCGATTTCGGAGACACCGAAATGCCTTATATGTTTCACTGCCACATATTAACTCATGAAGACGAAGGAATGATGGGGCAGTTTATTGTTTTACCGGAGCCGACAGGCAACCTTTCATTGCAGACTTCTCCTGCGTCAGAAATGCCCAATCCATTTACAGATTTCATTCAGATCCGGAATTTTGATAACAAAGAAAGCCTCAGAATTTTCAACGCTCTTGGGGTAGAAATGCCGGTTGAAATCTCCGCCAGCGGAAGGATCAATACCTCGGATTGGCCCGCCGGAATCTATGTGCGCCACACTGCGCAAAGCCAAACAAAACTGTTGAAGTTGTAGGTTTGAATCAGGACGGTACGAATCAGGTTTTCAGCCGATTGCGGACTTTTATTTAAATGGTGAACAGCTGATTCTTCTCAGCTTCGGTATCAGGAAAGGGTAAAAATTCTACTTTGTTCCTGCCTGTCAAAATGCCGAAACCATGACCACCCTGTACATTCTGTTGTTCTTACTTCCTTTTGTGGCTGTTCCGTTGATTTGTGCCTGGCTCTACAAACGAAAAAATGTAATCAGCCATGGTCAATCCTACCTGATCAATGCCATCGTCACCGGAATTCTTCCGTTTGTATGGGCCATTTTTCAGGATCCGGTGGAGATTACCAATGAGCTTCCCGTCTTTCCTTCTGCCTCCATTTTCTTTCTGGGCAACATCATATTTGGAATTCCCACCAACCTGATCAGCCAGATTTTATTCAATTTCCTGTTGGCCAAATAAGAATCTCGAAATCAACAGAAATCCGAACAGGAAACCATTTCGGTCTGATTCAACCCTATCTGCCAGACTTACCTACTTTCTTCTGTCCATCGGGCAAAAGGACGGTACCGCTGAATTCAATCCTTATCATTCTAAACAATAAACCAGACGAAAGACACTGTAATTTTGCCGCTGGTAAAATCATTGTCCGCGAGGTTTGGTTCAGCCAGTAAAAAATCGAAGTTTTGCGCACCGTCCGTTTTCACGACGGGTCGGATACACCTTCTTTACAGCACACGCCTATGAAATCTGTTTTTCGCCATTTTTCCAGTTCACTGCTTTACTTTTCTATGTCACTTATCTCCACATCTGCTTTCGCTCAGAATGCGATGCCGTCTGAACCCGATCCGTTTATCTGGCTCGAAGAAGTGGATGGCAAAAAGGCCCTTGATTGGGTAAATCAGCAGAATACGCTGTCCGTTGACAGGCTGATGAAAGAAAAATCGTACACCGATATCTACAACCGAACGCTCGAAATTCTCAATTCGGCCGACCGGATTGCCTATCCTTCTTTGCAAGGAACCTATGTGTACAATTTCTGGCAGGACAAGGACCACGAGCGTGGAATCTGGCGCCGGGCAACCACCGTGTCGTATACCAGTGGAAAACCAACCTGGGAAACGCTTCTCGATCTGGATGCCATGTACAAAACCGACAACGTGAAATGGGTTTTCAAAGGAGCGACCGGATTGTATCCCAACTACGAGCGGTTTCTGATCAACCTTTCCAAAGGTGGTGGCGATGCCGTAGTGGTGAAAGAATTTGATACACGCACCAAATCCTTTGTCGAAAATGGATTTGTAATGGAAGAAGCAAAAGGTGGGGCCAGCTATCTGGATGAAAACACCCTGATCGTGGCAACCGATTTTGGTCCCGGTACGATGACGACCTCCGGATATGCCCGACAGGTAAAATTATGGAAGCGGGGAACCTTACTGAAAGACGCCGAACTGATTTTCGAAGGCGACACTGCAGATGTGAGCTGCAGCGGGTTTGCCGTACACGACGGAGGTAAAACGCATCTGATTCTGGACAGGGGAATGACGTTTTACACCAACCAGACCTTCATCCGGGAAAACGGAAAAAACATCCAACTTGACATTCCACAGGAAACCCAGATGGCTGCTTTACTGAACGGACAGCTGATTCTCAATCTGAAATCCGACTGGACCGTCACCGGAAAAACATTCACCAAAGGATCGATTGTATCCGCCAATCTCGCTGACATGGTGGCTGGAAAGAAAACCGTTCAGTTGATTTTTCAACCCGATGCCTTTTCCAGTGTGGCCGGTGTTTCGCACACCAAAAACAAATTGCTGGTCAATGTGCTCACCAACGTTAAAAGTGAACTCAGTATTTATTCATTCCAGAACGGAAGCTGGAGCCGAACCAAGGTCAACGCTCCTGAATTCGGAAGTCTGGATGTGATTACGACCGATGATTTTTCGGACCAGTATTTTTTCAATTTCAACAACTTCCTCACGCCCTCCTCTTTGTTTGTGGCCGATGCGGGTGCCAATACATTGAAATCCGTAAAATCGCT
The DNA here is from genome assembly GCA_945883425.1 of Spirosoma fluviale. Lineage (GTDB taxonomy): Bacteria > Bacteroidota > Bacteroidia > Cytophagales > Flexibacteraceae > CAMDMI01. Next base: position 3,293 of record CAMCXM010000178.1, read on the forward strand.
TCCTGCTTTTTTCGATGCGAGTGGCTTTAAAGTAGAACAGTTTAAGGCGAAGTCTAAAGACGGAACCATGGTACCATATTTTGTGGTTTCATCCAAAAAAACCGTTCTGAACGGACAGAACCCTACCCTCTTGTATGGCTACGGCGGATTTGAAGTGTCTCTGGAACCGGGCTATTCAGGCGTGCGTGGAATTGCCTGGCTGGAAAAAGGTGGAATATTTGTGTTGGCCAACATCCGGGGCGGCGGTGAATTCGGACCCAACTGGCACCAGGCCGGACTGAAAGAAAAGCGGCAGAACGTGTACAACGATTTCCACGCCATTGCCGAAGACCTGATTGCAAAGAAGATAACCTCGGCTCAAAAACTGGGGATTATGGGCGGAAGCAACGGCGGCCTGCTGATGGGTGTTTCGTTTACTCAGCGTCCTGATCTGTACAAAGCGGTGGTTTGCCAGGTGCCTTTATTGGATATGAAACGCTATAACAAACTGCTGGCCGGAGCAAGCTGGATGGGCGAATACGGCGATCCGGACAAACCCGAAGAGTGGGCCTTCATCAGCCAGTATTCACCGTATCAGAATCTGAAGCCCAATGTAAAATACCCGGAAGTTTTCTTCACCACTTCTACCCGTGACGATCGGGTTCACCCGGGACACGCCCGGAAAATGGCGGCTAAAATGGTAAGCATGGGCTATCCGGTTTTGTATTATGAAAACACCGAAGGCGGCCATGCCGGCTCCTCTACCAACGACCAGCGGGCAAAGCAAGTGGCATTGGAATATTCGTATCTGCTGATGAAACTAAAATAGGTTTAGTTCAAAGAGGAACGTTCAAGGTTCAAAGTGGGAAGGGTAATGTCTTCCATTTGGATCTGCGGGCGAAAAATGAACAAGCGGATTTTAAATAATTCAATCCCCGGATGGTGTGGACCTGTCCGGGGATTTTTTTTGGCCGTGAACACTTGGCATCCCCGAATTTTTCCCGGACTTTATCGGTAGGCGACACACTTTGCATTTGTTTCCGATGAATTCAGATCTTGCAGAATGACCGTTTGAAAGATTTGTCTGTCCGATTATTTTTTTACGTTTGTCACCACACATCCTCACCTAAATGAAAAACATATTCTCTACACAGGACAGCGAACAATACATCGATCGCATCAACCAACTCCGTCCGGATACGCAGCCGCAATGGGGCAAAATGTCGGTGGCCCAGATGCTGGCGCACTGCAACGTGACGTACGAAATGATGTATGAAGACAAGCATCCCAAACCGGGGATGTTTCTTCGATTTATCCTGAAAACGTTTGTCAAATCAGGGGTGGTGAACGAGAAGCCCTATCCGAAAAGTTCAAGGACGGCACCTCAGTTTCTCATTTCGGATGAAAGGGATTTTGAAAAGGAGAAGTCCCGTCTGATCGCCTACATCCGCAAAACACAGCAACTCGGGGCCGCACATTTCGAAGGACGGGAATCGCATTCCTTCGGCGCTCTCACTTCAACCGAATGGAACAACCTGTGCGCCAAACACCTGGAGCATCATTTGGGGCAGTTCGGGGTTTAACCCAAATTCCGCAATAGAAAAAGCCTTTAGTTCATAAATGATTGATTTTCACCTTAGGTCCTCTACCTTGGAGGACCTGTCCCGAACTGGCTTCGGGAGGATTTAGGTGAGGTTGTAAAATATAGAAAATCAATCATTTACATCCTATTGCATAATCTGGGTGTAACCAGTGAAAGGTACCTTGAAACAGTTTATCTCCGAGTGAAGTGAATAAACCCATTTTATGCATTGGAAATTTACACCGGATGCTAACTTTTTGATTTTCTTTTTCTTTCACATCTTCCGTAGTTTCTCCGAAGGAGAAACGAAAGATGTGAAAATCAAAAAGTTCCACATCTATTGCATAAAATGAAAAAAAAAGGACAGGTGTAGGCCTGTCCTTTTGGGTAAAGATAAATGTGTCTATTCTGAATACCTGAACTTCACTTCCTGATCCTGCACATATATTGAAAAGTCGCCTGACTCAGTTACTGATTTGTTGTCAGCATTCACCATTTCAAGGTCTTTGGCATACAATACAAAGCGAACCGGTTTGGTTTCACCCGGTTTCAGAAAGAGCTTGGTAAACTTACGGTGCTTTCGATAGGCCGGAATCATCGAAGCAAAATGGTCACGGGTAAACAGATCGATCGCTTCTTTTCCTTCCCGGTTGCCGGTGTTGGTGAGATCAAATGTTACAACCAGTGAATCCGATTTTCCTTTCAGTTCTGGCTTGTTGATTTTCACCGGACTGATGGCAAAACGAGTATAGCTCAAACCAAAACCAAACGGATACATTGGTTTGTACTGTGGTTTGGTGAGATCGTTGCTTTCCGGCATCACTTCGGTAATCTGGCAGTCGTGCATCAGCAGATCATTCGGATATTTTGGATAGGTAAAGCTCAGTTTACCACTTGGATTCACATCACCAAACAAGACTTCAGCGATGGCCTCCCCTCCTTTCAAACCTGGCTGGATGGCCAGTAGAACCGATGTGGCCAAAGGTTCAATATCGGTAAAGATCCGTGGTCTTCCTTGGGCCAGCACAAAAATCACCGGTTTTCCGAATTTAAAGAGCGTTCGGGCAAGGTCCTTCTGAACTTCGGGCAGATTGAGATCATCAATGTTTCCCGGAATTTCAGCATAGGCATCTTCTCCCAGACAAAGCAGAATCACATCCGCTTTTGCTGCTTCCGCCATCAGTTCTTCATTGGGCGTGAGAGTGGCTCCTTTCAAATTCACTCCTGGCTTATAAACCACATTCCCCTCTCCTGCTCTCTGACGGACGGCACCCAAAATGGTTTTCGAATCTTTCGG
>CAMCXM010000179.1 GCA_945883425.1 Spirosoma fluviale
CTTGTTTTCTTTTCAGACGAGACAGGATCCGATGGCGGGAAAGATACTGGATGAGGTGGGCCAGCGGTATAAGAAAATGGCGGGGTTTTCGGCGGATTTCTCGCACGATTCGGAGAATAATGCCGGTGATGTGAAGAGTACCCGAAGCGGGAAAATCATGGTAAGCGGAAACAAATACCGACTGTCTTCCGGCAACATCACCCTGATCTGTGATGGCAAAGTGGTGTGGAGCGCCGATAAAAAATCGAAGGAAGTGACGATTTCAGACTATGAGCCTGAGCCCGATGACATTACCCCGGAACGCATTTATACCTTTTACCAGAAAGGCTATAAATACATGTTTATGGGAGAAGTAAAAACCAAAACCGGAGTCTGGCAGACGCTGGATCTGGAGCCTGAAAACATTCAGAAAGAGGTAAGTAAAATCCGGTTGTTTGTGGATAAGAAGAACCGATCCATCATGAAATGGATTCTGTTTGAGCGGGGAAGCAACGACCGGGAAGTATTTGAAGTGAAGAAATTTGCGGCCCTTACCAAAGTGGAAGCAGGTCAGTTCACCTGGAATAAGGCTGAATTTCCGGGGTTTAAGGCGGTAGACCTGCGATAATCTGTAAAATAAGTTCGGAATTCACTTCCGCTGATATGCGATAACACTTCACTCGATAACTTGAATCTGCCATTCTTGTTAAAAAAAATTCTTTTTTCATTTTTCTGTGACCGAATTGTTGTGAATACTTTACTTTTACACTCGTTCAGTATCAGGCATTTCTGAACAAAATCAACGTTTAACTTTTTAACAATTAGAATCCATATGTCGAACGATCAAAAAGTAATTGTAGGCTTTCTTTGTGGCGTTGCTGCCGGTGCTTTAGCTGGAATCCTTCTGGCTCCGAACTCCGGTGAAGAAACCCGTAAAATTATTTCGGACAAGGCAACCGATCTGAAAGATGATTTATCGAACCAGCTTTCGTCTACATTCGGAAGACTTTCCGAGCAGGTGAACAACTCACTGGGTTTAAAAAAAAATAACAACATTGTAGATGCCGCCACCCGGAAGCTTGCTTCTGAAACGGTAGATGCTTAGTTTTTAAGATATTATCTTATCAGAACCTCCTCCGGGAGGTTTTTTTATAACCTTTTCCCAGAGTTCAGGTTTACCAATTATACCAACAACAATATGAAACTACTCCTGATCAGCCTGATCACTTTATTCATGAGTGTAAGCACCGAAAAGAAAACATCCGTTCATGATTTTACCATGAAAAGTATCGACGGAAAAGACGTTCCACTTTCTTCTTTCAAGGGAAAAAAGCTTCTGATCGTGAACGTGGCCAGCAAATGCGGAAATACCCCGCAGTACAAAGAACTGGAAGCATTAAGCAAAAAATACGCTGGCAAACTGGTGGTGCTGGGCTTTCCAGCCAACAATTTTGGTGGGCAGGAACCGGGCAGCAACGACGAAATCAAAGGATTTTGTGAAAAGAACTACGGGGTTACCTTCCCAATGTTTGCCAAGATTTCGGTAAAAGGAAAAGAAATAGATCCATTGTATGCCTTCTTGTCGAACAAAGATGCAAACGGCAGTGTGGGCAGTTCCCCCAGCTGGAACTTCTGTAAGTACCTGGTGGATGAAAATGGCAAGGTCCTCAAGTTTTTCGGTTCCGGTACTGATCCGATGAGCAAAGAGATAACGGAACTTTTGTAATTCGGTTTTGAACCGATTGAAAGGGCAGCTTTTTCGGAGGCTGCCCTTTTTTTGGTTATGGGTTATTGGTGCGTGGTTATTGGTTATGGATGATGGGACAGGCGTTTAGTGTGCTGAATTATGAGTGATAAGTTATGAATGATGAATGGATAATACAGAATGCATAGTTTGTAGTACTCCGAGTTGGATAATCAACCCAGATTATGGAATAGGATGTAAATGATTGATTTTCTATGTTTTATAACCTCACCTAAATCTGTCGTCATGGCGCCATGAGAGCCACTCCCGAGGCCAGTTCGGGACAGGTTCCCGAGGCAGGCTCGGGACAAGCTCTCCAAGGTAGAGGACGTAAGGTGAAAAACGAAGTTGGGGCTTACGCAACATCAATTATTCATGAACCAAAAGCTTTTTCTCTTGCGGAATCTGGGTTAAAATGAATGCTACTTTGCGATATAATCAACCAATACCTTCATGACCAAAACCATCCTCCGTTATCTCCTGGCCATCATCTTCATCGGAAGCGGTGTGATGCATTTTATTCTACCTGATACTTATGTCAAGGTGATGCCGGATTTCATCCCTTATCCTTTGGCTTGTGTGCTCATCAGTGGCGTTCTGGAACTGGCTGGTGGCGTTGGCTTGCTGATGTCCAAATGGCGGAACCGGGCTTCCTGGCTGATCGTGGCCTTGCTTCTTTCGTTTCTGGCCGTGCACATTCCCCACATAATAAATGGAGGAAGGGTAATGGATGGAATCACACTTCCACTTGCAGCAGTTTGGGGCAGGCTTGCGTTTCAGGCCGTATTTATTGTGTGGGCCCGTTGGGTTGGCTGAGACTTTCCCCTACGGACAGAATCGTAAACCTGAAGACTCAGCAACCCAGCCGATCGTACAAACGAATCTCTCCTTACCGCTCAATCGTCTGTTCCCTGCCAGGTCCTGTAGAGACGATCCGTATCGGAACACCAGTCTGGTCTTCGATGAATTTGCAGTAGCGGCGGAAGGAATCGGGTAGCGTATCCCAGGAATTGGCTTCATGCAGACCAGACGGCCAGCCTTCGAGCATGTGGTAAACTGGATGCACCTCACTTCGGACCATATCGTATGGCAGTTCGCTGCTTACGTTTCCATTGTTGTCGTGATAAGCCGTACAAACTTTGATGTCGTCAAAACAGTCAAGAACATCGCCTTTCATAATCAGCATCTCCGTAGTTCCGTTTACCATGTTGGCAAAGCGTAAAGCGGGCAGATCCAGCCAGCCGGTTCTACGCGGACGGCCCGTCGTGGAACCAAATTCGTGACCTGCCTGACGGATTTTCTCACCGGTTTCTTCGTGAAGCTCCGTTGGAAACGGACCCGAACCCACTCTTGTGCAATAGGCTTTGGTAATGCCAATCACCTTGCGGATGTGTCGGGGTGCAATGCCCAGACCGGTACAGGCGCCGGCAGCTGTGGTCGAGCTGGACGTCACAAACGGATAGCTGCCAAAATCGATGTCGAGCATAGCACCTTGTGCTCCTTCGGCCAGAATCGATTGCCCTTTGGACAGACAATCGTTCAGTAAGTATTCAGTATTCACAATCTGGAACCGTCTGATTTTTTCGAGTGATTCGAAGAACAGACTTTCCATATCGGCCAGCTCGTCGCTGTCCCAACCGCCTTTTTCCAGCAGTTCGAGGTGTTTGTTGCGAAGCTCCTGATACCGTCCTTCAAAATCGCGGCTCAGGATATCGCCCAAACGCAAACCCTGTCGGGCGTATTTGTCCTGATAACTCGGCCCAATACCTTTCAGCGTGGAGCCGATTTTCTGGTCGCCTTTGGATGCCTCACTGGCACGGTCGAGGAGTTTGTGGGTTGGAACGATGATCTGGGTACGATTGGAAAGAAAGAGATTTTGCTTCACTTCCACTCCTTTCAATTCCAGGGCCACCACCTCTTTGTAAAAAACAGCGGGATCGAGGACCACACCATTTCCAATTACATTGACGGTATCGGGCCGGAAAATACCCGACGGAATCTGATGCAGAACGTGTTTCTCACCATTCATCACCAGCGTATGCCCGGCATTTGGACCACCCTGAAAACGAGCCACCACCTGATACGACGGGGCGATAAAATCAACAACTTTTCCTTTTCCTTCATCTCCCCACTGGAGACCTAAAAGTACGTCTATTGGCATTTAAATAATACGTTATGAGTTAGTGGTTGGTGGTTAGTGGTTAATGGTTAAGAGTTTAAAATTAAGAGTGAAGAGTTTGCATTCTAAATTCATTTATAATTCATCATTCATAACTCATCATTCATCAATAACCACGCACCACAAACCTCTCACCATTTATGGTTTCTGATCTTCTCCCATTTCGGCTTTCAAGGATGTTAGTCTTGATTTGGCACCGGAGATGGTTTCTTTGTCTTTGGCATTTTCGATGATGGAGTTAAGGGTGGCCTGAGCCTGGAAGTATTCTTTCTGCCCTACATAATTATCGGCCATCAGCAAAAATCCTTTGTTGTACCATTTCGGATAAGCCGCAAAACGACTTTTGAGATCGAACAAAGCCGCCAGCGACTCGTTGTATTTTTTCTGTTTGAAGAACACCTCTCCTACCAGATACTGCGCTTCAGCACCGTTGATGTCCTGAGCGTTGTTCACTGTATTGAGCAATTCATCAATGGCCTTTTCGTATTCGCCTTTGCCAACATATACTTTTGCGGCATAGAGAGAAGCCTTATTGGCAACATCCTGGGCAAGATTTTCTTTCTTCAGCAGTTCAGCACTCAATGTGGCAACTGAATCGTAACGACCAAGCTGATAGAGACTTTCGAGAAGTCCCAATGTCGCATTGTTGACATCTTTAGCCGATTTAGCGACACCATTCAATAATGTGGTGTATTGACTAGCCGATGACTGGAAATTACCGGCAGCATATTCCAGTTCTCCAATCCGGAAAGTGGAGCGGATGTACCAGTTGCTCTTTCCCTGTGACACAATGTTCTTATACATCTGCAATGCCTCACCTTTGTTACCGCTGCGGTACTGCGATTCGGCAAGGAAAAACTTCGCTTCAGCAGCAAAGGTCGAATTGCCATAGTTCTTCAGGTATTCCTGGAAACCTGTGATGGCTTTCTCGTATTTCTGGTTGTTGTACAAGGCTTTGCAGGTTTCAAACTCAATACTTTCCAGGGCATCGGATTCAGGATTGGCCTTTTTGTATTTGCCGATGTATTCATTGAGCTGATCCACATCACCTGTTTGCACAAGTGCTTCCTGCAATCCCAGAATGGCTGAATTGGCAGCTGAATGAGCTGGGTAATCATCCAGAATCTGTTTGAAATCTTTCACCGCTGCCGGGTATTCTTTTAGATTGGAAGCTGAAATTCCCCGGTTCAGGTAGCAAAACGGCAAAACCGGACTGCCTGGCATGCTTTCAATAATGTTGCTGTATCCCCGAATGGCGGCCTGATAATTGGTGGATTCAAAATCCATCTGTGCTTTCTGATAGAGAGCCTGATCATAAAGACGGGACTTCGAATACTTCTCTACCACCACCGAAAAGTTGGTACGGGCATTTTCAAAATCCTTCAGGACAGCATACACAACCCCCTTCTGATAGAAGGCGTAATCCATATCGGCTGTCCGGGCATCCATGGCCTTGTCGTATGAACGGAGGGCGCCGGGATAATCTTTGGTTGCATACAGACAGTCGGCGTAGCGAAGGAGTGCATCTGCATAATTGGGTTTCTGCTGCAATTTTTCGACATCACTCAGATAGTCCTTAAAATAACCCAATGCCTTGGAATAATCTTTGAGATTGAAGTTGGCATACCCAAGTCCGAATTTTGCCTTTGAAAAATAAGGCATGGATGAAACGCCTTCCACTTTCAAACAAGCAGCATATTCGGCCGCCGCTTTGGCGTAAAGGCGATCCTGATTATAGCTTTCAGCCAGCCAGAAATGGGCTGCTGCCTGTGTTTCTTTGTCGCTCGGGTATTTTAATGATTGGTTGAATAACTCCGCTGCTTTCACCGTGTTGCCGTCATTGAACAATGTAGTTCCCCGCTGATAAGCTGCCCGCTGATAAGCCAGACTAAGTCGATCAGTCTTGACCCGGGCGTTTTCCATATAGGCAAGAGCGGCTTCAAAATTGTTGCTGTTGAGCAATCCTTCCCCGATCAGTTCATTGGCCTCGACGGTGTGGCTGCTGTTCGGGTAGTTGTCAACAAAATCTTTCAGAATTTCCACCGCATCGGAGTATTTCTCCAGATCATACGCCAGTTTTCCGGCATTGAACCAGGCAACTTCCTGAATGTGCGGATCGGCCTTCATTTCGCTGGCCAGATCAAAGGCATTGTAGGCAAACTGCTTCTGGTCCTTTTTTAGATAACAAATTCCCAGATAATACGAACCATACTGGCCGAGTGAATCCTGCTTGCCCTTTGTTGTAT
>CAMCXM010000180.1 GCA_945883425.1 Spirosoma fluviale
CTTCCTGAAACTTTAGCAGGGAAAAAACTGGTTTGCCATGATGGTAGTGACTCCATCACACCTCTTTATCTGAACGTAATTGGCAAACTTCAGTCGGCCGGCATGCAGATCGAATTCCGCAAACCGGAGGTGCATGCAGTTGATGAGTCCAGTACCCTGGCTGCCATTCAGAGAGTATTGATACAGACAATGGAAGGCGATCAACCAGACCTTATCAAACCAGAAGATGATGGTTCATTCCAGATAGTTGAGATCAAGGAAAGGCTTCCGCTCTATGAATACCTTGCCCGCTTAATCCTGAGCACAGATAAAAAGTTTCAGTTTATTGGTTCTGCCTTTGGATTTAATGAATCCGGTCTCAGGAAATTTGGCATTCCTGCACCGGCTGGATTAAGTGGAACAGAAGTAAGTGGTCTGCAATTACCGGGTTTGGTGGCTTCTCCGTTGTTTCTTCCTCAGGATGTAAAAAGTCTGCACGCCTTTTTATCCTGCAGACCTTGTCCCATACCGTCTGGATTGAGGTGGAAATTAAGAAACCACCTTGGGCGGAACTTTGGATTCGGTCCGCAGTGGGAGAGCATAATTGAGGATTGGTTCCGCAAAGAAAAAGAAGAGGGGAATTCGATTTGGGGTGGCTTGAGCGAAGAAGATATCCGCTCTATTATTCCGGTAAGTCCAAAGCCCAACAGGAATGATGAGGCCACCATTAGTGCCCTGATACGGATATTCAGGATTGTAAAAAAATGGGCCGGTACTGCAGAGAGGCTACCGGAGGATTCTCCACTCTTTGATGAAACGGAGGCAGTGGCAGAAAATGTCATTCGTTTTCTGGAAAGCTGGGACGATGAAAGCATTAGTCATGTAAAATTCAACCGGGCAATGAAAAAACTGGCTGGTCAAAAGTCCATGCCGTCTGCAGAAAGAGAAACGGGTTCTCATTCTCTGGTTAAAAATCCAGGGGGCCTTGTTGGTCAGGCCAACGATATAATCTGGCTGAATTTTTTCGATACCGGTTCCGGTGGGGTATCGCCACACACAGAACTTGGTACATCTGTTCATGAGTTTCTGCTGAAAGATCTTGGCGAACGAAGTTACTTCCCGGAATTGCCTGCCGTAATTCAAAAGAGGGAATGGCAGAATTACTGCCGGGGAATTCTTCAGGCCAGAAAAAAATGCCTGCTGGTTATTCCAGAAAATATGGCCTTAGGATCGGGCCGGCATCCACTGATGTCGGTTCTGAATACCCGACTTGAACAGTTAATGAAACGCCCGGATACCATAGAAGAAGAAATGGAGGCGTTCGGACTTAAAAATTGGCCATGGACTGAACTGGATGCCTTCCCTGAAATCAGCAGAACACCTTATTTCGAAATGGGCGATCCTTTGAAAATATGGGTCCGGGAAAATCTGTTACGCAAAAATCTGCAATCCGGAGAATGGGAGCTCAATACAGTTGAAAGTCCGACCAGTCTTGAAAAGTTAATTCAGAAACCAATGAAATGGCTTCTATCAAAACTGAACCATTTCCGGGACTCCAACGCTATAAAGTTTGATTCGGAATCCCTTCAAAAAGGAAATGCCTTTCACCGGCTGGTGGAGTTGGTATTGGGGATTCAGGATGCAGACAGATCTGAAACCAGACGCAGGGACCTTTTGAATCAGGCCATTCTGGAAAAAGCCGCCTTTCTATTGCTACCGGAAAACAGAATTCATTTGAATCAATTTACGGATGATGCTATGGATGGATTGGCTGGCCTACTGGATTTTATCAGCTGTAATGGATTTGAGGTGTTGGGGCTGGAAAGGAGTTTCGAAATCCAGAATCACCCGGATATTCCGGTTTCTTCTCTTAAAGGAAAGGCCGATTTATTGTTGCAAAACAATGACGGAGATAAGATTGTCATCGATTTGAAATGGTCTTCCAAAGCCGATAAATTCAGAACCTTGGTAAAGGGAAATGACTCTGTTCAGCTTTCTGTTTATTCTCTCATAGATGAGGGCATTCAAAGTATGGCCTATCTGGTTTTTCCTGAAAAAGTGCTGATTGGGGGGCTTGCATCCTGGAAAATACCGGCTTTGATGAATCGACAGCCCACAGAGCCTGAGTTTACCACCGACAATGCAACCAATACAATCCTGAAACTAAAAAATTCCATTTTGTTCAGAGCGGCTGAACTCGCAGAAGGAAGAATAGAAACGGGAACAGGATTTGGACCTGATGATTTGAATTACAGAAAGAATCAGACTGGCAGATTGATTACTCAGACTGAAGAAAAAACCGAGTATCAAACGGAATTATTCACCATCACTCAACACTTCAACTAATCCACACAAGTAGTTATGTCAAAATTATTGTTTCTTATTGCGGGTGCCGGTTCTGGAAAGACAAGCTTCCTGGTAAAGACTCTTTCGCAGAAAATTTCAGAGGGCATTCTGAAACCGGAGGAGGTGCTGATCAGCACCTTTACCCGGGCAGCCGCATCTGAAATACGAGATCGGGCTTTGGCAAAAATTGCTGAAGATGGATGCAGCCCGGAAGCCGTAATGGCCTTGCGTTCGGCTTCCATCAGTACAATACATGGTCTGGGTCTGTCCTACATTCGGCGTTACTGGTATCATTTTGGAATTTCGCCGGAACCCGAAGTGCTGGACGAAGCGTCTGGAGACCGGTTTATCCGGAATATGCTGAAGACCAAAAATATCCCGATTGAACTTGAAAAAAGGCTTAATGAGTTGAACCGGGTTTTTGCATTTCAGGAGAAGGGTGGAAATAAATACGACCCCAATGCATGGAGGAATCAGCTGGCGGAAATTCTAAACAAAGCAGTTCAAAATGGCGTAAAAAGTCTGGGTCCAGGCAGCAAAAGCCATCAAAAAAGTATGGATTGGCTGAAAATAATTTATCCGAATGTTTCGACCCATACCGGAAATACTCAGCAAGGTTCTGTTCTGAATCTGATACCGCAAGTACTGACAGCTGATGCCATCCGGGAGTTAAGAGCCCTACCGGATCATCCCGATCGGAATCCTGCTTGCAAACCAGCTTCGATAAAAGCAGCGACTAACCGAATTGAGGCAATTGAAAACTTTCAACCAACATGCTTTAAGGATTACCTGAACCTGTTCAATAAAAAATTCGATGGCGGTGATGGCCAGTTCATCACCGGAATTGAATTGAACCTGGATATTTTACCCAGGACTAAGGAGTACATTGAAATTCTGAGAGACGTTACCCAAAATCCGGTCTTCTTTGAGCATTGTCAGGATTATACGGACATCGTAATGGGGTTGGCTCATGAATGCCTTTCCGATTATGTAAACTTCAAAAAGGAGAACAATCTGATCGATTACAACGACATGGAGTCCTACTTTCTGGAGCTTCTCCAAAACGAGCAGTTCAGGGTTGAAATTCAGGAAGAGATTCGCAAAACGGTGAAGCTTGTAATGGTTGATGAATTCCAGGATTGCAATGAAATTCAGATTTCCATTTTTTCAGAGCTGTTGCAGATTGTAAAAGAAAACATCTGGGTGGGCGATTCAAAGCAGGCCATTTACGGTTTCAGAGGAACCGACTCCACTGTTGTTGACGATATTATCAGCAAGATCAGATTAGGCCAGGCTCCGTTTGTTGGTCATGATGTTCATTTCGGAATGCTGAAGTCGAGCTATCGTTCGGTTCCAGAGCTTGTCCACTTATCGAACGATGTATTTGGGCTTTTGCTTCAGAACCAGCAACAACAGATTCGGATAAACCGGGAACTGATTACTGGGTTTAATGATCTCGGTGACCTTGATAATTGGAAAGATGATGTTTTCGGCAACCATAAGGAGGCAACCCTTGATGCAGAACACCTGATTGGATTGTTACCAGTAAAATCTGCGATTCCCGGTCCTGCTCCGCTTGTTCGCTATATCAAACAGGGCATTCCAAAAATATCCGAAACCCTTATTAGTGCCGTGGCGCATCTTCTGAATCCAGCCAATAACTTTCAGGTTCTGGAAGATGGTGAATTGCGTGCTGTCCGTGCTGCTGACGTTGCGATTCTTTGCCGAAGTAATTACCAGGTTGACAGCTATTCCGAAGAACTTCTGGATGCTGGATTTCCGGTGGCCTGCAGCAAGTCAGATTTTTATTCATCAGCTGAATTCCGTCTGATGCAAAGTCTCTTCCTGTACCTGCAGGATCCTTCCGATAACCTTGCTATAACCGAAATAAGCCTATTAACCCTGCAGACCAACTATCATGAGGCAGGCCGTTTCCTATTGAATAGGCAAACCAATGACCTTCCTTTTCCGGAAGAAAATACACTCTTCACCAAACTGCTGGAAATAGCGGGACAGAAACGGTTCTGGGGCATAAAGAACCTGGCCGAAAAACTGATTGCGGAGCTCGACCTCATGCTTCATGTTTCTGCCTTTCCGGATGCACAACAGCGAAGAAACAATCTGATGCAATTTGTGAGCATGGCTGCCGATTTTGAAATGAGGTCAAGAAATGAAAGCAAGTCCGTTCTATTGGTGGACTTTCTTGGTTGGATGGAGTCTGAACGAAATAGTTTTGCTGCAGCTCCACCCAGCGGTACGGATGCCATTCAGGTATTGTCAATGCACAAATCGAAAGGCCTTGAATGGCCGGTGGTTATTCCTGTCGGTAACAAAGGCATGTTTGACAAACTGGTGAATCTTGATAAAGTCTTTGAAATCAGGACCGATGGAAAGAACTCTTCTTTTTCTGACCAAACAGATGCAGAACAGGAAGAAATGCATGTGATTATGGCATTTTTTCCATTCGGTAGCCTTGAAAAATATGCCGGTAATCCACAAGCTGTTTTAGCCCCTGCTTTACAAGCCAGGCTTACATCCAAAGAATGGGACGAGCATCACCGGCTGATGTATGTCGCAGCTACCCGTGCAAGAAACTATCTGGTAGACCTGGATGCCGAAGATGTTCAAAACAAAAATTATGTGGGCTTTCGTTCCATGCTGGAAGCAGAAGGGAAAATGAATTTCAACGGTATCATCAACGATCATGCGTTTCCGCCGTTCCTGATCGGCGATTTTGTGCCGGAAGAATTGCAAGAAATTCATCAGCAAAATGTGCTGCCGGATTTTAGCCCACTGAGTATTCAATCGGGTTTACCCTATTTCTTTCAGCCCAGCCGTGCTGACAATCTTCCGGATAGCCAAAACTGCCAAGTGCAGGTAATTCATAAAATCGGCGATCGTCTGGAAATTAAACCGGTACAGAATCGATTCGAGAACCTGTTTACCGGGCGAGAAGATGAACTCCTGGGAAACCTGCTTCATGCCATTTTTTACATCCAAGATATCACCGGACTTACCACCGAAGGTTTGGCCGGAATGTCTGGAGGGAATTTCAGCATTTCTGAAGAGCAGCTGGAGTTGCTGAAAAAGTCCCATCACGACTTCTTCCAATGGTGCCGCGACATCGCAGGTGAAGACTGTCTTTTCCATCGAGAGCTCCCGTTGGAATACCTTGAAAACGGACAGGTATGGACCGGTACCGCCGACCTGGTTCTTGAAGGAAAAAACGGTGTATTTCTCATCGACTTCAAAAGCTATCAGGGCGGGGAAACAGAAATTAGCGGCAATGGTGCCCATTCGGCCCGCCGCTATTATGCCCAACTCAGCGCCTACCGCACTATGATAAAAGCAAATATGGAAGACCCGTCTGCTTTTCGCGATATGATGATTTTCTACCCAATGTCGGGTCTGGTGGTGAAACTATCGGACCAATAATGATCAGATACAAATCAATCCTTTTTAAAAACCATGAATAAATACAACCGTAAATCAGCGAACCGGATTACTGAAGAAGAAATGGAAAAGCTAAGCCAAAAAACCGTTCTGCCCGAAGATGTAGATACCCCCCTCAAAGCACTCGACCTTATTGAAAAGCGCATCCGTACGTATGGAAGAATGACCACCAATATCTTCAACGGCAAATGCCCGGAAGATGAAATTCCGTTGGAAGTAAAAGCTGTGGCAGCCTTTTTAAATGTGAGTCCTGCAGAAGCCATGGTGATGTATGCGGCCATGAACTTTTCTCT
>CAMCXM010000181.1 GCA_945883425.1 Spirosoma fluviale
AAAGCACCACACCAACTTTTATGTGGTGATCACCCCTTTATACGACCAGATCCGATTCAGCAGCCGGGATATGAACGTACTGAAACACCATTTTGGCAACAGAATATTTGACTTTTCCGGCATCAATTCGTTCACGAACAACCCATATAATTTTCCTGACAGAAAGCACTTCCTACCGGTGATTTCGAAAACCATGTTGGATTCCGTACTAACTTTGACGAACCCGTCCGGGAAACAGCCGTAATTCCGGATTCTCGAAACTACGTTTTCTGCGCAAACTGTGTACATAATGATCCATGGAACAAACTCCTGATTACATCTCCATCAATCGTGAATCCTGGAACGAACGAACCCGCGTTCATGTGGATTCTGAATTTTATGATGTAGAGGGTTTCAAAAAAGGGAGCACCCCCCTCAAAGAAATTGAACTTCCCTTGCTCGGTGATGTGCGTGGAAAGCGGATTCTCCATCTGCAATGCCATTTCGGACAGGACACATTGGCTCTGGCCCGGATGGGTGCGGAAGTTACCGGTGTGGATGTCTCGGATCTGGCGATTGAAAAGGCCATTGAACTGGCTTTCGATATTGGGGAAAAGGCCAGTTTCATTTGCTGCGATCTTTACGATTTGCCCAATCATCTGGTCGGGCATTTTGATGTCGTGTTTACCAGCTATGGCACGATTGGGTGGTTACCTGATTTGAACAAATGGGCTGAAATCGTATCTCTTTACCTCAAACCTGGCGGACGGTTCGTCTTTGCCGAATTTCATCCGGTGGTCTGGATGTTCGACAATGATTTTGATACGATCGGTTACCGGTACTTCAATTCAGGTCCCATCATTGAAACCGAAGCCGGCACCTATGCCGATACATCCGCTGCCATCGAACAGCAATACATCACCTGGAACCATGGCATCGGAGAAGTATTCTCTGCGTTGATTCAATCAGGTCTCCGGATCACGTCCTTTCAGGAATACGACTATTCACCGTACAATTGTTTTAAAGGAACAGTTGAACCAGAGCCGGGCAGATTCCAGATCGAAAAATTGGGCAACCGGATTCCGATGGTGTATGCATTGGTGGCAGAAAAATAATTGGACGCCCATCGGAACATGAAATGCTGCTTGATTAAAGCTGGCATCGAATGAAACCAATGACCAGATTCTAAGAAAAGGAATGGTTATTGCAATAGCAATACCTGCCAGGATTTCTACGATTGATATGGAAGAACTCAGACAAAAACTCGGACCGATTCTCGAAGCCGCGTTGATAACCGATATTGAAAAATCGGGTCAGCGAATGACCTTTTCAGAAGGCGATGTCATCATCGATTATGATAAATACATCAAAGGAATGCCCCTGGTCCTCGATGGCAGTATCCGGGTGATGAGCCAGGATGAAGACGGACGGGAAATTCTCCTGTATTACATCAGCAGCACCGAAAGTTGTACCATGGCGTATTCCTGTTGTATGGAATCGAGAAAGAGTGAAATCCGTGCCATTGCCGATACGGATGTGGACCTCATTATGATTCCGCACGAAAAACTCGATAGCTGGTTGTTGCAGTATCCTTCCTGGAAAACATATGTGTTTCACAGTTTCAACCATCGTTTCAATGAAATGCTCCGGTCTATCGAAAGCATTGCGTTCAAAAAACTGGATGAACGATTGGTGGACTATCTGAAAAAGAAATCGGCCCAGACCGGAAAGAAAGTAATCAGTCTTTCCCATCAGCAAATTGCCGAAGAAATGGCCACCAGCCGGGTGGTGATTTCCCGTTTGCTGAAACAACTGGAAAACGACGGGAAAGTGATTCTCTACCGGAATGAACTGAAAATCATGCCCGGATTGTAACACAGTCCAAACAAACGGGACAGTCGAAAACGTACCCGATTTATTCCGCGAAGGAAAGAGCCGAAACAAAGGGAAGCTCAGAGCAATCAACATCAAATCAACAATCTTCGAAGCTCATCGAAAAATCGTCTGTACCACTGTGGCTCGCATTTTTTGCAAAGCAAACTATTCTGCACAGATACGGACCTTCTACACTTGTTGAAATTTTGTGATTTATATTTTGGACTATTGAAGAAAACTGTTCAAAACACTCCCTGGACCAATATACAAACCATTGGATATTGGAATCCGAAAGATCATTCAGGGTGGCTGCTATCGGATTCTCACTCTGAAACGATTCGAAATTTACCGATACAGCTTATCATAACCTGGAATTGGGTTAAAACAATTCCCCACAAAAAAGATCCAAAAGTATTGCAGAATAATGCCGGGACATATATTTGCAACGGGCTCTCTTGTTTTACCTATGATAACCAACACCTTACGCATTTTCGTCCTGCTAACACTGATTAATTTTCCTGTTTTCAGTCAGGTTACCGATTCAACAAAGGTTGAAGAAGAAGACTACAGTCAATATGGGAGTACCGATGAATCGGTTAAATACTGCACCCAGAAAGTGCGATTTCTTTCACCCACCAAATTGATATCATTGGGTTATGAGTGGCAGGCACCTTTTGATATGAAATTTACTTACAAAGGAGATGCTGGTGATCAATCCTTTCAAGAACAGAATGTTCGCTTTTTCGGAGGAGCCCGGGGACAGTTCAATGCCCCCGTCATTTCAAACAATCGGTTTATCCTGAATGTTGGAGCGAATTACTATGAAAGCTCCCTTTCTTTTGAAAAGTCCGAAGCTAAAATCAATCCGCATCCATACAACGAGGCTCTCGGAAGTGCCCTCACCAAAGGACTCCGAACGGTCGGCCTGAATGTAACAGCATTCAAACCACTGGATGAAAAGCATTTTCTGATTTTGTCGGCTCTCGGTGATTTCTCCGGAAATTTTGGTTGGAACACGTTGGAAAAACAACTCCCGAAACCGACCTACACCTTTGCCGCTCTGTATGGTTGGAAAAAAAGTGAAAATATGATGTGGGCGATCGGGGCTACACAAACCTGGAGAGGTGGAGAGAAATTATACATCCCGCTTTTCCTGATGAACAAAACGTTTAACGATAAGTGGGGATTGGAAATATTATTACCAGCCCGGGCGCATTTGCGGTATAACTTTTCCCCGCAATCCATTCTCCTGGGTGGATTTGAGATTGAAGGGAACAGCTATCAGATTTCAAAGAATGAACTCGCATTTGTCAACACGAAGGGAAGTGCGATTGATCAGCTTGAACTTCGGCGTTCTGAGCTAAAGTTCCGCCTGATGTACGAACAAAAAATCACCGGATTCATCTGGCTTTCGGTTCAGGCAGGCTGGCGAATGAATTACAAATTCAACTTTTCGGAAGGACGGACCAGTGACAGAGGAATCTTTGTTTATGAATCCAAACTCGGCAATCCTTTGTATGCCGGCATCAGCCTGAATCTGGTTAGTCCTTAATTCTTGTTGAAATCTATTTGGCTTTGAGGACCTGGCGCTTCCAAACGTCGGTTCTGCCAAACAAAGAAATTCCGATAAACCCTCTCACTTCAAGGGTGTTGTTGTCGATGAGTTCCATCTTGCAACTGTAATCGCTTCCGTTTTCAGGATCGTAAATCTGCCCGTCAATCCATCTTTTTTCACCATCGTAAACGAAATTCCGGAGATTCTGCAGCCCAAGCAATGGGGTCTTCTTTTTGGCTTCATCCGGATTGTTTTTATCCATTTTGGGTTTGCCTTCTTCATTGAGTGGATCCCGAAGCCAGACTATTTTTCCGTGGTACTTGCTTTCCGCATCCTTGAAAATTTTAATTTTTGCCTTGCCTGTACCAGATAACCAAACACCCAAAATGGCATCTGCCTGATTATCGGAAGACCTTGCAACCGCAACCCAGATGCAGAAAAATACAGGTAATAAACTCAGAATCAGTACAATCTTTTTGATATTCATAGGTGTTCGAGATGAGATTTTTTTCAATTTTAAAAACAAACCGAATGTAAAAAAAATGGTTTTGAGGAATTGTCCATAATTCCCTCCTTCATTCACCCACCATAGAAAGAGAACTCATTCGCAAATTACTGGAAATCAAAAATCAAAATGACGCAAAACCTTGAAGGTTGTCCTGCAATCTTATCACAGGTTCATTCAGGAAAAGTCGGATTCCAGAGACGCAAAACCTTAAAGGTTATCCTGCAATCTTATCAAAGGCTCATTTTGAAAAAATCGGATTCCAGAGACCCAAAACCTTGAAGGTTATCCTGCAATCTTAAAACTCTCTAATTCAGAAAAAGCTGGATTCCAGAGACCGAATCAAAACCTTCAAGGTTGACATTCTTTTCTCTGCATTCCTAATTCTTAATTCTTAATTCCTAATTCTTAATTCCTAATTCTCACTCCATCCGCCCAACCAGCCCCTTCCCTCCTGCCAGGAAAACGGCGTTTCCGTTTCTTGCTTTCCGAAGGACATGAAATCCCCGGGTCTTTGAAATTGGCTGCCAGGTATCTCCGGCATCCAGACTAAGTTCGGTTCCAGTGGGTCCAGTCGAAAACCAGACAGCACCTTTTACCCATTCCACCGATTCACGGTATCCTTGAGTGGGTTCTTTGGGAAAAACCCATGACCTGCCTTCATTTTGGGAAACGTATACATGCTGTTTACGGACGCTATCAGCCAGATAGTCACCTCCCACTACGATCCAGGTTTTGTGGTGTATCGCCACCGAAAAGATCCCCTGACTGGCCTTTCCCTGCAACATAGGAACCGGTACCGTCCTCCAGCTTTGTCCTTCATTCTCTGAAAACCAGAGTCGGGAAATCCGACCACCTGTTGCAATCAGCACGTTCGACTTCCCCCAGGTACGAATGTTGGTACCGCTGGCAGCAAACGAGGCTTCTCCCGAATCAAGACGAGGGCGTTCAGCTTCCGGCAATTCCATCCAATGGCGACCGGCATCGGTTGTTTTGAGAATGAGTAGCCGACCATTGATTGGATCTCCATACACCATTCCTCGATTGTCATCCCAAAAATCCACACCATCCAGAAAGGCATCGGGATGGATATTCCGGTACACTTCCTTCCAGGATTTGCCGCCATCTTCGGTGTGCAGCAAGACTGCCGGACTGCCCGCATTTCCAATAATTGCATGCAGCGAATCAAAGGCGTACAAGGTCCGGAAATCCGCTTTCTCCATACCGGGAACTATCGAAAACTGCCATTTCCTGCCACCTGACACCGTCCTTCCAACCGTTCCCAGACTGCCCGACACCCAGGCCACCGAATCATCCACCACCGACAGTCCACGAAATGAAGCCAGCGTTCCGGAGTTATGGATTTGTATGGGGTCCTGACCAAAAAGGGACACCGAACGAAACAGCATCAGAACCCACACATTCCAATAAACCATCTTTACAAAGGACGGGACGTTTGTTTTTGATTTCTGGTGGGTCATGATTCTAATACATTCTGTATTCATGGTTCTTCATTAATTGGCACAAAGCGGGACGTTCAACATCCAAATAAACCAGAAGAAAGTGTATAGTGGCAAGTTCAAAATTTAAAGGAATTTGCACAGGTGCCTTTAGGTGCCGGCTATTGGAAGAAACAATACACAACAGGAAGCCAGAGTGCCGGTAAGTTCAAAGTCGCAAGATCAAAGTTCAAAGGAAATTCATTGGCGCCTTTAGGTGCCCGCTATTGGTAAAAACAATACACAACAGGAAGCCAGAGTGCCGGTAAGTTCAAAGTCGCAAGATCAAAGTTCAAAGGAAATGCATTGGCGCCTTTAGGTGCCGGCTATTGGTAGAAACAACAGCCAACATTTGGCCCTAGTGCCGTTAGGTACGGAATATTGAATGGGTTGGCTGCCCCTTGGTTGTCTGAACCAGGATTTAAGTATTAACAGGATGAATGCAATTTCAAATCCTGTAAATCTACAAATCCT
>CAMCXM010000182.1 GCA_945883425.1 Spirosoma fluviale
CAAATATAGAAAAGTGTTAGTGGCATCTGAAACCGGTAGGAACGACGGAGTACCTGAAAAAAGAGAAATGTCCGTAAAACAAAGTAGATGGAAATGACTGCTGTGAAGTAGCTCTTGAATGAGACAAATGTCTCAATATCAGATCCAAACGAAGCAAAATTCCATAAAAGAAGAAGAAAAGATAACCCAAAAAAGATCTTCATATCTGAAAATATTAATGGGAAAATTTTTCCAGACAATGATAAAAAGAAAAGAGAAACAGCACTGATGAGCATCGGATAACCAAAAATCTCCAGTGGCAGTTTGAACTCTCTGACGTACTGGTTCAGGTCAAGGCCGGCACTGATATCCGGGTTGGACAAAAATCCTGAAATCGAGAATAAAATAATGAAAACAGCGAAAATGAGCGGGAAAACACCAATCTTCTGGAAATTGAAATCGATCTCATAATTATTCACCGGACTGATAAAATACTTTTGGAACGGTGCAAAGAACAAATTCCGGAACGCAATGATGAGCACCACTGAAAAAATGGAAACCAGAGGCAAACCGGACGCCATATTTAGCAGGGTTCCTGATACAGATAAAGTCTGTGGTAAATTTTCCTGTTGCAAAATGGTGCCGTTCACAAACCGGAACTGCTCGTTCTGAACACGGAATGCACCACCTGCATCGAAGACAATAGTTGCTTGCTTCTGAAAGTTGGTATTGCTCTTCCCTGTGATAGCGGAAAGAGGAAAAGTGGATTCAACCGAATTCAGCGCAATTTCAGACACGGGGATTTTTTCGGGAGAGATATTCCAGGACCGAGAGGAAAACGATGAAATACGAAATGTAAAAAATCATCAGGAAATTATCCCCCAGATGTGCCATTGAGATGGCCGCTACGATTGTGGCAATGTTGAGTAATGACAAACATAAAACCGTCTGCACCTGGTTAAGCCCCGATCGGATTAATATGTGGTGAACGTGGTTTTTATCCGGACTAAAAGGAGACTTCCCGTTCAGAATCCGAAATGCAAACACACGGGCGGTGTCAAAAACAGGGACAATAAGAATAGCAACAGCAATGGACGGCGCCGATTCTACTGCCTTCATCTGGACAAATTCTATGGCCATCACACTCACAATCATACCACAGACGAGCGAACCGGTATCCCCCATAAATATGATGGCTTTGTGAAAATTATACCGTAGAAAACCCAAAATTCCACCCATCAGACAAAAGGCAACCAGCGCAAAGGGTTCATACGTGGCGCCCCCGAACCGGAAAAAGAAGTAACCGAATGCGGCAGAGTTTATCAGAATAAGAGTTCCGGCAAGCCCGTCCAGGCCATCGATCAGATTGAAGGCATTGATCAAACCCACAATCACCAGAAAAGTAAAGGCATACGCAAAGCGATCATCGATCTGGTGAACGCCCATAAAACCCTGAAAATCGTTTACCTTAATGTCTCCAAGAAACATCACGATTCCAGTTGCCAGAATCTGAACAAAAAACTTTTTGAACGCAGACACGGAACTAATGTCATCTTTCAATCCAATGAAAAACAGAATCAGTGTACTGGCCAGAAGCCGCTGAATCTGAGGCGTTACTGTGCCGAAAATAGTGACAGCACTCATGAATCCCGCAAAGATGGCCATCCCCCCAAGCCGGGGCGTCAGATTGGTGTGCACCGCCCTAAAATTGGGTTCATCGAGCAGATTTTTTAAATGGGCCACATAAATAATGGACGGTATCGCAAAAACCGCAATTACAAAGGCCCAGATGAAGGAAAGTACAATGTCGATGATGAGCATCTGAGAAAAAAATTCGGCGAAAATAGGTTAAAAGCGGGCCACATATCCAAAATGAATTTTAGTAGTCTGATAATCAAATGGAAGTGACTTACTAAAACCATTGGCGAGTGAAATCCGGATGAGGTTGTTCCCTGCTTCAATTTCGGCCGCTATACCGACACTGGCTGCAAGCTGAACAGACGAGAAAATGGTGGCGCTTCTTTCCGGATTGTACAGCATTGCCTCCATGAAGGCTCCACCGATAAAATTCCGGTCGATGCGATACATTGGCTGGATGGTATAAAGAAAGTGTTGGCTGGTAAAAAAGCTATTCTCATTAAAACCGCGGAAAGATTTACTGCCTCCTAAGCGGTACTGATCGGGTATAGTGATCTGGCTGGCAGCTAAGAATCCACCCTGAAATGCATTCTGCAGGCTAAACCTCGCATTGGGTCGGTAGGCCGGAAACTCGCCCCGGAACTGGGCCTCGAATTGCGGAATGGATTGGTTACTGGTTTTCCGTCGGATGGCTTTTACTGAAGGGGCAATTTGAAGAAAAAAGGATTTCCGGTCGGCCTTGAGAATCTGAGGCGGATCCGGTTCATACCGAAGTCCGAAAATGAGAGCATTGTTCCCGATCGATTGCACATCCTGGTCGCGGGTCGCAAGGCTACCTGATGCATTTGAGATTGACACACCGAACCGGAATTCCAGCAAACCAGAATTTGAGTTGGTTCCAAGAAATTCCATTTTCTGCTTGTTGATAAGAGAATCTTGCCGGAATAGTTCAAAGGTTGATTCCAGGCCCAGACCATTGGAGGCAAGTGAGGGTGCCCGCAAAGCTATGGATGCCGTCTGTGAAGAAGCGGCAAACCTCATCCATTTAAAGTTGAGAGAAATACCTCGTCGGAACAGATTGGCAATGTCGCCATCCACATTCCCTGTGACGATGGCACCGCCCCCACCAGGCTGTGGCAGAATCCCCAGAATTCCGGAAAACGAATTGATTTTCCTCTTTCTGAGATAAAGATGCACCACGGCCTGGTTGCCAAACCATTCGAGCTGGGGTGTACTGAATTCTTCTGCAAACGGAATATGAGCAGACAAAAACGGAATCTGGGAAAAGCGCCGGTTGGAAAAAGGCGCATTCTTTTTAAACCGAATCCAGTTACGAATGGTGGAAACATGTACAAAGGAATCGCCGTGCAGAACCAGTTCACCGTTAACAATGGGCGGTCCGGGATTGATGGTGACAACAAAACGGGCGTCGGGAACGTATTCCAGTGTATCAGTTCTGGCCTGAGCAAATGGAAAACCATTGTTCTGAAAATCTGAAAGAGCATCTTTTATCGCAGTTTGGACCCCTGATTGAGAAAGGCAA
This sequence comes from Spirosoma fluviale, assembly GCA_945883425.1. Classification (GTDB taxonomy): domain Bacteria; phylum Bacteroidota; class Bacteroidia; order Cytophagales; family Flexibacteraceae; genus CAMDMI01. The sequence goes on from CAMCXM010000182.1 coordinate 3,161, forward strand.
TTCACTTTTTTATCCGGAGTTTTTATTCCTTCGGTCCGAAAGACAATCTCAAATTTTTCGGGTAACACATCACTCTGTGCGTATCCACTCAGAGAGGAAAAGATTAGCATAGCCAGAATGAGCGGGAATTGAAAAGGAAAGGAATGAAACGTTGACAAGTTCTTTACCTTTGTCCCTGTTAAAAAACAGGGAATGTCCCAGAATACCTTCAAACCTACCAATACTCTCAAAGCGCCTGCAGCAGAAGCAGAACCAAAGCGCAAACCGGCTCTCAAACTGGCACCGGGACGCAAGTTCACTCTTGTCATGGGTCTGATTTGTGTTTCAGCCGGAATTTTTCTGGTCATTGCGATGGTTTCGTATCTGTTCACCGGTGCCATCGACCAGAGTGTGGTGGAGGCAGGTCCGGAAAATAATCTGCGGGATGCGGGCAAAGAAACAGAAAACTGGGCAGGTTACATCGGGGCCTTGTGTTCGCATTACCTAATCTTTAAAGGACTCGGTTTTTCGATGTTGCTGGTGCCTTTCTGGATGCTCAATTTCGGCTACAAACTCATTTTCAAAAAATCATTGGTTCTGATTCCAGGATTCGATTGGAAGATTCTTTCTCTGGTCTTGTGGATCAGCATATTGCTTGGAAATTTCGTTTACTCAAGTGGTCTGGAAGGAAGCATGAGTGCATTTCCCGGTGCCGTTGGTTATGAGACTGCCATGTTTCTGAATGAAATGATAGGCTGGCCCAGCTGGATCCTGATCGGAATATCAGGCTTTGTACTGGCCGTTTATGTGTTTCACCTGAATCCAGACAATTTCTTCACTGTTCCTCTTAAGGATAAAAAGGAATCGAGAAAAACTAAGGTTCCAACATTGGAAACAGAAGAAGCGGAAGAGGAAATAGACGAAAACAAGGAATTTGCCTTTTCTGATCCAAAAACAGAGGTAGATACAGAGGAAGAAGAAGATACCGTTAAGGAAATAAACCCGCCCTCCACAAACCCAGCCCAAACCGAACCACAGAAAATTGTAATTTCCTCAAATCAGGACTTGCAAATTGAAGTCGGTGCTGCTTCATCTGACAAAGAAATTGAAGATACTGCGTCGCTTGAAGACAATCTCACTGCTGAACAACTACAAGTGAAATTCGGTCTGTTCGATCCAACGCTGGAATTGTCGGGATACAAATTCCCTCCTTTAGAACTTCTTCAGCACCATGGCTCTCAGGATCTGGAAATCAACACCGAAGAAATCGAATACAACAAAAACCGGATCATTGAGACCCTCCTCAATTACAACATCACCATCGCCAGTATAAAAGCGACGGTTGGTCCGACGGTAACGTTGTTTGAAATTGTGCCGGATGCGGGTATCCGGATTTCGAAAATCAAAAGTCTGGAAGACGACATTGCCATGAGTCTGGAAGCCCTTGGTATTCGTATCATTGCTCCAATTCCAGGCAAGGGCACCATTGGTATTGAGGTGCCAACCAAGAACCGACTGATGGTATCGACCCGTTCCGTAATGGCGACGGAGAAGTTCATGAAATCGGATATGGACCTTCCGATTGTATTGGGCAAGACCATTTCCAACGAAGTCTACATCGCCGATCTGGCAAAAATGCCCCACCTCCTGATCGCAGGGGCAACCGGACAAGGAAAATCCGTAGGGATCAACGTATTGCTGACCTCACTTTTATATAAGAAGCATCCATCCCAATTGAAGATGGTGCTGGTAGATCCGAAAAAAGTGGAGATGTCCTTGTACTCAAAATTGGAGCGACACTTTCTGGCAGCCTTGCCGGATGCCGATGAGTGCATCATTACCGACACCAAAAAAGTAGTGACCACACTCAACTCGCTTTGTGTGGAAATGGACACCCGCTACAACCTCCTCAAAGATGCTGGTTGCCGAAATATTAAGGAATACAACCAGAAATTCAGGGAACGTCGGTTGAATCCGGAAAACGGACACCGGTTCCTTCCATTTATTGTACTGATTATTGATGAGCTCGCCGATCTGATGATGACGGCCGGCAAGGAAGTGGAAACACCGATTGCCCGACTGGCACAGTTGTCACGAGCCATTGGTATTCACCTGATTGTGGCCACCCAGCGACCATCGGTGAACGTCATTACCGGTATCATCAAGGCCAACTTTCCGGCCCGATTGTCGTTCAAAGTAACTTCGAAAATTGACTCCCGCACCATTCTGGACACCAGTGGTGCCGATCAGTTGGTGTCGGGCGGAGATATGTTGTTGTCATTAGGCAGCGATATGATCCGGATTCAGTGTCCGTTTATTTCGACGGCGGAAGTGGAAAACATTTGCGAATACATCGGCAACCAGAGGGGTTACGAAATGGCCTATCTGCTGCCGGAAGCACCGGGTGACGAAATAGGTTCCTCGTCTGATTTTGATCCTTCCGAACTCGATCCGTTGCTGGAAGAATCGGCCCGACTTATTGTGGGTCACCAGCAGGGTAGTACATCTTTGATTCAGCGTAAAATGAAACTGGGTTATAACCGGGCCGGCCGACTGATTGACCAGATGGAATCGCTTGGTATTGTGGGTCCGTTTGAAGGCAGTAAGGCACGCCAGGTACTGGTGGATGAATACAGGCTGGAACAGATTCTGAACGACCTTAAAAATTAACTCCTCTCCTACCCGTTGAAGCACTTATGAACGTTCTGACAAAAAGCGGTTCCGTCCTTA
>CAMCXM010000183.1 GCA_945883425.1 Spirosoma fluviale
AGCCGGCATCAGAAACAACCTGCTCACCTGTCAGTAAATCCTGCGCAAACGAATCCGATAAGGTCTTAAAAACCCAGTTGTTGAACTCCACAATACAGGCCTCACTTCTGTAGTTTGTGTCGAGATTTTGCTCAACCACACGTATAGGTGCCAAAGTTTTTTCGATTCCTTCCTTAAACAACGTACTGTCGGCTCCCCGCCAGCCATAAATCGATTGCTTCACATCCCCCACAACAGCCAGCAGTCCGTTGCTCTCCACCACATGTTTACAAAGAGGCAAAAGGACATTCCACTGAATTTTATCGGTATCCTGAAACTCGTCAATCAGCATGGTATGAATCTGAGTTCCCATCCGTTCAAAGAGAAACGGCACTTCCGATTCGCCAATCATTTTATCCAGAATGAACTTGATTTCTCCCAGAATGATTCGGTTGTTGCGCTTATTCTGCATCTGAAGAATGCTCCGAAAAAAAACCAGCAACCGGATGGATGCCAGGTTCCGTGCCAATGTTTTGGCCAGTGAATGGTTGGCCTGGTTCTGTTCATTTTTTGCCTCACTGTACCGGATCAGAAGTGGGGCAAGTATTTCCTTTTCGGAGTCAGAAATAAGTCTGGATTTCGGATGCTTCGAGAGTTTACCCTCCCTGTGCGTCTTTGGGGTAGATTTTGGAAGTTCGGTGCCCGAAGCGGCTTTCTGGATAGCACGATATTCTGAAATATAGGTTTTATCCGTTTCCGCATCCAGATGTGAAGGTAAAAAGCCGATGGAATCCAGATAGGACTGAACCTTACCTGCCGACTCCTGTATTTCTTCCTCTATCCTCTGAAAATAGGCTTGAAGCTTTTTCCGGGCGTCAATGATTCGTTCATCCTGAATATCACTTTCGTCCGCATTCATTTGAAAACGAATCACTCTCTCTTCAAAAAGATTTCCGAGAAGATTCTTACGGAGATTATCAACCACTCTCCAGTTTTTACCTGTGTCACTTATCTGATCGGTCAGATTCTGGACAAGGACTTTCAGTTCATTTTCACCCATGGAGCGGATTCCTTCTTCCAGCACTTCTTTTTTTATCAAGGTGAGGTCCACTTCGGATTTCAGGCCTGGAGGAAGGTTTGCCTCATAGGCCAGCTGACTGAAAACCGACTGAAAAAAGGAATCGATTGTGGTGACTTTCAGATTATCAAAATCGTGCAAGACCCGTTTTAAAACCTGATGTGCCCGATCGGCCAGTTGCTGCCTGTCTTCAAATCCAAACAAATCCTGATCTTCCGCCTTTCGGTCCGGATTTGTGAGTTCTTTTAGCCTGGAAACAATGCGTTCCTTCAGTTCATTGGCGGCTTTATTGGTGAAGGTGATGGCCACAATTCCGGAATATGCCGTTGGATACCGGAGAGCCCTCTGAATAAACAAACGGGTAAGGCTATAGGTCTTTCCCGAACCAGCAGATGCGGAAATTCGAAATGCACCGGATTCAGTGATTTGGTTCATAGTATTACTGGATGAAGTATAAAAGCAAAAGAACAGAAAATGGCGGATTGCCTATCTTCAGAATGGAATAAACGAGAAAATCAGGCTTGTTTTTGCCCAAGGTAATGCATCCAATCGTCGCTTATCCGATCACTAAAATCCCGAAGGAACATCACAAAAGATGGTTTAAAGGGCCTTTGCATCAGCCGCATTCCGGCTTCTTCCGGGGTGAAATCCCCTTTTTTTCCGTTGCAGGGCCGGCAGGCAGTAACCAGATTATCCCAGGAAGTTTTGCCTCCCCTGCTTTTGGGATGAACATGGTCCAGGGTTAAATCTTTGGGAGAAGAACAGTACTGGCAACGGTTGCTGTCCCTTTTAAAAACATTGTGACGGTTAAGTACCACACCTCCGTGACGAAAAGGACGATTCACATAGCGGTTCAACCGGATGATGGAAGGCATTGGGAAAGATGTCGTAACCGACCGAAGCCGCACCCGGACATCCTCTGAGACCATTTCGGCCTTGTTCATGTACACAAGCAGAAAAGCCTTAGGCACACTGCAAATGGTAAAAGCAGTGAAATCCTGATTTAGAACTAAAACTTTTCTGGCCATACAACGTCATCTGTGGGTAACAACCGAATAATATTTTCACAAAAACACAAAACACACTGTTTTGTTCCCTGTAAACTCCGTCTGTCAATACAAAATTAGGCAATAGTAAAGAAAAATACACAGGCTTTACAAAAAGATAAATTAAGGAACTGTTCAAACTTCGGAAGCCTTTTCCTTTTTACTTTGCAGTTTCAAAACGAAACAGAATGACAGCAGAAACGGCAACTCACATTCGGAGAGATCAGGTAATTTTTGACCTGATTGCAAAAGAGCGACACCGTCAGGAATACGGATTGGAACTCATCGCATCCGAAAATTTCACTTCTCCTCAGGTTATGGAGGCGATGGGCTCTGTGCTCACCAACAAATACGCAGAAGGGCTTCCCGGAAAGCGCTATTACGGTGGATGTGAAGTGGTGGATGAAGTGGAGCAACTGGCCATCGACCGGGCCAAACAATTGTTCGGTGCCGTTTGGGCAAATGTTCAGCCACATTCCGGGGCACAAGCAAATGCGGCTTTGATGCTGAGTATTTTGCAGCCGGGTGACCGCATTCTGGGATTTGATCTTTCACATGGTGGGCACCTCACACATGGATCACCTGTAAACTTTTCTGGCAAACTGTACGAGCCGCATTTTTATGGTGTGGAACCCGAAACCGGATTGATCGATTGGGACAAAGTAGAGGCCAAAGCCCTGGAAGTAAGACCCAAATTGCTTATTTGTGGCGCATCTGCCTACAGCCGTGATTGGGATTATGTCCGTTTGAGAGCCATTGCCGATCAGGTTGGCGCCTTCCTTCTGGCTGATATTTCCCACCCATCTGCTTTTATCGCAAAAGGATTTCTCAACAATCCGGTTCCGCACTGTCATTTTGTAACCACAACAACACACAAAACTCTTCGCGGTCCAAGAGGCGGGTTGATTCTGATGGGTCAGGACTTTGACAATCCATTTGGACAGAAAACACCGAAAGGCGAATTGAAATCAATGTCGTCTTTGGTGGATATGGGCGTTTTTCCGGGTACGCAGGGAGGTCCGCTGGAGCACATCATTGCGGCCAAAGCCATCGCATTCGGAGAGTGTCTTACCTCTGATTTTGCAGATTATGTGGTTCAGGTTGGAAAAAATGCCCAGGCTATGGCCAATGCATTTACTGAAAGAGGATACAAAATTATTTCAGGAGGCACCGATAATCACCTGATGCTGATTGACCTTCGGAGCAAAGGTCTGACAGGTAAACTGGCTGAGAATACGCTGATTAAAGCCGAGATTACCATCAATAAAAACATGGTTCCGTTTGATGACAAATCGCCATTTGTAACGTCCGGAATACGTGTTGGCTCGGCGGCCATGACAACCCGCGGCCTGATGGAAACCGATTTTGTGAAGATTGTGGATCTCATTGATCGCGTCCTGATGAACCACGATAACGACACGATTTTGTCAGACACACGAAAAGAAGTGAACCAATGGATGAAGCAGTTTCCTCTTTACGAAGGAAAACTGTAAACCACATTAATCGATCTTATACCGGTTGAACCAGAGAAAATCGTTCAGAGTAAAACTGAGATTGACCTGGTAATAATTTTCCATACCGAGATAGGTATTTTTCAGACCTCTCCTTCCATACGAAATTCCAAGGTTGATGAGAGGTCTGGAAAATTTCGCCTCCTTCCGGATGATTGGAAATGAGGCACCAATGGAAATCCTTCTATCAGTAACAAAATCGCCTCCCATTTTATACGGAAGCTGCTGATACATCAACCCTCCGCCTAAGTTTGACACAGTTTTGGGATAAAAAACTGGTTTTTAGCCAGTTGTATTTTTAGCTTTCCATATACAATCGCTATATATAGTTGAATATCTGCGTCTTATGGACCATTTCTGGTATTGGTTTAATTTTAAGGCCTTCGGTTAGGATTTTTACCTCTTCCTTTTCACTTGAGCGCATATAAAAGTTCTCGCCCCCTTGTTTGATTTCGCTAAGCTGCATGTGGTCGAGAGCCTTTCGTATTTTGTTTTCCGACAGAGGGGTCTTTTGTTGGCTTAGCTTAATCTGGATTTCTGTCAATATGGAGTAGGCCATGTAGCAGAGGCAAATATGACCTTCGATTCTGGTGTCGTTCCAGTGAAACATGGGCCTGGTTTCCAGATACGTTTTGAAACTTCTGAAACTGTGTTCGACCTGAAACAAATGTTTGTATTGGTCTAGAATCTGCACCGTTGATAGCTCCTTTGCATTGGTGGCTATGGCTAGAAAACCATCGAATCGTTGGGCGTTCTTTTTCTTCTCTTCATCTGGTTCCCATTCGCCCTTCTTGTTTTCTTTTGGTTTAAGGTAATACAAACGGGCTTTTTTACTGATATCTACCTGCGATTTAAGCAGCTTTTCGCCTCGGGTTATGCGCTCTTCCCTTTCATTCTTGTCTTTATCGGCCCTAGCTTTCGACCAGGTGCCAATGATGGTACGGCCCTCATATTCTGTTTGACAATAGCGAACCACAAGGTTCTTGTCTTCATTCATCACCCATTCCATTTCATACTTTTTCAGGTCAATCAGTCGGCTTTTAACCGATTCGGGTAATACTCTTAGCCGCTCTCCTACAATAAATTGATAGCCATTTTCTACTACCGCTTCCAGATTACTTTTGCTCATCATACCCCGGTCAGCGACTACAATGACCTTATCGATCTGGTATTGCTTTTTGAGTTTTTCTAAAGCATCCGTAAAGGTTTTTCCTTCCCAAGTGTCGCCTTTGTAAAGCTGATAGCAGATCGGCCTCTTGTCACGGTCTATAAGCAAACCCATCACTACCTGAGTATTGCCTATTTTCCCATCTTTTGAAAAGCCTTTTTGCCTGAGAGCGTCTTCCTTTTCGATTTCAGAGTCAAAGTAAAAAGTGGTTACGTCATAGAAAACTACATCCAGGGTCTGGTTGAAAAGGTCACGACTGGATTGATAGATCTGCTGTTGAATAGCTTCTTTAGAATTGGCCAAATACTCCAGACTTCTGTAGAAATGGTGAAGCTCAAGCTTACCCAATCCCAGATACTCAGTCTGGAAATGATAGTTGGATAGCTTGGATCGGGGCTCGTTAAGCCGTTCGGCAAGCATGAGTACAACGTAATCTAATAAATTGTATGTGAGCTTGTTCCGCTTTACAATCTTGTTGAAGAACGCATCCAGTTGAAAGCTTTTGAGCACCAGCTTAACAACTTTTACATAACCGTAATTGTAGCGGCCAAGTTCTTTGACACCTCGCTCTTGAATCTGTTCCAGACTTTCTCCACAAAGCCGTAATAGCTTTTGACCCATGAGACGAAAAGACTTCAATGTCTTTTCATCCACCTTCCCTAGATTGACCAACTGGCGGCTTTTGGGCTTGCCTGATTCAGGATCCCGATAGGACTCTACAACGGTAACATAATAGTCACTTCCCTTCTTATGAATGCTCAGCGATGCCATGGGGCAAAGTTCTGGAGGCATTACCCAAATTTCCAAGCCCCTTTTCCATATACAAATTTCCGGATGTCAAACAAAAAACCCCATCTATTCGCTCTAAACGCATATTATTTTCATAACACTATACATGCGTGTCAAACCCAGGAAAAAGTCTGCCACCCAAGCAATGAGTCGAAGGACTCGAACCGGGGCGGACTTGCTCTGCAATTAAAGTAAATGAGAACCAGAATTTTGTAGGATAGCGGCCCGGATGGGAAGGGCGGCGACGAAGGAGCCGGTGCTTTGCACGGAGCG
>CAMCXM010000184.1 GCA_945883425.1 Spirosoma fluviale
ATCAGGTGGCTCACTTTGCTCCGGAATGGGTGGCTCACTTTACTCCGGAATAGGTGGCTCACTTTACTCCGGAATACTCAGAACACCCTCTATATCGTTGAAATATTGGATGGACGCATTGAGAACTACAAAATCAAAGGTTTCCGGCAGAAGTGGATTCTGTTCGATGTCGCCAAAGGCAAAGGCCAGATTGTCTTTTTGAAACAGCCTCGCAGCCTGCCCGAGTTCTTTGCGGTTCATGTCCATCCCCAGCACCAACGAGCCGGGCATGGCGGACAGCACATGGCTAAACCAACCATTGCCACATCCCAGTTCCAGGATGGTGGGATTGGGTGTTTTCGCCAACTGCGTACAAACAGCCTCTGCACTTTGCTTTCGCATTATCCAGAGTCGTTGGAATTCAGGGGCAGGCGCTAAGTCGGGCAGTGCCCTTACCTGTGCATCGTTGATAAGGTGGCCTTCCTTTTCCCGGATGCGGATATACACTTCTTCGTGCTTTCCCTCCTTCAGCCGGGTCTCCAGCAGAAAGACACCGTCCTTTTCTTCGGGATCGGGCTGTGTGAAACAAGAATGCGGAAAGGAGGGAAGCATATCGGAGTTTCATTAATAGAATGACAAGATTACTCAAAACGATGATCAGTAACCACTGAGATCACTGAGATTTTTCGCAGAGAGCCGCAGAGTTAAAGTACATGATTCAGAGGTTTTCATCCTGAACTGAAAACAAACAAAAAACCCATCCGTTTCGGGATGGGTTCTGGTTTTATGCCTGAGCAACTTCTTGTCCGGGTCTCGGCTCTCTTGGGAGCAACACTTTCCGTGACAATCGGTACTTTCCGCTTTTCTTGTCTACTTCGATCAGCTTCACTTTCACTTCTTCTCCGATTTCAAGTACACCTTCCATATCTGGAAGACGTTCCCACTTAATTTCAGAGATGTGAAGCAAGCCTTCTTTGCCTGGCATGAATTCCACAAATGCGCCGAACGGCTGGATTGATTTTACTTTTCCATCATACACATCGCCTACAGTCGGAACTGCAACGATACCACTTACCCACTTCACAGCAGCATCGAGTACGTCTTTGTTCACGGCAAAGATGGATACCAATCCACCTTCCGGTGTTTCTTCGATGTTGATGGTGGCTCCTGTCTGGCGCTGAATTTCCTGCACCACTTTACCGCCAGGTCCGATTACGGCACCGATCATCTCACGCTCAATTTTGAGTGCCACCACATGAGGTGCAGATGGTTTAAGATCCGGTTTCGGCTCGGCCAATGTTTTCGACATTTCACCCAGAATGTGGAGTCTTCCTTGTTTGGCTTGCTCCAGGGCTTCTTTTACGATTTCGTATTTCAGTCCGTCTACTTTCAGGTCCATCTGAGTGGCCGTAATACCTTTAGCGGTACCCGTCACTTTGAAGTCCATATCGCCCAGGTGATCTTCGTCGCCCAGGATATCAGAAAGAACAGCGTAGCGTCCGGTTTTGGTGTCGGTGATCAAACCCATCGCAATTCCGGAAACCGGAGATGAAATTTTGATACCGGCATCCATCAAGGCCAGACTTCCGGCACAAACGGTGGCCATTGATGACGAACCATTTGATTCCAGAATGTCCGATACCACACGGATGGTATATGGGTTTTCGTCTTGTTTCGGAAGCACTTTTTTCAGACCTCTCAGGGCCAGATTTCCGTGACCTACTTCACGACGTCCTACACCACGATTTGGTTTTACTTCTCCGGTTGAAAAACCAGGGAAGTTATAGTGCAGCATGAATTTGTTGTATCCAGACCGCATGGCTGAATCGATCATCTGCTCATCGAGTTTGGTACCCAACGTTACAGTGGTCAACGATTGCGTTTCTCCTCTTGAGAAAACAGCAGAACCGTGAGCGGATGGAAGATAATCTACCTCCGTCCAGATAGGACGAATCTGATCGAGTTTCCGACCGTCGAGGCGAATTCTCTCATCCATCACAGCGTTACGCATGGCATCTTTTTCGATGTCGTGGTAGTAGTGTGAAATAAGAGATGCTTTTTCTTTAGCGTAATCAGGTTCCAGCGTAGCGATGTATGCTTCTTTTATGCTACCAAACATCACCTTGCGTTCGTTTTTGTTGGCAGTTCCGGACTTGGCCACCACATATACTTTGTCATACAAAGCTTCGGTCATAGCTATTTTCAAATCCAGGTCATGCGTTTCGTGCACATAGGCAAATTTTTCTTCTTTGCCTGCTTTCTTCATGAATTCAATCTGAGCCAAACACTGAACTTTTATCTCGTCATGTGCAAAAATGATGGCTTCCAGCATCTCATCTTCGCTCACTTCGTTCATTTCGCCTTCTACCATCAGAATATCTTTGGCAGTACCGGCAACAATCAGCTCCAAATCAGCACCTTCCAATTCTGTACTGGTTGGGTTTACGATAAGGTTACCGTTTTTCTTGATGACACGAACTTCTGAAATCGGGCCATTGAATGGAATATCCGAAACCATGATTGCAGCAGATGCAGCTAAGCCAGCTAAAGCATCAGGAAGTGCATTAAAGTCAGCTGATATCATGGTAACTGCTACCTGAACATCAGCATGAAAATCATCTGGAAAAATTGGACGAAGCGCTCTGTCGATAAGGCGGGAAACCAGAATTTCGTAATCAGAAAGACGGCCTTCCCGCTTCAGGAAACCACCCGGGATTTTACCATTGGATGCAAATTTTTCCTGATAATCAACGGAAAGCGGAAGGAAATCCGTTCCTTCTTTGTGTGTTTTGTTGGCAACTACGGTTGCCAAAAGCATGGTATTTCCCATGCGAAGAACAACGGATCCATTGGCTTGCTTTGCCAGGACACCCGTTTCTATTGTTATCTCCCGTCCATCTCTTAGCTTAATGGACTGAACAATTGGAGTAGGTTTCATAAATTCTTTAAATCAAGGAAATGTAAAAAAAGAGGGAACCGAAATCCGACTCCCTCTGTGTTTGATATGGAAAACCGGATTACTTCCGGATGTTCAACTCGGCAATGATGTGGCGATACCGATTCAAATCTACCTTTTGGAGGTAATTGAGGAATCTTCTACGCTTTCCTACAAGTTTCAAAAGGCTCAGCTTGGTGTCGTGATCCTTCTTATTCACTTTGAGGTGCTCGGTCAAGTGATTGATTCTGTGGGTAAAAAGCGCAACCTGAGATTCCGGTGAACCGGTATCGATATCAGATTTGTTAAACCCTTTTTCCTTGAAAATCTGCTTTTTAACTTCTGCTGTCAGATACATTATCTTTTCTTTATTTTCGGGCCGCAAAGTAAAGTTTTATCCCTCAATTATCAAAAGGAAATCAAAAAAAAGTAAACAATTCATTTTGTCTGACTCATGAGAGTTTTTGATTCAGCTGGTTTCGGGCTTCAGCAAATTCCTGAATCAAAATTTCAAATTGTTCTCTTACAGGCCTGATCGTATGAATATAGGCTGAATTCTGTCCGATCTCCAGTTCTCCTTCTTCCCAGTTCCCTTCGAAAATTCCTTTTTTAGCCCGGCCTCTTCCAAGCAGATGTTCCAATTGATCTTTGGTGTGACATGCGTTTTCAGCTGCTTCTACAGCTTCAGAAAATGGCGATTTCAACAACCTCACGGGGTGAAGTGACTTCAATAACAATTTTGTATCGCCTTCTTTGGCGTTGATTACCCACTGCTTAAAATTCGGGTGGGCAGACGACTCTTCACTTACAGCAAACAGGCTTCCGATCTGAACCGCATCTGCACCGAGTGCCATAGCACCAAGTATCGAAGCTCCGGAGTGAATCCCACCCGCTGCAACCAAAGGCAAGTTGCTGGCTGAAGATACTGCCGGGATAAGGTTGAACGTTGTAATTTCTTCCCGTCCGTTATGGCCACCGGCTTCAAATCCTTCGGCAATCAGACCGTCAACGCCGGCTTCTTCAGCCTTAAGTGCGAATTTCTGGCTGGCCACCACATGAAGGACGGTGCATCCCAATGCTTTAAGTTTAGGTGTCCAGATTTTGGGATTGCCCGCTGATGTGATTATGATTTTGACTTCTTCTTCCTCAATGATACTTAACAATTGATCAAGGTCGGAGTAGAGCAAAGGAAGGTTTACACCGAATGGCTTATTGGTGGCCTGTTTGCATTTCTGTACATGTTCGCGGAATACATCAGGGTACATTGATCCGGCTCCGATGATGCCAAGTCCTCCCAGATTAGAGACGGCAGAGGCCAGTTTCCAACCTGAGCACCAGACCATTCCGGCCTGAATGATGGGGTACTGAATATTGAGGAGCGTGCAAATCCGGTTACTTTGGAACATTATGTTTTTTTTGAGGGTGGCAAGTTAAAGGGAGTCTGATAAAAACAAAAACCCCCGAATCCGAAGAATTCAGGGGTTTTCTGTTCGTTCCGAAAGGATGAGGTGATTGCACTACTCCAGTTCAATTTCTTCTCCTGACTTGTTTTTAAAATGGTAGTCCAGAATTCCCAGCGAGCTGTCCTTCTGGAGGTTGATCCATTTTTTGTATTTAACGAACCATTGAAGTCTTTTGGAATACAGTCCCTGGGTAAAAAACGAGTGCAGGTAAGGGTGCACTGCCAGGCTGATTCCGTTTTCATTTTGCTTCCGCATGATGAAATCGAGGTTGTGTTCAATGGTTTCCCCGATGTTCAGACTAGAGGAAATAGCCCCGGTTCCATTACAGGTAGGGCAGGTTTCCATCGTGCTTACGGCAATATCGGGACGCACACGTTGCCTTGTAATTTGCATCAGTCCGAATTTGGAAAGAGGCAAAACGGTGTGTTTGGCCCGGTCATTCGCCATTTCATCTTTCATGATATCGAACACCACTTTCCGGTTTTCGATGTTCTTCATGTCGATGAAATCGACACAGATGATACCGCCGAGATCCCGCAGCCTAAGTTGTCGGGCAATTTCTTTGGCAGCCTCTTTATTGACGTTTAGCGCTGTTGTTTCCTGATTGGCGTTGTCTGCTTTATTGGCAGAACTTCCGCTGTTCACGTCAATAACGTGAAGGGCTTCGGTATGTTCAATCACCAGATATCCACCGCTTGGAAGGCTTACGGTTTTACCAAACGAGAGTTTTAATTGTTTCTCCACATTTCGTGCTTCAAACAATTTTACTTTTCCCTGGTAAAGTTTTAAAAGACTTTCCTTATCGGGTTCTACAGACAGAATGTATTCTCTGATTTCATCATAGACTTCTTTTGAATCAACCATGATGGAATCAAAATTTTCATTCAGGACATCCCGAAGCAAAGCTGATGCTTTACTCATTTCACCAATAACTTTGTCTTTGGGGTTGGCAATCCGAAGATTTTTCATCCCTTCTTCCCAGTTATTGATCAGTGTCCGGAGGTCTTTCTCAAGTTCTTCTGTTTCTTTATGAGAAGCAACTGTTCGAATAATCACACCGAAGTTATTCGGCTTGATTGCCTGAACGAGTTTCAGAAGTCTTTGCCGCTCTTCTTTTTCAATGATCTTTTTGGATATGCTGATCGCATTAGAAAACGGGACCAACACCACATACCTGCCTGGCAGAGAAATTTCAGATGATAATCTGGGACCTTTACTGGAAATTGGCTCTTTGACAACCTGTACAAGAATTTGCTGGCCTCTCGTCAAAACCTGGTCAATTTTACCAAGCTTGTCGATATCCTGCTCATTCTTAAAGTTGCTCAGTTTGTATGAAGCATTCTTTTGCGTCTGGATTGACTTCGAGAATTTATTCAAGGAACGTACCTGAGGACCCAAATCCAGGTAGTGCAAGAATGCATCTTTTTCGTATCCTA
>CAMCXM010000185.1 GCA_945883425.1 Spirosoma fluviale
ATGGACAACAGAGACTTACGATATCGCTCCAACAAAAAAGCCATGGCTTTCTGATTGCCTTCTTTGGCAAGCATGACCTTGTTGTAAATATCAGGACTTCTCTCCTGAAACGAAATGTAGACTACATCCATGTTGCCCTCCGTGAAAAACGAGCCGGAAATGAAAATGCAAAAATGAACATACAATGGACAAAATCAAGTATCGGGAACAAACCAATTGAAATTGGTTCTTTTAATCGCTTGTTCACTCCGCTCAAAACAATAAGCTGATTGAGGATTTTAAGAAATGCCCCTCCGGCTGACAACTGCCATCCCAAAGGAAAAAACAGCAAAGGAATCAAAGTGAAATAAAACATCAGATTGGTTGCGGCAAGCAATCCCAACAACCACTTATGATTTGATTTATAGTACTTTCCAACAGACAGGTGTCGTGTTTTCTGACGGTACCAATCATACCATGTTTCCTTTGGATTGGAAAAGGTATAGCTCTCCTCATCCAGACAAATCGAGACATTGTCTTCGGAAGAAGCACGGTTCACAAACAAATCATCGTCGCCTCCTGTGAGTGGCATATGTTTATTGAAACCCTTCAGCTTCATGAACAACGGCTTTTTATAGGCCAGATTCCGGCCAACACCCATATAAGGCAATCCAGCCATGGCAAAACTGAAATACTGAACAGCGGTATAAAACGTATCGTACCGGATCAGGAGATTGAGAAAGCCTTTTTGTTTATGGTATGGCGCATATGCAAGGATAATCTCTTCTTTCCCGTGCATGTGTTTCGCCATTGACCGGATCCAGTGTTTTCCAGCCGGGAAGCAATCGGCATCGGTGAACAAAAGATTCGGATGCCGGGCAGAACGAATGCCCATCGTGAGGGCAAATTTCTTGGGGTTCATTCCATCCGGTGTGTAGTTGATCCGGACGAGCTTCACCTTTTCGTGTACGGACTTCTGTTCCAGCATAAAGTCGTACATCGGATCATCCGAACGGTCGTCGATGATCACGATTTCGAATTCGGGGTAGTCCTGCTCCAGCAGAAGTGGAATGAGTTTTCGAAGATTGGCGAGTTCGTTTCGGGCACAGATCACAACGGATACAGGCGGATGGATCGCATCATCGCCTTTCATATCTTTAAATGCTTTGATGCGGTAAAAAAAATACCACTGGAAGAAAATCTGAATGAGGCTGGAGAAGATAAAAATCCCGGCCAGCAAAAGGAACACGACGGTCGTCAGGTTCCAGTTCAGATCCACCATTTCATCAGGATTCATCTATAAAGCGCTTCAGAATGGGATCGTAAGAATCGATTCGTCGGTCACGCAAAAAAGGCCAGTGCGTCCGGTAATAATCGGCTTGTGTGAGATCGATTGTCTGGACGGTGACCGATTCATCCAGGTGAGAAGCCTGAAACGTCACCTTTCCGAAAGCATTGGTAACGAATGACCCACCCCAAAACTGCATATGGCCTTCGGCCCCCGTCCTGTTTACCGCTACCACCGGAATACCATTGGCAACCGAATGTCCTTTCATAACCGACTGCCAGGCATGGTACTGATCCTGGTTGGTGGTCTCATCCTGATGCATAGCCCAACCGATCGCAGTTGGATAAACAAGGAAATCGGCTCCCATGAGGGACGTAATTCGGGCTGCTTCCGGATACCACTGATCCCAGCAAATAAGGACACCTATTTTACCAAATCGGGTAGCAAACACCTTGTAGCCAAGGTCGCCCGGAGTGAAATAAAATTTCTCGTAATAACCCGGATCATCGGGAATGTGCATTTTGCGGTACTTACCCAGATAGGTTCCATCGGCATCCAGAACAGCTGTTGTGTTGTGATACAAACCTTCAGCACGCTTTTCAAACAAGGAGGCCACAATCACCACACCCAGCTCGGCGGCCAGAGATGAAAGAACATTTGTAGATGGTCCGGGAATAGCCTCTGCCAAAGAGAAATTGGTATAATCCTCTTCATCACAAAAGTATAACGAACGAAAAAGTTCCTGCAAAACCACCACCTGCGCTCCATCTGCTGCCACTTTTCGGATGTTCAGGATGGTGTTGTTCATGTTTTCTTCCGGACTTCCGGTGCAGGAAATCTGAATCATTCCGATGGATACTTTTCTGTCTTTCATTCTTTAAGAGTCTAATTAATGAAACCTGTTTTATCGGATCCGAAGTTTTTTACCGGCTGCCAGTGACGAACTCCGTCCCATTCCATTGAGTTTTCGCAATGTGGATATAGGCACACCGTATTTTTCCGAAATCGAACTCAAGGTATCGCCTCTTCGGACGGTGTGGTTAAACACTTTACGGGTCCGGTAATTCCCCCGGTTGCTTTCCTGCCCTCTGGATTTACCGTACCGTCTGTCGAGGTAGGCAAAGGTTTCAGGAGAAAGTGTAAATGTTGAATTGTAAATTTTATGATTATTGAAATCGAATATTTCATGGGGATTGATGGGTATTCCCTGATACCGAACTTCAAAATGAAGGTGTGGTCCGGAGCTCCGTCCTGTGCTCCCGCCTTTTGCCAGCAGATCACCCGCCTGCACAATCTGTCCCACTGTGCATTGAATATCCGAAAGGTGACCGTATAAAGTTTCCAGCCCATTGTAATGACGGACCAGCACGTAGTTTCCGTATCCACCGCCATCCCAGTTGGTTAATCGTACAATCCCATCCCAGACTGCCTGGATTGAATCGCCGGTATCCAGTTCCAGATCTACTCCGTAGTGCCAGCGGTATCCACGTTTTCCAAATTCGGAGGTGATAAACGAGCGAGGAACTGGTTCAGACCAGTTCTGTCCTTTTACCGTATCAAATAACGTAAGGCCAAGCGTGTCTTTAAATCGTGAAATATCCGACTGATATGGGTTGAGGGAATAGGCATCCCAGATGGAATAGTATTCAGTTGCCTTCACCCAGGACGAATCCACCTGAAATTCTTCCGACACCTCCACTATACTGGGTTCACCATCGAAAAGAGAGAAGGTATCTTCATTGACGATGGTGTTGGGTCGCTGAAGTGTCTGCAGCATTTCAGGATTGGTAACAGGTGTTTTATCCACATATCGTTGCGCCAGCAAACCTTCCTTTTCCACCATATCACGACCACCGCTTCCACGAAACCGGCCTCTACCTGAGCGACGCTTCGATTTGATTCGGGTTGGTTTGATGTAAATGGCATCCCGTTTGGTTGACACCGAACGGCGCTTTCGCTTTTTCCTCTGCGCATCAGCAGACGAAATACCACTGGTGAAAGCCAGAAGTAAAGCCAGAAGTAAACTTATGAATCGGATCAAAATCAGGCGACTACTTCGATAGAGGCTAAGTAACGTTCAGCATCCAGTGCAGCCATGCAGCCCGTTCCAGCTGCCGTAATAGCCTGACGGTAAATATGATCCTGTGCATCCCCGCAGGCAAAAACTCCTTCCACATTGGTGCGGGTAGAAATTTTGTCGGTGTGGATGTAACCGTTTTCATCCATATCCAGGATTCCATTGAAAATACCCGTATTTGGTTTGTGGCCAATGGCAACAAAAAATCCAGTTGCCAACAGATTCGTTTCCTCACCCGTCAGAATATTCCGGACTCTTGCTCCTTCTACGCCTTCATCACCCAGAATTTCCAGTGTTTCCGTATTCCAGAGAACTTCGATGTTGTGGGTATTCAACACCCGGTTTTGCATGATGGTGGATGCCCGCATTTCACCTTTGCGAACCAACATGGTTACTTTCCGGCAAAGTTTAGAGAGATAGGTTGCCTCTTCACAAGCTGTATCACCGGCACCGACGATGATCACATCCTGACCACGGAAAAAGAATCCGTCGCAAACCGCACAAGCCGATACACCTTTTCCGTTGAGCCGTGTTTCCGATTCCAGACCCAGCCATTTAGCGGAAGCACCGGTCGAAACAATTACCGTCTGAGCTTCTAATGTATATTCATTATCAATCTTAATTTTAAAAGGAGAAGAAGAGAAATCTACTTCCGTCGCCATTCCGGATCGGATATCGGCACCAAAACGGGTTGCCTGCTTCTTCAGATCTTCCATCATCTGAGGACCCATAATTCCATCCGGATAGCCTGGAAAATTCTCCACATCATTGGTGATCATCAGCTGACCACCGGGCTCAGGACCTGTGTACAAAACAGGATTCAAACCTGCTCTTGATGCGTAAATGGCAGCCGTATAACCCGCTGGACCTGAACCAATAATAAGACAAGACACGACACTATTTTCCATACTTGTTTCTCTGTAAAGTTTCCCTTTTGGGGGCGCAAAGTTCGCTCTAAGGCCCTGTATATGCAAACAAAACGGGAGAATTACATTAGAATTGAAACACTTGTTACATTTATTTCAACCTGGTCAATCCCGATGTATCGACAGAATCGCCCATTCACAATGTGCTTACTTGTTTTTCGTGTTCAGAAAGAATTCAATTCTACCTTTGCATCCCGAATTTGAACTGAGACAACCGAACACCCTTGACACCTGACCTCAACCAACTCGCCAGCTCCGCTTTATCCATTCGCAATTTTCAGATCGTTTCGAAAGAATCGGAACGACTCCAACTGGATACCTATGTGATTGGAGGATATGTCCGGGATCTGATTTTATGCCGGGTGTCGAAGGATGCGGATTTTGTAACCATTGGCGATTGTTACCCGCTGGCAGAAGCCGTCGCCAAAAGTCTTGGTAAAGAATCGACACTGAATGTGTTCAAGCATTTTGGAACGGCACAGGTGAAATACCGGGACTGGATTCTGGAATTTGTGAGTGCCCGGAAAGAATCCTACAGTGCGGACTCACGGAAGCCGGCTGTCGAATCCGGCACGCTGAAAGAAGATCAGGAGAGACGCGATCTCACCATCAATGCGCTGGCCATTGGCCTTACTGGAAAGAATAAAGGAATATGGCTGGATCCGTTTGATGGTCTGGCAGACATAGAAAAAAAGATCATCCGGACACCCCTTCAACCAGAAACGACATTTTCTGACGACCCTCTCCGAATGCTGAGGGCAGTCCGTTTTGCAGCACAACTGGGATTCGACATCGATGCCGACACCTTTGAAGGAATCCGCAATATGAAGGACCGGCTGAAGATCATTTCGGCTGAGCGGATTTCCGATGAGTTAAACAAGATTATTCTCTCAAACCCTCCCTCCTACGGATTCAAACTCCTCTATTACAGCGAACTTCTGGCCGTGTTTTTTCCAGAAATGGTGGCGTTGGCCGGAGTCGAGAACCGCGATGGGAAGGCACACAAAGACAATTTCTTTCATACACTGGAAGTACTTGACAATGTAGCACAGAGAACACCCGATCTCTGGCTACGGTGGGCCGCCATCCTGCACGACATTGCCAAGCCACTGACCAAACGTTTTTACCCGGGCGAAGGGTGGACCTTCCATGGGCATGAAGAAAAAGGAGCACGGATGGTACCCAAAATCTTCAACCGGCTCAAACTTCCACTTAACGAGCACATGCGGTTTGTGGAGAAACTGGTTCGTCTCCACCTTCGACCGATTTCACTAACCAATGAAGCCGTAACCGATTCTGCCGTTCGGAGATTGATGTTTGAGGCGGGTCAGGATTTGGAAGATCTGATGGTGTTGTGTCGTGCTGATGTGACCACGAAGAATCCAAACAAAGCCCGACGTTACCTGGCCAATTTCGACAAGGTAGAAGAAAAAATGGCGGAGGTAGAAGAATTCGACCGGATGCGCACGTTCCAGCCT
>CAMCXM010000186.1 GCA_945883425.1 Spirosoma fluviale
CAACCTGACCAATGTAGTAAACCTTCTCCCCTGCTGTTGCGCCGGCTACACCGAAATTCGGAAAGATCGAAATTTTATTGTAGCTGAAAGTATAGTTAATAGCGGCAGTACCTGCAGACTGATTAACAAAATTGAATGTTAAAACTTCCCACGCATTGGCAGTGGTAGTGGTAGCATCTGTTTCAACCGATTTGGTTGGATCCATCTTATCTTCTGCTTTCAATTTGAAAACGGCTCCTGAGTTTGGAGAATAAACCATAGCCTGCATCTGATTGCTGTTGGCAGAAAAAGGAATGTTGGCAGCAAATCCGGCAGTGGTTCCAAGAGTTGTACCAGCCCACACTTCCGCTGTATTTCCTTTTGTTATTTTCAAAGCCAATTTGCTTGCATCTGTTGGATCAGAAGCAATCTGAGAAAATGTACCTCCAAAATCAGTGGTTGATAAATTGGTAGCAGCGGAATCCTGCCAGGTGATTGGCAATTTGATTTGAAGTTTCTGAGGACCTAATGGACCGCACTCACCACATTTTCCCCAGCAATTTACAGGAAGCACGGTGGCAGCAGAAAAAGTCAACACACGGTTTGTAAATGCACCTGTCGTCATTGTACATGGAGTTCCTGGAGTAAGAGTTTCCTGACCTGTCCATCCATCAACCGTAAACTTGTATTCGATGGTACCTGCCGGCAAAGGGATGGTTACTTCCCAGATGCTGTCATTATTGGCATCCGTCATTGGGTTACAAGCTCCACACCATCCATTGAAAGTGCCGTTCACATTGGCATTGGTAAAAGGCACATTGTAGGCTCGCATGTCCACTTTAAATGTAACATCGACCTGAGCCATAGCTGCTCCTGAAAACAGGACAAGACAAATAAGTAAGATTTTTTTCATGGTATTTTTTTGAATTTAAGTTTCACCAAAGGGCAAAAGTTCTTTCTGGTTGTACAATTAGGAAAAAGAGGCTGGCTCGAGAGTTGCACTAACCAGCCTCTATGCAAAATAATGGAAATTTCTCAATAGTGGATCATTACCAGAACTTTTGATCTGGAACTATTGAACCGATATGGTCGCAGTACGAACTTTTCCTTCTGACTTGAATTTACAAATATAAAAACCTGTTGCCGCATTTGGCAACTCCAACTTTAATGTATGGCTATCCACAGCTGAAACAACGGACGGTATCGCTCTTCCCAGCTGATCGGTTACCTCAATGTTCGCTTTCGATGTGAGAGCTCCGTCAAATGGAATAAGGAAAGTTCCCTGGGATGGATTGGGAAAAACGGAAAGTTCTTTCTTTTCCAATAATCCTTCCACAGATGTGAAAGTACCGAAAACAACGTCGTCCAGATAATAGGTTTTAGGACCAATCGTAGCTCCAGTGCTTCCGAAATCAAAAAAGATCACCAGCTTATTGTGCACATTGGCATAGTTGATTGGAGGCGTGCCTGTCGCATTCTGAGAAAAATCGAATGTGAGATTCTCCCACTGATTGGCAACGGTTGTAAACTGATCAGTTTCCACATTCACACCGCCTCCCGCAATATTTTCGACTTTTAAACGAACTCGAATACCAGCTGCTGGCGTATATACCCGGGCCGAAATAAGACGATTCGTTGCTGTCAATGGTATGGCGGTAGCAAGACCAAAATCTGTCCCCAGAGTGGTTCCTGCATATTCCAGACTCACTTCAGAACGATTGAGTTTCAAAACGATGTTATTCGGATTCAATGGATCTGCAGCCAGTAAAGACAAGTTACCTGCAAAATCCGTGGTAGAATAATCAACGGTTGCTGTATCGTTCCAAGTAATGGGGAGATTAATTTTTGCTTTCGTTGATGCTGGACCTGCACCAATTTCTATATCATCAAGATAAAACGTTTTAGATCCGGCTGTTAATCCATTTATACCGAAATTGAAAAACATGGACAACTTGTTGTAGCTGAACGACATATTGAGTGCCGCTGTTCCGGGTGCCTGATTTTCGAAATTAAATGTCAGAATCTGCCATGCATTTGCCACTGTCGTCATGGCGATTGTCTCCACCGATTTACCTGGATCGTTGGAATCTTCCACTTTCATCCGGATTTGCATGCCGGTAGCAGGTGAATATACCCGGGCCTTCATGAAGGTATTTCCTGTTGAAAATGGAATCGGATCGGCAAAACCAGTTACGGTTCCCAGTGTAGTTCCAGCCCAGGTCTCTGCTTCAGAGGTCTTTATCACTTTCAGAACCAGATTGGAAGCATTTGATGGATCGCTTGTAATCTCCGATTGGTTTCCACCGAAATCGATGGTGGAGTAATCAACCGCTGCAGTGTCATTAAAAGTTATCGGAAGCTTGATGCGTGCTTTCAGTAAAGCCACACGAAAGAAATTCATTCCGGCAACTGGTGGCGTTGCACTCGCTTCAACAGGGTAAAAAGAAGCAAAACCGAGAGAAACGGCTGCTAAAATGGTCAGGTGTTTTTTCATGTTTTAGTTGATGGAAAAGACTGAATACAATACAACTGATTTCCTTTCATTTAAAAATCAAGAGTATTGACTATGCAAGAGAGTTGTTTGGCCGGTTACTAACCAGCCATTTGAAAAATGGCAGAAATTGAGCCAAAAATCAAAGGGCAGATGCTGATGATGTTATTGAGAATATTATTGGCTCTCAGTGACTTCAAAGCTCTGTGCACATAGTTCATTACGACCTGGTAACTCAGATTCATGGCGCTGCAGATTTCTTCATAGGTAAGCTCCAGAAAGAACCGCATGTATATGACTTCGCGTTCGCGTGGAGTCAAACTTTCAAGTGCTTTGCGCACCTGAATGGCATTGTGGCTGGACACTTCTTTTTTCTCGAACAAATCTTCGACGGCCAGACCAACGTGTTCTGTATCATCATCCAACGTAACCAGATGGTTGCCGCTGTGCTTGTCGTTAAGAGTCCTGACAATTTCGCGTTTGAGCCATTTCATCAGGTAAAACCGAACCGACTGAACTTCCTTTAATTTGTCCCTTCGGTTCCATAATTGAAAAAACAGCTCCTGGACACTGTCCTGAGCAATCTCTTTTTCCTTTGCCAGTTTGAGGCCATACCGGAACAATACCTGATAATGTCGCTTGTACAATGCTTCCAGTGCAGATTCATCATCCTCACGGATCCTCTGCCAAAGGGCAGGATCTGTACTTTCCGTCTGAGGTTTTTGCATCTGTGCGATCAACTGAAAAAGAAGCTACTTAGTTAAAAAAATCGAAGAAAATCAAAAATCTTAATCAGGCCTACCATTTAAAAATAACGTTAAAAAGTCAAACGACTTTACAAGTATCTGAAAATGAGTAAAAAAATGTCTTGAAATATTAAACCGAAAAAACGTGGAATGGTTTTAACAATAATGTAACATGCCATTAATAAATCACCACCCAACGGCTCCAGCAGGCGAATGATCCATTGTTTGCACCGGATCAGACTTGTGCCTTCTGTAGATTTTTATTGAAACTCTATAAAAAAATAATCCCGCCAATTGGCGGGATCATTCAAGTAATAATTAACCTAATTCACTTTTTTATGTTAATATCTGTAGTGGTCTGCTTTAAACGGACCAGCGGTATTCACACCAATGTAATCAGCCTGATCTGTTGAAAGAACTTCCAGCTCAGCCCCAACTTTGGCAAGATGTAAAGCGGCCACTTTTTCGTCCAGATGTTTCGGAAGAGTGTACACTTTATTCTCATAAGCGGACGTATTGGTCCACAATTCAAGTTGAGCCAATGTCTGATTGGTAAAAGAGTTGGACATCACAAAGGATGGGTGACCCATTGCGCAGCCCAGATTCACCAGACGACCTTCGGCCAGAACGATGATGTCTTTGCCTGCGATTGTGTACATATCAACCTGTGGCTTGATTTCCACTTTTGATGCGCCATGTGTTGAATTCAACCATGCCATATCGATTTCTGTATCAAAGTGACCAATGTTACAAACGATGGCTTTGTCTTTCATCGTTTCGAAATGACGGTCTACAATGATGTTTTTGTTTCCGGTTGCAGTAACGAAAATGTCGGCAATTTTAGCAGCATTGTCCATTTTCATAACCTGATAACCTTCCATCGCAGCCTGAAGGGCACAGATCGGATCGATTTCGGTGATGATCACTCGGGCACCGGCAGAAGCCAATGAACGGGCAGAACCTTTTCCTACATCTCCAAATCCGGCAACAACCGCAACTTTTCCGGCAATCATCACGTCAGTAGCACGACGAATCGCATCTACACAAGATTCTTTACAACCATACAGGTTATCGAATTTCGATTTGGTTACTGAGTCGTTTACGTTGATGGCAGGCATTGGAAGTGTGCCTTTCTTCATTCTTTCATATAAACGAAGAACACCTGTGGTTGTCTCTTCAGAAAGACCTTTAATATTGTGTACCAGTTCAGGATAGTTATCCAGCACCATATTGGTAAGGTCACCTCCGTCGTCCAGAATCATGTTCAATGGTTGTTTGTCTTCACCAAAGAAAAGAGTCTGCTCAATGCACCAGTCAAATTCTTCAGCATTCTGGCCTTTCCAGGCAAATACAGAAATACCAGCTGCGGCAATTGCTGCAGCCGCATGATCCTGTGTTGAGAATATATTACAGGAAGACCAGGTAACTTCAGCACCTAAAGCAACCAGCGTTTCGATCAAAACAGCTGTCTGAATGGTCATGTGGAGACAACCGGCAACGCGGGCTCCTTTCAAAGGTTGTGAAGGGCCATATTCTTTGCGAAGTGCCATCAAACCAGGCATTTCCGCTTCTGCTAATGTAATCTCTCTTCTGCCCCAGGTAGCCAAAGACATATCTTTGACTTTATATTTCACATATGTTTCTACCATGTAGATGAATTAAATTTTTCGCAAAAGTATAACGAATAATTTTTGTATTCAAACACGAGAAGCACCTTTTTTCGCTGTTCGGGAATTCTGGCGTCAACAAACAAGCGAAACCAGCGTCTAAAAGCCTTTTGTCAGCAAAAGAGAATGAAGAAAAGTTCCTGTTTTACTCTTTTGAAATATCAAAAGTGAGAATCTGCTCCTTGGGCGCCTCTGTCCAGTAAACCGAAACCCGGAATTCTCCTGATGGTGTTTTCAGAATTCCGATGAAATATTGCCGTCCGTCCTTTGACTGTCCCTGAAACAGAGGACTTACATCAGAAGGTACATTGGATTTAAAGAATGCGGCCAACCGAATACCTGCTTCTTTCGACGTCATCATGGTGGCCTCTCCTTCAAAACCAAACTGAAGTTTATCTCCCATCATCTGAATGATTTTTTGCGAATTTCCTGATTTTAACGCCAGTTTTGTCTTTTCCAGAAACGACTGAGATCTTCCTGACAAAGGAATAAAAACAGTGAGCAGAACCACAATCAGAAAGCCGGTTTTCATGGGTGAGTAAGTGGCTTCGAAACTAATGGAAAGAGACAGATAAAACAAAACAATGAAAAAACTGATCCTTGTAATTTTAGACGGATGGGGCCTCGGCACCAACCCGAAAGTATCGGCCATTGCCCAGGCCAAAACGCCTGTTTTTAACCGCATTATGGGCGAATACAAACATTCGAAACTGCAGGCATCCGGTCTGGCGGTTGGTCTTCCGGAGGGCCAGATGGGAAATTCAGAAGTGGGGCACATGAACATTGGAGCCGGAAGAGTGGTGTATCAGGACCTTGTCAAAATAAATATAGAAGCCGAAAACGGTGGGCT
>CAMCXM010000187.1 GCA_945883425.1 Spirosoma fluviale
AATTGACCCGAACGCGTTTGTGATTATGAGCAGCATCAAAGACACCCGGGGAGGTATGATCAAGAAAAGGCCGCTTTCACACTGACGGCCCGATTTTTCCTTCTCAAAAACTTAAGGCCTTCGATCCAGTATACGCCGGGAAGCACAAATGCCAAACAAACCAAAAGGTCGGTCATACGGACCGCTGAAAACTGAAAAAGTTTTTGAACTGGAACCACGAACAGGGCAGCCAGCAAAATCCCAAACGTGATGCCCAGCATCCACCATAAAGTCCGGTTTGGATTGAACAAAGTCTGAAAAACAGACTGGAAGAATGACCTGTTTGCCAAAGTGAGGAATATATTACTGAGAACAAGAGCGGTGAAAACCAGCGTCCTGACTTCTGTTTCTGTCCGTCCTGTTACCATAAAAAGGTAGTACACTCCCAATACAGATGCTGAGATTACCAGACCCTGACTGATGTTCTGCATCAACTCTTTTCCGGAAAAGAATGTGTCGTTCAATTTCCTTGGTGGAAGCAGCATGATACCCGGTTCCGAAGGTTCATTTTCAAACGCAATCGAACAGGTTGGTCCCATCACAAGTTCGAGGAATATGATATGAATCGGGCTGAAAATACCGGTCATATCCCAACCAAAAACCAACGGCAAAGCCAGCGAAAGGATGATGGGAATATGAATAGACACAATGTATGAAATCGCTTTTTTTAGATTCTGATAGATTTTGCGGCCCAGTGCAATGGCATCCAGCATTCCCAGCAAATCATCGTTCACGAGAACCAAAGAAGCTGCCTGCCGGGCCACTTCAGTTCCGCGTTTACCCATGGCAACTCCAATATTGGCCGACTTCAAAGCAGGTCCGTCATTTACACCATCGCCGGTCATGGCCACCACTTCTCCCATTTTTTTGAAGGCATTCACGATCCGAAGTTTTGCATCGGGATACATCCGGGCATAAACATTCACGATATGCAACTTCACTTTCAAATCAGCATCTGGCATACTCATCACTTCGTCCCCAGTGAGAACATTATCCGGGTCTGCAATTCCTACCATTCCGGCAATGGCCGATGCCGTTTCAGGAAAATCACCTGTGATCATTTTCACCGATATTCCGGCGCCGTAAAAACCGGCAACCACATCTTTTGCATTGGGTTTAGGCGGATTCAATAACGCCACCATTCCAAGGTATGACCATGTAAAATCATTCTGCGACTCAGGAAAAATACCTTCAGACGGTATCTCTGCTTTCGCAACCCCCAGAATACGGTAGCCTTGAGAAGATAAATCCAACGATACCTTCCGTATATGTTCGGCTTCTGATTCCGAAACTTTGCACACATTGAGAATGCGTTCAATCCCTCCTTTGGCTGCCACAAACAACTGACCGGATGCGTTACGGTACACATGAGTCATCATGGGTGGCTTGCCTTCCAACGGGTATTCCTTATCCAGATTCCAATCAAAATGCACACCCTTAATCTGTTGATACAATTCAGAAATGGCTTTTTCCATGGCATCGAAAGGCTCCGGTTCGGAGGCGAGCCGGGCATACAACAGCAATTCTGAGATAGCTTGTGAGGGGGGAGAAATGAAAGGAAGCGGAATACTTTCCTGAGGTGTAACCAAATGTGATAGCGTCATTCCTTCTGTGGTCAATGTTCCGGTTTTATCGGTGCAGATAACCGTTGCAGAACCCAGACTCTCAACCGTCTGGGGCTCGCGGGCAAGGACGTTCATGGTAGCCAGACGAACGGCACCCAATGCCATGAAGCTGGCAAACGCCACCGGGATTTCCTCCGGAATCATCGCCATGGCAATGGTAAGTCCTTGCAAAAGAGAGGCAATGAAATTGTATGATTGAAAATAATTCACACCCAGAATAATCAGAAAAGCGGCAACCCCAATCCAGGCCATCTGAGTTACAAATCGTTCTATTTGTGCCTGCAGATAGGTTTTTTCTTTTTCTATGGAAACCAGTGATTTCCCCAGTTTCCCAATTTGCGTTTGGTGGCCGGTGAGAGAAACTTTGAAGTAAAGAGAACCCGTCGCAATGAGGGTTCCTGCAAAAATAGGATCACCTCCTTCTTTCGCGACCGGTATCGATTCTCCGGTCAATTGGGATTCATTTATCGAAAGGTCATTGGAACTGAGCACTTCACCATCGGCTGGAATGTTCATACCTTCTTCCAGATTCACCAGATCACCTGGAACGATATCTTCAATCGGTAATTCCACAAACAGGCCATCTCTTTTTACCCTGATCTTTGGGCTGGTCATTTTCCCCAAAGCCACGAGCGCATTGTCGCTTTTCAGATTCTGGAAAAAGGAAATGGAAGCGACAATTAAAATAGCAATTATCAGCATCCAACCTTCATTCCACTGACCCAGAACAAAATAGAGGGAGGCGGCAGCCATGAGAAGAAGAAGCATCGGCTCCGTCAGAATCTCAAATCCTATGGCAAACGGATTCCGCTTTTTAGCCGAAAATAAGGTGTTTGGGCCTGCCGTTCTGAGGAGTGCTGCCGCCTCGGCTTGAGACAATCCTGAATATTCAGTGGGTGAATTCAAATGAGTGTTAGTTGAAAATCGCTCATTCCCAATCATTGTCGGGGTTAGAACGGTAGCTAAGGTAACCAAATTGGAATAAGTAGATTGAATTTATTGAACACCATTCCAATTTCAAAAAACTTATATCCCTGAATACTGATTGATATTTTTTCTGGAATTTGACGAACAAAAAGTAAGTCAGGCAAAATGTACTTCGACCGGGCGTATTTGATGGCATCTTTCGTGGTGTGTGCCTCAATTATATTGATTACCAGATCAATACAACCAGGCCTTATGGCTGTTTCAATCTTTGATCAATCCGTTGCGGGATCGTTTTTTATGATTTGATAACCATCGCTATACGTCAGAATGGATTGGTTAATAGTAGTAAAAACGAAACTCTGCTCTACTAAAATCACACGTATATAATATAAAGTTTAATGACCCGCCACTATCGTATTTCATATCACTATTTTGTATTATTGCCTCAAATTGAAGCTATCATGAAAAAGGAAATGAAAAAGGAAATCCGGAATATGCTGAAAACCAGCATCAACATTACTCTGAACGCCATCGATGAAAAAGCTGCCAACAAAATCGCCCGGTCGGTAGACAAAGCAGCTGAACGAATCACGAAGAAGTTCGCGAAGAATCTAAAGCTGAAAGGAAAACACAAGGAGGAAATCAAAGGACTACTGCATCAAGACAATTCCCTTGCACCAGTAGAAGCTCCCAGTGAATCTTAATTGAGTTATCTATTTAAGCATCAAAAAAAGCAGGGCAATGTCTCTGCTTTTTTTGTTTTGGAACTTCAACTGACGTCACTTCCAATTAAAAGCCAGTTACGTGCCGTACTATTCTGCCGATTGTTTTGTTATTTGGCCCCATGATCGCTCATTGTGTTTCAGCCTTTGCCCAACTTCGGGCAGAAGCCCGACATTCGGCTGAACTGGTCTCTCAACTGATCCGCGGAGAATACGTGCGGATTCTCAGTGAAGAAAGTCCCTGGGTTTGGGTCCGTACCGAACATGGTTATGAAGGTTTTACCCGTATGGAACAACTTTCGATACACGAAGGAGGTTTACCTGATTTTCTGTTTTTGCACCGTTTGAAAAAAACGCGGTTTCCAGGAGAGAATCCAAATACACAGGTTCTGGAACTGGAAGGAACACTCTCCATGATCACTAAGCCTGAAGATGATGGCTTTGATCAAACAGCCTATACAGACCTGAGTTCTCCTCCTCCATTCAGTGCCCGACTAATGGCACAACAAGCCATGAATTTACTGACGGTACCTTATGTTTGGGGTGGAAAAACGGTATTCGGACTTGATTGCAGCGGACTGGTGCAGTTTCTTTTTCAGGAGCAGGGATATTCCTTTCCAAGGGATGCCTGGCAGCAGGCAGAGACCGGCTTAGAGATCCCGGTTAACGAAACAAGACTGGAGTTTGAGGAAGGTGATCTTCTTTTTTTTCAACACCCGGGCAAAAAGATCCACCATGTTGCCATTTCTTTGGGTGGAAGCCGATACATTCATGCTTCGGAATGGGTACAGATAAATTCTCTGAATGAACTGGATACCGATTTCCGGAAAGAGCGAAGAGATACCTTTATAAATGCGAAAAGAATCCAGCCCGAAACCTTGGTCTCGCTACTGGATTCTTTCAGTAAATTGTAATATGGCTTTGTTTATCTTTTAGAATACGTATCCCAGACCAATGCGCACCTGAATGGGCGACATCACACTGAGAAACCCCCGGTTTGCATCGAATTGTCCGTACACCACCTGATCCTGGGTAATGCTTGATCTGTAACTCGAAGGAATGGTGTTAAACTGGTAACCTATTCCGAAATCGCTTATAAACTTTCGGGCTGGACCAAACACATTCTGAAATCCTAAACCAAAACCCGCAGAAAGGGAACTGAAACTGGCTTTCTTTTCGATCACATCCGGACGGTTAGGATTATATTTGACAACAGCTCCACCTTCTGTGGAGGTTACACGATAGGTAAATGTATGGTTTTGAACAGATGCCAATCCCATGCTGGAATAAGCATACAATCCAATGGGAGCCCGGTGAGAGAGAAAGTATTTTCCAAATGCTTCCACCCTTGTGGATCCAGCCTCTCCCCCGAGAAAGCGAATGGCAGCATTGGCGCCAACGGCAAGTTTAAGGTTGATGGATCGCTCATATGTGAACCGTAGCGACATCGGAAGCTGAAGTACCTGAATTTTTATACTATTTCGCCTAAATCCTGAACTATGATCGTAGAACCTCCGGGTATTCATTACAATCCTTTTTGCTTTGGATTCTTTAAATGAAACATCATGAAGACTTTTGATTTTAACCTTCTTGATTTCTGTGGCGGGTTCTGCTTCTTCGGTTTGAGCCAATGCAGAAAGGCTGGCGGAGAGATTCAGAACTACTCCGGCTAGCACTAGTATAAAAAGGGTGTGTAACGTTCTCATAAACAAATGTTGTTTGTGAATTATTTTTCAAAGGTCTGGCCAAAAAGGTAATAATCAGTCGTACATAGAACCGAAAAAGCAGACTTGTAATATTTACTCCCAAACAGACGCCAGAAGGCCTGAACACATCTAAAATTCCATATTACTCAGGAAAATGGTGATTTCCAAGAAATCCAGATACAAGTGTTTGCTGCCCTTTACATGACATCAGGCTGATATCTTTCATCTATAGCAAACTTCTCAGGAAATTTTGGATGCTTGTTCAGGTAGAACGCCATAATGGTTTTCATATCCGCCTCCATATCTTCACCGGGCCAAAGAATAAGTCCGATTCCGGCCACCTTTTTTTTGTAGTCGAGATATCCCAGAGCGATGGGTACTTCAGCCAATTTAGCTACATGATAGAAACCGGTTTTCCAGATCGTTTGCCGGGACCTTGTTCCCTCTGGTGTAATTAAAACAGCCAGATCCCGGTTTTCAGAAAACAATCTTGCCATCGCATCCACATAGGAAATGGGCTGGCTTTGCTTGTCTTTCGGTCTCCTGTCAATGCCGATGGCACCGAGCGCAATGAGCAACCAGCCAAGTGGGCCCGTTGTCCATTCCTTTTTTATAGTAAACCGGACAGGAACTTTCATTACCTCAAACGCAGCCCGGGCAAGCACAAAATCGAGATTACTGGTGT
>CAMCXM010000188.1 GCA_945883425.1 Spirosoma fluviale
ATTTTCATTAGTCGGGTAAACGGTTGCCATTTCTTCCAATGCCACATCGGAGAAAATAACATAAGGAGGGAGTTTCTTTTCCTTGCCGATTTTCTTTCGGAGTCCTTTCAGTAATTCAAAAAGTTCACCATCGTAGGCATTGCCTTTAATGGGTTCCTTTTCGTCTGTATCATTTTCGATATCCATCTGCTCCGATGAAAAATCATGATCGATTGCCATGTTAACCGGATATGGAGCCGCCAGAAATTTGTGTCCTGCCTCCGAAACTTTCAGCGCACCGAAGTTTTCCAGATCTTTTACAATCAAGCCGTTGATCGAAAGTTGCCGGATTACTGAATACCACCATTTGACAGTATGTTCCTTTCCGTTACCGAAAATTTCAAGTTTCGTGTGTCCGTAACTGACCGCGTAATCATTCTCAACACCAGCGCAAAACTCGGCAATGTGCTGAATCGCAAAGCGCTCGTCTGTCTGATATATGGCCTGAAGAACCAGACATGCTTCCTGTTCTACTTTATATTTCGGAGTGGGTTTGGTACAATTGTCGCAATTGCCACAATCTTTTTCCATGTATTCCCCAAAATAATGAAGGACCTGTCGAACCCGGCAAACAGCGAAATCGGCAAAATCAGTCATCTCCTGCAAGAGTAACCGGGCATTGTCACGTTCTGTCACGCTCTTGTCTTTATTGAATTTCTCCAGTTTGTCGATATCGGCATAGCTGAAAAACATCAGGCATTCAGATGGCAGCCCATCGCGACCAGCACGACCCGTTTCCTGATAGTATCCTTCCAGTGATTTTGGAGCATCGTAGTGAATTACAAAACGGACATCCGGTTTATCAATTCCCATCCCAAAGGCGATGGTTGCCACCATCACATCGCAGTCCTCCCGAAGAAACTGCTCCTGATTTCTCATTCGCGTATTGGGATCAAGGCCTGCATGATATGGCAGAGCTTTGATTCCGTTTACCCTTAAAAATTCAGCAATCTCTTCTGTTTTCTTTCTGGATAAACAATAGATGATTCCGGCCTTCCCTTTGTTGTTGAGGATATACCGCATCAGCTGCTTCTTCGCATTCACTTTCGGGCGGATCTCATAAAAGAGATTGTGGCGTCGGAAAGAAGATTTAAAAATGGAAGCATCTTCCATGGTTAAGTTCTTCTGAATATCCTGCTGAACTTTTGGAGTTGCCGTTGCCGTCAAAGCGATGATGGGAAGATTCCCCAACATATCAATGATGGTACGGATCCGACGGTATTCCGGACGGAAATCGTGCCCCCATTCGGAAATACAATGGGCTTCATCGATGGCAACAAATGAAATATTGGCGGTTTTCAGGAAATTGATGTTTTCCTCTTTGGTCAAAGATTCGGGGGCGACATAAAGCAGTTTCACTTCACCGGCCAGAACTTCTTTCTTCACTCTCGCCATTTCTGTTTTGGTGAGGGTGGAATTGAGAAACTGAGCGTTCACACCTACCCCATTCAGAAGGTCCACCTGATTTTTCATCAAAGCGATCAAAGGAGAAATTACGATGGCCGTTCCTTCCTGAACAATGGCAGGTAGTTGATAAGTCAGCGACTTGCCAGCCCCGGTGGGCATGATGACAAATGTATTTTTACCCGACATCAGGTTATTGATGATTTCTTCCTGATTTCCCCGGAATTTATCAAAGCCAAAAACCTGTTTTAAAGCTGTTTTATTATCTAGTCCAACACTAAGGTCTACTTCCATCATTCGTTAACGCTTGATAATCTGCGTATTATGTTTGTCTTATCTGTTAAAATTTCAAGAGTTTAAATATATAAGCCTTTTGACCTTTGTCGCAAATTTTATCCGGAACTAATTCAAATAATCCTCTTTCTCAGGACGAGCGACCAGTTTTTCAGGACCAAACGCAAAAATCATGTTTGAAAACTACCTACGATAACCTCAAAACCCGCACTGTTCGCGGAATTTCAAAACATAGTCCGGGAACTGCGCCATCCGGCTTCCATACCAACTGAAAAGTGACCCGTCTGCCAAAACCACAGTGGCATGAGGGAATCGCTCCCGGAACCGGTCCAGATGCTTTTGCCTGAACGGGTAGGGCTCCGACGAAAGGATGATAATTTCAGGTTCTCCTGGTAAATCTCGTTCAAGATCTACAACCGGATATCTGTTTTGATCCTCAAACACATTTTGAAAACCAGCCTTTGAAAGCATGTGATGAATGAAGGTATCGGCACCTATCGTCATAACAGGATTCTCCCAGATCAGATACAAAACCGGAATCTTTACCTGGAAAACCAGATTTTCAAAGCGATCCCGGATGAGGCGGCATAGGTCCATTGCCAGGTTCTCTTTTTGCATGAGGCTCCCAACATCAATAATCATCTGAATGGCATCCTCCATCGTTCCGATTTCAAAAACGATGACCCGGAAATCTTCCATTAGTTTTTCAATCTGATCTTTCGAATTTTCTTCCTTCACTGCTAAGATCACATCAGGCTTCAGTGACCGAATGGCATCTACATTCAGATTTTTCGTACCGCCAATTACAGCCACCCCGCCGATTTGAGCAGGCTCTGTACAAAACCGGGTTCTGCCCACCAGCTGGCTGGCGTCGAAAGAAGCAACTAATTCTGAAATGGAAGGCACACAGGAAACGATCCGCATGGCATAAAAAAAGCCCCGTTAGAGCGGGGCCTTTTGTTATCCGACCAGGATTCGAACCTAGACAAACAGTACCAAAAACTGTTGTGCTACCTTTACACCATCGGACAATTCGGGTGCAAAAATACAACAGAGATCGTTTTTCAAAAACATCTGATCACTTTTTTTTCCAATTTTAACTCAGCGGGCATTTAAGTGTCTATTTATCAGTCCGAAAAAATAAATCGGCAGTATAAAATTTGATGGCTTGTAGCAAAAGATATTACGCTCTGATGCATTTTCAGAAAATCAAGTTAAAATTTTGCATTAATGAAGCTAATATTGCGTTTTGGATAATCCTGCTTTAATTAAGGTAAGAATGTCCTTTTGAGAAATATCTATGAAGTTTCTATTTGTGGAAATAAAAAAACTCAGAGCAATCTGCTCCTACTTAACCTTTGCGGCTCTATTTCTGTATCAATTTCCAGGCAACCTGAGAGCTCAGGGTCTGGTTCAGACATTGTATGCGGATGACTTTTCTGGCCCTTCTCCCACCACCCGCTGGGAACTCACCGGAGATGGCAACCAACTTATTACAGGAAGTCTACCTGAGAACGGGACTGGTGCAAACGTATGGGCGATCACAAATACGGTAACCCCCACAATCGATAACACTGCAAATTTGCACATAAGCTGTCTTGCCGGGAATTGCGGAAATGCTCCAGGCCAAAATGATCAGGTAAAATTTGATGCCACATTACCCGAAAACTCAACAAACCGGGCAGCGTACATGAAGCAGGATTTTCCGGCATCGGCATTTTTGGGTGGCAACCTTCAACTGCAGTTCGATTGGATCTTCCGGAAAGCAAATCCTTTATCACTCGATGCCGGGATGCGGTTGATTTATTCTGTTCAAAACGGAAATCCCGGAACATGGAAAGAAATTAGTCAAACCTTGACCGGAAGCAGTGCTGCAGGATTTCAGACTTCCGCATTCCCAATCAACCCAACCAACTTCCCAGGATTTGATATCAACAATCCCAAACTGAGAATAGGATTCAGATGGTATAATAAAGCACCAGCATCGACTGGAAATCCGAATATCGACAATGCGATTCTCATCGACAACGTCCGGATCCTTAATTTTCCTACATTGGTTTTCAACTCTGTGAGCCCAACCTCTGTTTGCACCGGCACTACCGTTAATGTCATTTATCAGGTCAGTGGATTTACTGCAGGAACCACATTTGCCGCACAATTGAGCGACCTGAACGGCAGTTTTGCCAGTCCGACCTTTTTAGGAAATCTACCGACAACCACATTTCAGGTTACCATTCCTGTAGGTTTACCGAGCAGTGCCAATTATAAAATCCGCATTGAATCGTCTAACGGCTTCCTTTCCAATGACCTTCCACTGAACATTATCGATGTACCAGATAAGCCATTTGCAGGTGGAGATGCTGCAGAATGTTCCGGGAAAACACTCAATATTGGAGGTGGCGGAGCTCAGCCAGGCGTCACATATTCGTGGAATGTACCAGCATTGGGAGCCAACCTTGCACCGACCATCAATATCACCAACACAGGAAATGCCCCAACCAAACTCACCTTTATTTTATTCGCAACCAGGGGGATTTGTATCAATCGAGATACCGTTGTACTAACGGCCAATCCAAATCCTATAGTGGATGCAGGGATTCCATTCTCTATCTGCGACAATGAAGACCCAACCTTACTCGTCGGACTTCCAGCCACTACGCTGGCAACTGCCACACCATCCGGAACCGGAGTCTGGACAGGAGCCGGTCTGACAGGAGCCGGAAATTCAACGTTTTTTAATCCAAGCGGATTATCAGGACCTCAGACACTCACTTACACATATTCTCAAAACTGGAAAAACGGAGGCCCGGCATGCGAAGCCAAAGCAAACCGTGTGATTACGGTAAAAGAGGCCCCCGATGTTCAGGCAGGAGATCCGGAAACGTATTGCAATCAGGCACCTGTCCAGAATTTTGCCGGAACATTTACGCCAGCGAATGGTACGTGGGCGGGACCTGGGATATCCAATGCTTCTGGTCTTTTCAATCCAAATTCATTAAACCCGGGTATTTATTCCTGTACGCTTTCGGTTACCACAAATGGATGTACCCAAACCGATATCAAAACCATTACCATCACACCAACGCAGTTTGCCAATGCGGGCCTTGACACTCTGGCACTTTGCAGCTATAAAAAAACACACACCATGACTGGGTTTACGCCGCCACTTGAAACATTTGGAAAGTGGACCAGCAAACCGTTGGCTTCTCTCATTCAGCCTGGTGGAACCCTCAATTTTGACACAGTAAACGAAGGCAGTCACACTCTGTATTACACGTATGAAAAAGACAAGTGTAAAACAGTGGATTCTGTCAAACTCACCATCATTAAAGCCCGGGTTGCCCGTTCCGGTCCAAGTCTGGAAGTTTGCTCCAGTGATTCCTGCTTTGTATTAACAGGACAATATCCTCCGGGTGGACAATGGACTGGTCTTGGCGTTGATACTTCCGGGACCGTTTTCTGTCCGACAAAAGCGACGGTCGGGCCAAAACTGATTAAATACAGGGTGAACTATTCCAATGGTTGTTTTTCAGAAGCGATACGGACAGTACTGGTCAATCCTTCACCTGTTATTAACATAGGCCCCAACGATACAATCTGCGCAAGTCAGAAAGTAAAATCAATGACGAATTTCCAGCCGACCGGTGGAATCTGGACAGGTCCCGGCATGACACCCAACGGGGTCTTCAATACAGGTGATTCGCTACTTGGCAATATTACCGTCCGATATACCGTAACCAATGCAACTGGATGCAGCTCTTTCAAACAAAAACAAATAACGGTTCAACGACTTCCAAGAGCAGTTGGTGGACTTGACACAG
>CAMCXM010000189.1 GCA_945883425.1 Spirosoma fluviale
ATGAAGGACCTACCGTTTCAATGAAACCCGAATGGAAAAAGGCATTCATTGAACGAACCATGCGAATGGTGGAACGCGATAAGAACCAGCTCTGCATAATTTCCTGGGGGCTTGGAACCGGACCAGGCGACGGACATCATTTTGAATCGACCTATGCGTTGGTGAAATTAAGAGATGCGAGCCGACCTGTCCTATTTAAAAAGGCTGACCAAAACCAGAATTCCGATTTTGACTGTCAGGATTTCCCTTCGCCCAAAACACTTCAGGATTATGGAAAAACAAAACAAAACCGGCCTTTGCTGCTTACCCGTTACGGCCAGGCAACCGGAGATTCCGTTTTGTTTTTTAACGCGTATTGGAAACTCATCGACTCTCTCCCGAATCTGGCCGGTGGATTTCTGAAACTTTGGGCCGATCAGAGGATGAGACGGTATCGAAATGGGGAAATGATCTTTACCTACGAAACAGAAGAGCCGTCAACGCAAATGATCCTGTCAGAAAACGCAGTTGTGAATACTGACAGAGAATGGAATCCTCATACAGGTGCCGTAAAAAATGGCTACAGTCCGGTCCAGATTGAAGCAGAAATGACAGAGAAATCAGTTGCCGTCCGTTTGAAAAACCGTTTCGGCTTCCGGGATTTTTCCGGATTAAAAGGACAGCTGACCTGGTTTCTGAATGGAAAAACGTTGAAGACAGAATCCTTCAAAATCAAATCCATAAAACCAGGAGAAACGCAGATGCTGAGTATTTCCTTGCCTTCAGAACTATCAAAAGCCAATTCGGGAGCGAGGGGAATGTTGATTGAAGTAATGGAGGAAAAGGCAAATGGCATTCTTCCTGACCTTCACATAATTTCGAATAAGTCCTTGGGCCAGATTCCGGAACAAGTGAAGTTACCAGCGGAGAAAAAATAGAATTCGTTCTGAGTGATTCAATTCGAATAGAATTCAGAGATATTGTCTGAATCGTTTTTTGATACAAGGTTTGAATGCACCTCACCTAAATTAATTGGACCCGTAGGGACTGAACCCTTCGCTGATTAAGGCAAACCTCTATATTTGCGCCGCCTTTCGGCATAAAACACCATCTATGAAATACAAACGCATACTTTTGAAACTGAGTGGAGAATCTCTTCTGGGCAAGAAAGGATTTGGCATTGATCCCAACATGCTCAAACTCTACGCTTCAGAGATTAAAAAAGTAGTGAATTTGGGTGTTCAGGTTTCAGTGGTGATTGGAGGAGGAAACATTTTCCGCGGAGAAGATGCTGCTGGTGCCGGAATCGAACGGGCAACCGGCGACCACATGGGAATGCTGGCTACATTGATCAATGCGATGGCCATTCAAGGTGCTTGCGAAAACGAAGGACTGTACACAAGACTTATGTCGGCATTAAAAATCGACGAAGTGTGCGAACCGTTTATTCGTCGACGTGCCATCCGTCACATGGAAAAAGGCAGAGTGGTGATTTTCGGAGCGGGAATTGGGCGTCCGTTTTTTACAACCGATTCTGCGGCAAGTCTCCGGGCGATCGAAATCGATGCGGATGTCGTTTTGAAAGGAACCCGGGTCGACGGAATTTATACTTCGGATCCGGAGAAAAATCCTGATGCCACCCGCTTCAAAAGCATTTCGTTTGATGAGGTATACAAGATGGGGCTGAATGTGATGGACATGACGGCCTTTACACTTTGCAAAGAAAACGATCTGCCGATCATTGTTTTTGATATGAACAAACCCGACAATCTTCTCAAACTGATTCAGGGCGAAGAAATCGGAACCTTAGTAACTGTTTAAATAACACGTAGAAAAAAAGAAACCGTTTACAGCAATGGAAGAAATTTCAATGTATCTGGATGAGGCCATCGAGCTAATGGACAAGGCCATTAAACACACAGGCCTTGAATTCAACAAAATCAGAGCCGGAAAAGCAACCCCTTCGATGGTGGATGGCATTACAGTTGATTATTATGGAGTTCCAACTCCTTTAAATCAGGCCGCCACTGTGAATACCACCGATGCCCGGACACTGATCATCCGCCCTTTTGAAAAGAAACTAATCAACGATATTGAGCGTGCGATCATCAATTCCGATCTGGGATTGAGTCCGCAAAGCGATGGCGAAGTGGTTCGGCTTGTTATTCCTCCTTTGAATGAAGAACGCAGACGTTCATTAGTGAAGCAGGTAAAAAATGAAGGAGAAGCCGGAAAAGTGAGCATTCGTTCCATTCGGAAGGAAACCAATGAAGAACTCCGCAAACTTCTTAAGGACGGTGCATCCGAAGACGATATCAAAAAAGCCGAAGAAAAAGTGCAGGCACTCACCGACAGCCACATAATCAAAGTGGATCAGATGATTGGTGAAAAAGAAAAAGAAATTATGACGGTGTAACCACACCTTCGAGCAATAGGAAACCGGCCGCAATGCCGGTTTTTTTTTGCCTTATTCCGGGTGGGCGTCGTAAGGGCCGGACTGCCTTTCAACCTGATTTCAACCCATATCGGATTGACTTACAGAATTATTGGATAAAAACATCGAATTCTGGCATTTGAAAAGAGGTTCTAATATCATAGCGTTGCTTACAACACAGAATACCCAATTCCATTACTTCTGCCAACAATCAATTTTGCGACAATTGTCATACAAACAAAATAATTAATCACTAAAAATCAGTAAATCAATCAATTACGACCAAACTTCAAATTAAGAATTCTGGTTTGAACATCCGGTTAAAAGCCAGATTCCACGTATAGGAGCGTATTGATTCTTACATCATTTCAAATTTATATCAACCGAATATTCGAGACCCTTCATTCGATTTTATTGGTTTTTACCCAAATGATTAACAGGCGTAATTTTTAAGCCTGCCGTACACCGGAAATTTAACCGACAGCCTGCACATTTGAATCAACGAAAACATCACCCCTCAACAATTTAAACAGTAAATCTTGATGACACAGAAAACAACAAAAAAAGTGGCATACAGCCCACTTAATGTAGAAATCTTCTTCTACTTCCTTACACTGATTGTCTCATTGGTTATTTTGCTCTTTACCAACTTATTCTAGACAAAAAGAGCTTCGTTTTTCAGCAGGAAAGGCACCTTAAACGGGTGCCTTTCCTGTTTTTTATGCTTTTTGCAATCAGGTTCAGCCTCCTCACAACATATGCTCTTTTACCTGCCCGACTTTCAAATGCCGATTCTTCCGGAAACTGAATCCATGCATTGCGTCAAAGTATTGCGAAAAGGCAAAGGCGATACCGTCCGTGTGACCGATGGCCTGGGAAATATGGCCGATGCCCGGATTACCGATCCCAATCCAAAACGCTGCGGACTGGAATTGTTGAATCCAATTGAAAAACCAAAAGATTGGGAAGGAAATGTGTGGCTGGCCGTTGCCCCAACAAAGAACCTGGACCGAATGGAATGGCTGGTGGAAAAAGCCACAGAGATTGGTTGTGATGGATTTCTATTTGTGCGCACCGCCCGTACCGAACGCGACCATCTCAATCTGGAACGGCTACAGAAAGTAGCGCTCTCGGCAATGAAACAATCCGGACAAGCCTGGCTTCCAGACATGATCTGGGCACCGAAATGGAACCAGATTCCATGGGAAAAATTCGATCGTATCCTCACTGCCGATCTTACGGCGCACAATCCGGAATGGAAGCGGGATCTTAATAGCCGTAGTTTGTTATTCATTGGACCCGAAGGCGATTTCACCCCGCAGGAACTGGAAGATCTGAAACAACATCAGGCAGAAAGCATTCGTCTCAGACCGCAGGTATTAAGGACGGAGACCGCGGCTTTGTATGCGTTGATGCTGGCGCATGTATAGGAAAGCATCAGAAAAACCAATTCGAATAAACCCGCAAAATCCAAGGATATGATCCACATCAAACGCACGCAATCCTCCGATCCGGATTTTCAAAATCTGATTATAGATCTTGACCGCGAACTCGCCATTCGCGACGGAGATGAACACGCCTTTTTTGCCCAGTACAACACACTGGTGAACATTCAGCACGTGGTGTTGATTATGGTTGATGATACAGCTGTGGGTTGTGGCGCCATCAAACCGTACAATGAAAAGACGATTGAAGTGAAGCGAATGTTTGTCGCCGAAGGGCATCGTTCAGCAGGTTTGGCCACGCTGATTTTAAAGGAACTCGAAAATTGGACGACCGAACTGGGATTCCGTCATTGCATTCTCGAAACCGGCATCCGGCAACCCGAAGCGATTCGACTTTACACCAAAAACGCATACCAATCCATTCCCAATTACGGACAGTACGAAGGTGTGGCGAGCAGTGTCTGTTTTGAAAAATGGCTGGCGGAGTAAGCCAACAGAGCGATACCGTCCGTGATTTGATTTGCCTGCAACGCAAACTTTGATTCAAATCCCCTTCCTTATCCTTTTCTTTGCAGCATGAATTACCTCTCAGCTGAAAATCTGACCAAATCCCTCAATCACAAACTTCTTCTCAACAACGTAACCTTCGGACTGAACCACGGCGACAAAGTAGCGCTGGTGGGTCCGAATGGCACCGGAAAATCAACTCTTCTTAAAATTCTGGCCGGTCGCGATAAAGCCGATTCCGGAATTGTGTCGACACGGAAAGATATTATAGTTGGATTTCAAGATCAGCAGAGTCAGCTGGAAGACCATCTGTCGGTGTTCGAAAATCTGTTTCACGCCAGTCACCCGACTGTTGGAAAGATTCTGGAATACGATTTTCTCCTCGATAAAAAGGACCACACAGCAAAAGATGAAATGCGGATTCAGAAGCTCACCGAAGAACTGACGCAACTCGATGCCTGGGATTTTGAAGCGAAAATCAACGAGATTTTGGGGAAACTTCATTTGCAGGGACTCGAACAGCAAATCGCCGGTACGCTTTCCGGTGGACAGAAAAAACGTGTCGCCATGGCCCGAGTCCTGCTGATGGAACCTGAAATTCTGATTCTTGATGAGCCCACCAACCATTTGGATATGGACGCCATCGAGTGGCTGGAAGATCTGATTTCACGAAAGTTCCACA
Organism: Spirosoma fluviale; assembly: GCA_945883425.1. Taxonomy (GTDB): domain Bacteria; phylum Bacteroidota; class Bacteroidia; order Cytophagales; family Flexibacteraceae; genus CAMDMI01. The sequence continues at coordinate 5,048 of CAMCXM010000189.1, forward strand.
CCATTCTGATGGTGACCCACGACCGGTATTTTATGGATCGTGTCTGCAACCAGATTGTGGAACTGCAACAAGGCGATCTGGTCCGTTATAAAGGTGGGTACTCGTATTATCTGGAAAAGCGCACCGAAAATCAGGAAATCCGCAACGCTGAAATCGACAAAGCACAGAACCGGTACCGTCGTGAACTCGAATGGATCCGCAAGCAGCCCAAGGCCCGCGGAACCAAAGCGAAATACAGAGTCGATGCGTTTGAAGATGTGAAAGAAGTGGCCTTTCAGAAAACGGCCGAGAGCAGTCTTCAGCTTTCGGTGAAACAAACACGGCAGGGCGGTAAGGTGATCAACCTCAAAAAAGTAAACTTCCATCTGGGCGACAAACACCTGCTGAAAGACTTCACCTACTTTTTTGTACCGG
>CAMCXM010000190.1 GCA_945883425.1 Spirosoma fluviale
GTTGAAGGATATTTTACTTCCTGTAAAATCAATGATGCTTTTTCTTGCCTCAATGGCTTTGTCCATATTGATCTCCATGGTGAGATAAAAATGGGGGGCCGTGTATAAACTTTCAGACAATCGTCGGGCAATTACTTTCCGCATTTGTGAAACCGGAACCTCTTCATACGATTCCGTCATTCCACCAACAGCGGAAACAGAAGCAGATTTCATTGGAGAGGAAGCAATTGATTTTGAGGACGGAGTAAATGTTTCGACATCTTTTTTCACGATCCGGCCGTTTTCGCCTGATCCAGAGATGGAACCAATGTCGATTCCCTTTTCTTTTGCCAGTTGCTTGGCCAGAGGAGAGGCTTTCACCCGTGAGTCAGAACCGGCAGATACCGGATTGGCAGCGACCAATTCTGGTGCAGCAGAACTCTGAACCGGTGCAGATGCCGGAGCAGTCGCCAGAACAGACGGTGCTGAAGAAAGCAAAGGGGTAAAGTCGGTTCCGGCATCACCCACAATGGCGATGATTTCGTCCACTTTTACCGATTCTCCTGCTGCCAGACCAACATACAGCAATGTACCGCTTTCGTACGATTCCAGCTCCATTGTGGCTTTATCGGTTTCTACTTCGGCGAGCAATTCACCGGATTTGACTTTGTCGCCCACTTTTTTGTGCCAGGCAACAATGGTTCCGTCCGTCATCGTATCACTCATTTTCGGCATGCGAATAACGTTGGCCGGAATAGAAGCCGTTGAAACAGCAGGCTGAGATTTAGGAGCTTCCTGTACAGGTGCGGGTGTAGCAACCGGTACACTTCCTCCGGACTGACCCGATAGAAGGGAATCAAAATTCTCTCCTGCCTTGCCGATGATCGCAATGACTGAGTCGACAGGGACAGAATCTTTTTCTTTCACGCCAATAAAGAGGAGAGTTCCGCTTTCATAGGATTCCAGTTCCATGGTGGCTTTATCGGTTTCCACTTCAGCCAGAATATCTCCCGCCTTTACCGAATCTCCTACTTTTTTGTGCCATGCAGCAATCACACCCTCGGTCATGGTGTCGCTCATTTTTGGCATTTTTATGACTTCAGCCATTTATTCAATACGTGTTGGAAAAGATAATACCGAAATCCTGATTTTTGTTTTCGGACGGCGAAGTTAAGCAGAAAAGCTTTTAGTGATAAGAGTCCGGCCAAATTGAGGGCAATTCCCCTATAATTTTAATGGATTTAATGGATTTATTCCGTTACATCAATTTGAAATGAGCCGGGGACGTATATTTGAACGGTGAAGCATTGTTGGTTTATCATTCTGCTTTTCAGCCTGGTTGCATTTCCCGGGCTGGTTCAAAAAAGCATGGCACAATATGTGGAAGGCGACAGGACATTGCCGGCCAGTATCCGCCGTGATTCAATTACGGTGAAAGAGCCGGAAACGTCGGGTTTTCAGAGTTCAAAACTGGTGCCGGGTGGTAATCTGGCTCTGCAATTTGGGGATCCTTATTACTATGATATTTCTCCTTCACTGGGCTATATGGTAACAGATAAATTGATGGCCGGACTTGGGGTGATTTATGTTTCAATGGGAGGCAGGCTCCCAAATTCCAACCAGAAATACAATTACACTTACTATGGTGGAAGGCCTTTGATTCGGTATCGGGTGATGAATGATATTTACGCCAATGCCGAAATCGACTTTTTGAACGCTCCTTATTTTTCTTCAACAAATTTTACCATTGGACAAACAACCCGAAAATGGACTACAAATCCGTTGCTTGGGGCCAGCTATGTTATTCCGTTCGGAAAAAGAGGTGGTGTTCAGGCAACTCTATTATACAATCTGAATTACCAGGAAGATTATTCACCTTACAGTTCCGCGTGGATCTGGCGGATCGGTTTTTTCCTGTAGGCTGGAAATCGCCTTCCATTCTGATACAAATGCAAACAAAGCCCCCATATTTGCACCCTCAAAAATTAGTGAATGTCTGATCAAATACGATTTGCTGTTGTCGGCAGCGGCCACATTGGAAAGCGCCATGCTGCCATGATCCAGCAAAATCCGGAATCCAAACTTGTCGCCATGGCCGATGTAAACACAGCATTGGCAGGTGATATCGAATCGACCTTTGGCGTTCCGTTTTTTACATCGATTGAAGAATTGCTTGCCTCGGGGCTGGAATTTGATGTGGTAAACATCTGTACACCGAATAACTTCCATGCTCCTCAGGCCATTCTGGCTTTGGAAGCCGGGAAACATGTAGTGGTGGAAAAACCAATGGCCCTTTCAAAAGCGGATTGCGAGGATGTGATTTACAAATCTCTTCAGGCAGGAAAGCTGGTTTTCTGTGTAATGCAAAACCGGTATTCACCTCCTTCTGTCTGGTTGAAGGAAGTTCTGTCGCAAAAAAAGCTGGGTGAAATTTTCCATGTTCAGATCAATTGCTTCTGGAACCGGGACAGTCGCTACTACAAAGCCGGAGGCTGGAAAGGAAACAAAATCAATGATGGTGGAACACTGTTTACCCAGTTCAGTCATTTTGTTGACATTATGTTCTGGCTTTTTGGCGACATCACCAACATCAACGCCCGATTCTACGACTTCAACCATAAGGAGCTCACAGAATTTGAAGATTCCGGAATGGCGCAGTTTGATTTTATCAAAGGAGGAACCGGTTCTCTGAATTTCTCGACTTCGGTTTTCGATTCCAATCTGGAGAGTTCGATGACCATCATCGGCGAGAAAGGATCGATCAAAGTCGGAGGACAGTATATGAATGAGGTACAGTACTGCCACATTCAGGATTACACCATGCCTGAACTTCCACCGAGCTTACCCCCCAACGATTACGGTCATTATAAGGGATCAGCGGCCAACCACCATTTCGTGATCGAAAACGTAGTGAGCACATTGAAAGGACGAACCGTTGCCACCACCAATGCATTGGAAGGATTGAAAGTGGTGGAGATTATTGAGAAGATTTATTCACTCAAAAATACCTAAAGGTCAATAATCTGGTATGGAACCAATCCAATACACCGAAACCGAAAAAGCACAACTGAATGCTTATTTTAAAAACAGGGGGATTGATCCGGATTATTATCTGTCTTTCCAACTTCCTGTTTATTTAAAAGATGAGCTGCCGTCGGATAAAAATGCACCCATTCTGGATATTGGGTGCGGGTTCGGACAAATGCTGCTTAGACTCAGGGATCAAGGATATACCAATATAAAAGGCATCGATATTGGCCACGAATCAGTTAATTTCTGCAAATCACAGGAACTCAATGTCGATCTGATACAATCAATTGAAGACTACGCCGAACAAAACAAAGGCCGTTACTCATTGATTCTGATGAGCCACGTTCTGGAGCACATTCCAAAAGAAAACTGCATCGACACACTGGTTGCCATTCGAAAAATGCTTGCCCCGGGTGGCAGCTATATTGTAATGGTTCCCAATGCCCAAAGCCATACCGGTGTTTACTGGATGTACGAGGATTTCACGCACTACCTGTTGTTCACAGCCGGAAGTCTGACCTATGCACTTCAATCGGCTGGATTCAATCGGATCGAGTTTCTGGATCCTAAATGCCTGAAAGGACTTTCGGCATTTGGCCAATGGAAACGGAAAATCCTGCTCCGTCTGTACGAAATCCAGTTAAACTTTTGGAACCGGGTTACCGCTTCATCTTTTCACAAACCAAGTCCAAGGATTTACTCTTTTGAGCTAAAAGCGAAAGCAGGAGTTTGAGAGGATAACGTTGCCCAAAAATTTTAAGCCTTTTTCAAGGCGAGGCAATCGTATAGATATCTAGTAATCGCGTTCCTAATTCTTTGCTTTTTACTGGTTTTAAGAGGACGGATTCCCAAAACCGCCCTTACCAAATTTTCCTGCATTTTTGTCCCGACGAAAACCACGATGCCGACCGAAGACCAAACCCATTCTCTTTGGATGAAACTCCAATCCGAACAGACGGAATCGTATGGACGGCTGAAAGGTTTGTTTCCATCTTCCCGTTCGCATCCATGGGGTTACAGGCGGGAAGATGATTCGGCCTATTTCACCAGTACGCTTCTGCAATCGCTCATGCGGCTGGAACCTTTCCTGAATTCGGAGGAATTGACCATTCTGGAATCCATCCGATCAAAAGCCTGCGACGGGGTGGCGCCGTTTCAGAACAAACAAGGGCTGCCTCGCTACAATTTCTGGCAAACCAATCCCGGACGGCACTTTCCAAACGGGAAACTGTTTGGCCGCTGGGAACGGTTTCGTCCGCCTGACGATGTGGACGATTCCGTCATGATTTATCAGATGCAAAAGCGGAACCGGGACGAATCCCTCTGGCTCAAAAACCACATCGACGATTACGCCAACGGAAGCCGCAAGTGGATCAATAATACCCCACCTCTTTATCGAAACCTAAGGGCTTACTGCACATTTTTTTCGAAAGACATGCCCCTGGGTTTTGATGCCTGTGTGATCACCAATGTTTTGTATTTCAACCGCCTGCATGGATTTGAGGAGAATTTTAAGTTCTCAGATTCTGTGGAATATCTTGCACAGATGCTCCGTCAGAAAGATCATATTCGCCAGCCGGAAAAGGTGTCACCGTATTATCCGCACACTTCGATCATTCTGTATCATCTGGCCAAACTGATGAGTTCATTTTCCTTTCCGGAACTGGAATTGAGAAAACATCATTTGAGGCAGGACATTCTTGAGCTGCTGGGCAGACCATTGCATCCGGTCGAACGGACAATGGTGGAAAATGCCTGGATGTGGCTTATGGATGATTTGCCTCCAGTGAACAATCCGGGTGATAAGGCAGGAACCTTTTACTTTTTTGTACTACCACTCACGGTTGAATACGAAAATGCATTTGCCCAATGGCTGGCGCACAAACGATGGAGCCACATCCGCTTCCACTGCGATGCGTTGGAAACGGCTTTCGAAATCGAAAATCAGGTACTGAAAAGACATTTGAACCCATTTTAGGCATTGGAAATTTACACCGGATGCTAACTTTTTGATTTTCTTTTTCTTGCAACCTCTTCCGTAGTTTCTCCGGAGGAGAAACGAAAGAGGTGAAAATCAAAAAGTTCCACATCTATTGCATAAAAGGGGTTGAAAAATTTGTGATTCGATCCATTACGTGAAATCAACAGGATTCATACCAACAAAAAAGGACCCCGATTGAGGTCCTTTTCTTTGAATATTTTATTGATGCATTTATCCCAGATTATACAATAGGATGTAAATGATTGATTTTCTATGCTTTAGAACCTCACCTAAATCCTCCCGAAGCCAGTTCGGGACAGGTTCCCGAGGCAGGCTCGGGACAAGCTCTCCAATGTAGAGGACTTAATGTGAAAATCAATCATTTATGAACTCAA
>CAMCXM010000191.1 GCA_945883425.1 Spirosoma fluviale
CAGATCCGCATTCTGAAGGTGAATGGTGAAAAACTGGAAACCGGGGATCAATACAATGTGATCAGTGATGAATCCATTCAGGGAAATCTCTTCGATTTGTGGATTCGATCATGGCAACAATTGAGGCCATATCTGGCAGAGAAAACTACATTCAATGGAGATGCACAATTTGAACAGAAATTTTCCTATCCGGAAGATGCTTGCCGGGAGGCCATCCTTAATGCCATTGCCCATCGGGACTATTCCATTCAAAATGGTATAGAAATCTATATCTACCCAAATCGAATGGAAATTAAGAGTCCCGGAGCATTGCTTTCTACATTATCCATTGAAGGACTTTATCAGCTTGAAGGCGCTCATGAGTCGAGAAATCCAAACATCGCCAGAGTATTAAGAGAGAATAAACTCATGCGTGAATTAGGCGAAGGCATGAAGCGAATATTTGAATTGATGGCAGAAAATGAGTTCCAGAAACCGGTCCTGCATTCAAATGGAATGTGGTTCATGGTGACATTTTGGAATCATCCCTGAATCAGAATCTTCCCAGGCGGAATGTTTCCCAATCCCATCAGCCGGGCATAGACCTGTGCCATCACGGCCACATCTTTCTGGCAATAGGTCGCAATGCGTTTCACATCACCCGTTGAATAGAACACCTTGCCTACTTCGCTTCCGTCGATGTCGTCTTTGCTGGTTGGAATTCCAAGACAGGCCGCCATCGATTCGAGAGATGTGTAGGCCTTCAGATCGCCAAACTTCCAGAGTTCCATTGTATCCATCAGCTGCGGCGTATCCCAGGGTTTCTTTCCCATAATCTGAAGGAGTTTGGGAAGTGGTAAACTGTTCACCAGAAGGCGACGGCAGAGATAAGGAAAGTCGAATTCCTTACCATTGTGGGCACAGATCCGCCAGTTGTCTTTTTTCGTCACCCGCACCAGATAATTAGAGAAATCAACCAGCATCTGGTGTTCATCCGGGTGCGAAAATGATCGGGTCCGGAAACTGAGTTCGCCTTTCTGCAAGGTAAAATGACCCACTCCGATCACCAGAACGCGACCAAACTCGGCGTAAATGGCGGCTCTTTCCGGATAGGATTCTTCCGGAGGATTGTCGGCTTTCAATGCTTTGGCTTTTTTCTCCCACAAACGCTGAAACCGTTCGTCAAGCTGGTGGAAGGTGGGGTGTTGTGACACCGTCTCAATATCCAGAAACAGGATATTGGTTACTGTTTTTAAATCCATTTTGTTTTAGTTTAGTCTGAATCGCCAGCCTGGAAAAACGATACCGTCCTTTTAAATGACGGATTCTTTTCTGTCCAAACTTTCCCTCAGATGATTTAGTGTACAAGTTTAGTACACGGCCGCCAATTCACGGTTCTTTTTTCGTAAAATTGTGTCCTTTTTTTTCGAAAAATTCATGAAGTTGGGATTTTGGGGCGCTGCCCGTCAGGTAACCGGAAGCATGTATATGCTGACCATCGACCACGATTACAAAGTCCTGATCGACTGCGGATTCGATTTCGACAAAGAACGCAGCGACTTCGAATCGACGGAGTATAAAAAGGAAGACGGTTTCATTTTTCCGTTTGAGGTGACGGAGATCAATCTCGTTATTCTTACCCATGCTCATGTGGACCACAGCGGAAACCTGCCCAACCTCATTAAGGAGGGGTACGAAGGTCAGATTCTGTGCACGCAGCCTACGATGGAATTGTCGGAACTGCTTCTGGCCGATTCTGCCCGGATCCACAAATTGAAGCTCAACAGCATTCATGGCCGGGGAAAGAAAATCAATCCGAAACTTCTCAATAAACTGACGGCGGATCTTTACCTGGAGTCCCACGTGAAGGAAACCATGGACCGCTTTGTCTGCATCGGTTTTGAACGACGATTTAAGGTGCACGAAAATCTGTTTGTCACCTTTCACTACACCGGGCACTTGTTGGGTGCCGCCAGTATTTTGATCGAAGCCAGGGAAAATGGAGAGTGGGTTAAAATCGGATTTTCGGGTGACATCGGACGATACAATTATCCGCTGCTGAAAGATCCACAACCGTTTCCGGAAGTGGATTATCTGGTTTGCGAATCCACCTATGGAAACCGTACCCACGAAACGACGGAGGCTCCGGAAGCCGTTCTGAGGGAAGTGATCCAAAGTTCGCTGATTGATATTCCGGGACGGCTCATCATTCCATCATTTAGTGTGGGGCGAACGCAATCGCTTCTCTACATTCTCAACAAGCTTCATTTTTCTGAACATTTTCCCGACATCCGGATTTTTACTGACAGTCCGATGGCGATGAAAAGCTCGCAGCTCTACGAGAAATTCCGGAGTCATCTCAATAAAGAAGCCCAGGATTTTTACAAGGAAAACGACAGTCTGTTCAATTTCGAAAACCTCACCTATGTGCCCGATCTGGAAGGCAGCAAGGCTCTTTCGAATCATTATGAACCCTGCATCATCATTTCTTCGTCCGGCATGATTCACGGGGGGCGAATCGAAAACCACATTCTCAAAAATCTGGAAAATCCGTATTGCACCATTTTCATGATTGGATTCAGTGCCGAAGGAACGACCGGAAATAAACTCATGATCGGGGCCGATCGTGTGGTGCTGAAAGGAAAGTCCCTCGAAGTGAAAGCCCGGATTCTCAAAACGGATGTGTTCAGCGGCCATGCCGATCTTAAAGGCTTGATGCGTTTTGTGGAACAGCAGAAACCGGAAAGGTTGAAAAAGCTGTTTCTGGTACACGGCGAGGCCGAGGTGATGGATGATTTTCAAAAGACACTCGTTTGGTCGGGATATGAACAAACGGTGATTCCCGAATACGGAAACGAATTTGAACTGATCTGATGGTGGAGCTGGGACAGAATCTCGATACTGCCGCCCGGTTTCTGGCTGAAGAAAATGTGGTCGCCATTCCAACCGAAACGGTCTATGGTCTGGCGGGCAGAATTGATTCGGAAAAGGCCATCCGGAAAATCTTTGAAGTAAAAAATCGTCCGTTTACCGATCCGCTCATTGTGCATGTGGCCGACGTGCCGTCCGTTGAAACGCTGGTGACCCACTTCCCGCCATTGGCCCGAAAACTGATGGAGGCTTTTAGTCCGGGACCGCTGACGGTGCTTCTTCCAAAATCAAATCTTGTTTCCGATCTGGTGACAAACGGATCTCCGCTTGTGGCCATCCGGATTCCGAATCATCCGCTTACGCTGGAACTTCTGAGATTAGTCGGAAAACCTCTGGCGGCGCCAAGTGCCAATCCGTTCGGTGGTATTTCGCCGACGACAGCACAGCATGTTCAGGATGGTTTGGGTTTGAAGATTCCCTATATTTTAGATGGCGGAGCTTGTGAAGTAGGAGTGGAGTCAACCATCATTCAGATTGTGGGTGATGATCAGATCAAGGTTCTCCGGCAGGGAGGAATTCCGGAAGAGGAACTGGCTTTGTTTGCTGAACTGGTGCGGGAAGAAAATCCGGAAAAGCCAATGGTGCCGGGCAGTATGCTGAGTCATTATGCACCGGCAAAGCCTCTGTTTCTGGCAACGGATTCGAGGACGGAATCGCTTTCACCTGACACAACCGGCGTGCTGGCCTTTGATTCGCATCTGGAAGGAATTCCGAAAGCAAACCAGATTTTGTTGTCACCATCCGGCAACCTGAAAGAAGCGGCTCAAAACCTCTTTCAGGCACTTCATCGTCTGGATTCAATGCCGGTTGAATCCATCGTAGCGGTACGCCTTCCTGAAATTGGATTGGGAAAAGCCATCAACGACCGCATTTTCCGGGCATCGAAAAAAAGGACGGTGTAGTTGTCTTTTCAGGCAACATTCCGTGTGTAGGTGTAGTTCTGAATTTCGTACACAATCCGGGCTTCATCCACTGGCTTGGGATGGTAGGCGTGAAACCCCATTCCGAGGAACCGGGCTTCGTCGCTTTCAGTTCCATATCCAGTTGTGGCAAAAACCCGGCAATCGGGTTGTATGCGTTTGATCTCCGGAAGGATTTCGATTCCAGCTTCTCTGTTCTGCCCAAGATTGATGTCCAACAAAACAAATTGAAACGTCTCCCTTTGAATCCAGTACAGCGCTTCTATTTTGGTGGCCGCATGCCGGATGTTGCAATGAAGTTTAAGGGCATTCGCCAAGGCCCAGGCGTTGATGTATTCGTCCTCCACCAGGAGTACGTTTACAGGTGACAGTGGTTGCATAGTAGTGGTTGGTTTTCGCTAAGTCGGTCGGACCAGCAACTGACAAGTGTTGCGTGATCGTTGATCCAAGATAACGGAATTTTCACCCCGAACGAAATCGATGGCCCACTGATTGTAATTCTTAATTGTGTAGAGGGTAAGGTTTTCGTTGTATAACACAGAGTACGATGCTTTCAGGTGAGAGAACACTTTCTCGAACGACTCTTTCTTGAAATCGACAACGACAGAAATGCTGGTGGCAGATACCTGAAGCATCTGGAACTTCAAACCGGCCTGTGAAAACAAATGAAGTACCTCTGTAATATTTTTCTCCTCCATGAAGGAGTAGTTTTTAGAACTTAACGAGATCAGTGTCTGGTTGCTCTTCCGGATGAAAGCGGCATCCGTCCATTTTACGGCTTCGAATCCGACTCTTGTACCGGGTTGTGCCGGTTCAATGAAAGAGCGGACGTACAGCGGAATTCCTTTCTGCGCCAATGGGCGGATGGTTTTGGGGTGAATCACGGTTGCTCCGTAATACGTGAGTTCGGCCGCATCCTGATAACTAAGTTCCGGTAACAGAACTGCTCCCTCTAACCAGCGTGGATCGGCGTTGAGTACACCGGGCACATCTTTCCAGATGGTAACCGATTCCGCTTCCAGGCAGTGCCCGAGCAAAGCGGCCGTGTAATCAGAGCCTTCACGGCCGAGGGTGGTTACATTACCATTACGGCATCCACCGAGAAAACCTTGTGTGAGCACAATACCCGATTTCAGAATGGGTTCGGCTTCCTTACGTATCTGCCTGGTGGTTTCTTCCATCGAAACGTCTCCTTCTCTCCAGGTCATGTCGGTTCGGATCAGGTGTCGGGCATTGAGCAGCGTAACCGGTAATTCTACGTGCAGAAGGTACCGGAATAAAATGAGGGAGGAAAGATATTCACCATACGACACCACCTGATCGTATCCGAAATCAAACGAAGCCTCCGGTGCATGAAGCAACTGAAACTTCAGGCGGATAAAGTAGCGGTTCATGGCTTCGGGGACTTCTACATTTTCTTCGCCAAAAAGTCCACGGACAGTATCGAGATGTTGCTGGTGTAGCTGCTGTAAAAGCTCATCAAAGTCCTGACCCTGAAAAGCCAATTCATAAATAGCTT
>CAMCXM010000192.1 GCA_945883425.1 Spirosoma fluviale
GTGCCACCGTGAAATCTCATTGGACTTGCCAAAAAGCAACAAAGCCGCCCTTTTTAATTTTAGCCCTCCCATGCCGTACGTCGCTAAACCTGATTGCTGGAGATAAAGTTCGGCACTTAAACCCCGAATAAAAGAATCTGCCACTCCTCGCACCAAACCTAAATCAAGATCTGTTACCAAGGCCCCATCTACATACTGGCCATCGAATTCCCGTGACTTGATTTCCTGTTTTTCAAACTGGATTTGATTCACCGATGCCGGAACTGATTTGTCGTCTTTTCTTCTTACACATCTGCCATCTGGAAGTTGATAAATTTGGGTCGTTCCTTTTAATACTGAAAAATATAAAATGGTCTTTCCTTCTATTGCAAGCTTTGTAGCGAGAATCAATGGTAATGTTTGACCAGCGAATACATGCGTATTTGCGGCCCTCAGCATTGTTTGAATATCTTCTTCCAAATGTGGGATTCCTGTCACATTTGTGTCGTCTTCTACTCCAATCAACAATTCACCACCATCAGCATTGGCAAACGCCACAAGTGCCTCCCCAATATCCTCACATATCTTTTTAACGAGTCTTGGCTTTTTGCTTTCGGGTTTCCCTTCAAATGCTGTCTTAAACTCACGAAAGTGGCTTTCCCGAAGACTGATGGTATTTTTAACTCTTTCCTGAAGTTGTAGAATTTCTTCCATGGCCAAAATTACAAATGTTCACAGCATGAATCAATTGAAAAAATCGGCCGTTCTTCAGTCATTCATGGTTGATCCTTTCCTCAAAATCAATTCTATCCCATTTTATGCTTTGGAAATTTACACCGGATGCTAACTTTTTGATTTTCTTTTTCTTGCAACCTCTTCCGTAGTTTTTCCGGAGGAGAAACGAAAGAGGTGAAAATCAAAAAGTTCCACATCTATTGCATAAAATGGGTTTATCAAGCAGAAAATAAATGGCCTTCGAAAAATTGCACCCAACCGATTCCCTGAATTTGCGATGATAAATGAAGGAGACGATTACTCCGCTGCGGGAAATGGAAGTTCGGATAACAGCTCCGTCATTTATTCAATGGGTTTGAAATAGAGGCGTTTTCCAATTTGGACTTGCGCTAATTCTCTACTGAAAGATCGTATTTTTCCAGAAGGCCGGGCAAACCCTGTACCGAGAACCGGGCTTTCCTGAGGTGATTTTTCTCCGGATCGATCCGATAATTGAAGGCCGTCCGAAGATCCGCTTTTTCCAGATGTGAGTTTTCGAACACGGCATTTTCGAGATTGCAATCCTCAAAAACAGACTGACTGAGATCGGCTTCGGAGAAATCCACTTCTTTCATTGAGCAATTCTCAAATCGGGTCTTCTTCATTTTACGACGGTAAAACGAACAAAAATCGGCCATGCACCGGGTGAAGGAAACAGAAAAGAGGAGATCGTTGCACACATCGAAATGCAGTCCCATCAGTTTGCAGTCTTCAAACACCACATCACGGAAGGTAACGCCTGTGAGTTTTGCCATACTCAGATTGCAGTCAGCAAACACACAGTCTGTAAACCGGATCTGCTTTAGGTCACTTTCCTGAAACTGGCAGTTTTCAAAACGACAGGATTCATATTCTCCTTTTGGCAAAGGTTGTTTGGTGTAGTCCTGTTTCTCAAAAATCTGATCAACGATGTACAGAGCGGACATGGCAGGTTGAATTAGTTGGAAAGAAAAGGCATAAAAAAACCCCGTTTGAGGCGGGGTTACTTTATTTCTTTGGAAATCTTATTTCGCAGCGCTGTCAGCAGCCGGAGCTGAAGTTGGGCCTACATCCTGTTTCGGAGCAGTGGTAGGGGCAGCTGTTGGCTTAGATTTTGCTTTCTCTACGTTGATGGAAGATGGGGAATCAGAAACTTCTTCTGATCCCTGAATGAATTTGGAGCTCATAGTGAGAACCATAATTCCAATCATAAAACCCCAGGTTAATTTTTCGAGAAGATCGGTGGTACGTTTTACGCCCATTACCTGAGAAGCGCCGAAGTTGCTTGACAATGCTCCGGATTTGGAATCCTGTGCTAATACGATCAGGATCATTAAAACGGCCAGAATGGCGATAACAGCGACAAGTGCAAAAATCATATCAGTTTTTGGTCTGGCTTTCCAGATTTTTTATGAGGGCCGCAAAGTAATCACTTTTTTCCGGAAACTTCAACTGTAATTTTCGAAAAGTTGAAAGGGCTTTTTCGAAGTTTTTCTGCTTCAGATAAATCATCGCCATGTTCTCTGTTACAATCTCTTCTGCCAGAAATCCGCTCTTTTGTGCCAGATCATCGACCTGAGCCGGATCACCAAAATCCAGTTTGGGTGGAGTTAATGCAGGTGGTTTTTCCAGAAAACGTTCGATAATCGCATCTTCCGGCTTCTTCACTTTTTTCTTTTTCGAAAGAGCTGCAGGCAACTGATAAACTGGTTCAATAAAAATCAATGGATTTTCTTTCTCCTTCTGCTTTTTCACCGGTACCTTCACAAAACCAAATCCAAACTCATTTTTCGCTGGTTTGGTTGGTTGATTTGCCGGCGGCAGATCTTTTGATTGAGTTTCTACCACTACCTGCTCAACAACCGCTTCAACAGGTTCTGGCTCCAAGACCTGTTCAGGATCAGATCCCATCTCCGGTTCAGGAACAATAGCTTCCGGAATTTCAACCGCCTCTGTTTCATGAACGACGTCCGGCATTTCAGCATCCGTTAGTTCCTCAACCACTTCATCATGGACGGTATCGGTTGAAGGCAGCCAGTCAAATTCCAGCTTCAATGGACCCTCGATCACCTCTTTCAGACGCGTCCTCGACAATGTTCGGGCAGCCGCTTTTTGAAGACAGGCTTCAAAGTCTGTGTGTTGCTGTGCATGCGAAGCCATTGCCATCAGCACATACAAAGAAGCCGAATAAGGAGCCTTCCGGATTTCTTCGTTCAATTCCTCCAGAGAAATTTCTTCCGGCGAAACCTCACCTTTGAGCACAGCACGAAATTGTTTGGAATCCATTGTCATTACCAGTTGGCTACAGATTTGTTGAAAATATCCAGAATGATCTGGTCAGAAATGACATCAATAAGTTCTCGCTCCACAGATGCCAGCGATTTGCTTTGGTCGAAATCTGCATAGAAGGAAAAGCCCTGATCAAAATTCTGTTCCTTGTTTTTGGCATTGGTGAATTTCACTTTCACGCCAATCGTAAGTCTTGTCTGACTGGCCCGCTCCTGTCCGGTTCCGCCGGTGCTCGTTGGTGCAATCGGACTGAGTGAGTACTGGGTAATGGTGCCTTCCATACTAAGGTCTCCGTCCTTGTTCACGAGAGCCAGACTCGTGTTTCGCTGGAAATATTCCCGGGTTTTTTCGGCAAAGGTCTGGGCCAGATAAGGCGGACTCGAGGCACTCCGGTCGGCAAAATTAAGGACCGACAGCGTTTTGGTATCCGGCGAAATGGATGCTCCGGTGAAGCTGTACACGCCACAGGAAGTGCAGATCACCACCAATCCAAGAAACAACCAACCTTTCAATCCTTTATTCTTCAATGCCAAACAATTTGATTTTGCGGTAGAGTGTTCGCTCTGAAATCCCCAGATCCCGTGCGGCATTTTTCCGTCGGTTGTGGTTCTTTTTCAGGGCTTTGAGTATCATTTCCTTTTCCTGTTGCTCCAGCAGAAGAGACTCTTCTTCTGTTTCATGGGTGATGTCCAGAACCTTGTCATATTGGATATCATCATCACCATCCGCATTTTCCGGAACCGTTGCCACCGAGACGGGAGGCTTATCTGTTTTCATCAGGATATCTTCCGGATGCGCTTTGTACGGCTGAATGCTGGTATTGGCAAAAATGCTGGGCATGGCCGCAGCTGTTTCCGACGATATGCCACCGCGTGCCACCATTTCCATGACAAATTGTTTCAGATCGTTTACGTCTTTCCTGAGATCGAAGAAGATTTTATAGAGCAAATCCCGCTCACTCATGCCGGTATCGCCAAGACCGGACGAGTCACCGAGCAATGCTGGCAACATAGAACCCGATGGTTTTGGCAAATAGCCTTTCAGTGTTTCGGCCGAGATTTCACGCTCCATTTCCAGGATTGAAATTTGCTCCGCAATGTTCTTGAGCTGGCGAATATTCCCCGGAAAGCGATAGCTCATCAGAACATCTCTTGCGTCTTCGGTAAGTTTAATCGGTTTTACACGATACTTTTCGGCAAAGTCAGCAGAGAATTTCCGGAACAACAAATCGATGTCGGTTCCTCTTTCTCTTAATGGTGGCACCGTTAGAGGAACCGTGTTGAGGCGATAATATAAGTCTTCCCGAAACTTACCTTTTTGAACGGCTTCGAGAAGATTCACATTCGTAGCCGCCACTACCCGCACATCCGTTTTCTGACTTTTCGAACTTCCCACTTTGATGAATTCTCCGTTTTCGAGAATCCTGAGGAGGCGGGCCTGGGTTCCCAACGGCATTTCACCGATTTCATCAAGAAAAATGGTTCCCCCGTTGGTTACTTCAAAATATCCTTTCCGGGCATCCGTCGCTCCCGTAAACGAACCTTTTTCGTGTCCGAATAATTCCGAATCGATGGTTCCTTCCGGAATGGCTCCGCAGTTGATGGCAATGAATTGTCCGTGTTTGCGTGACGAGAGGTTATGAATGATCTTGGAAAACGATTCTTTCCCCGATCCGCTTTCTCCGGTAATAAGCACTGTCAGATCGGTGGGCGCCACCTGAATGGCCACCCGAATAGCATGGTTGAGTGAGGGCGAATGACCGATGATGTCGAATCGCTGTTTTACACTTTGGATTTCATCCTGATTCACAGGCAGGTTTTATTTATTGGTTGAGAATTTTTTCGATTTCCTCCATTTTGGCTTCCGTGAAAGCACCGGAGGTGGAGTACAAAACGTTTCCGGCCGCATCGATCACAAAGAACCAGGGCGAATCGGTTTTGTCGATTTTCAGAGTCGATTTGATTTCGTCGGCTTTTCCCTTGAAAAGCAAAACATTGGATTGAAGACTTTTGTCCATTCCTTCCTTCATTTTCTTTTCGGCTTTACCGGCAGCGGCCTGCAGAACGCCTGAAAAAACCGGAACGAAGTAGCAGTTCACATCATATGAATCCATTGGAATCACCGCATTCGGATCCCCTTTTTCAATGAAAGTAGAATACGCAGGCTGAAACCAGCTGGACAATTCTTTTTCGGCTTTCTGCGAAAAGGCCATTCCGAGAACGGTCATTTTTCCATTGTTGTTTTT
>CAMCXM010000193.1 GCA_945883425.1 Spirosoma fluviale
TTAAAATAAGTTAGTCATAATTAAACCTTTCGGAATGAAAAAAATTTTGTCCCATGTTTTAGTAGCGGTAGGGCTTGTACTCACCGTTCCTTATTTATCAACTGCTCAGCAGATATCTCCTGGTGGAATTAAAAAATATACCAGTGATGCGGATTTTGGCGAAGGCCTCAAATTGAGTGTAAATTCAGGCATCTCTGGTTCACTTCGTCTGGATCAACCAAATCAGCCATTACCTTATGTGAATATTCCTTGTAGTGGACGAGGAACGCTCGTGCGTATACATGTTGGCACAGGAGCGATTATTGGTGAATATACTACTGCTCCGGCCGATATGAAGAAGAATCCATCCAGGACTACGGTAGATAAGTTTGGTAATACCTGGGTGACCAATCGTGATGAAGATGGCTTGATGAATGGTATGCAAATGGGTTCTGTTACCAGAATTGGAATCACCATTGGTGGCACGCGGACAAATGCATCTGGGCAACCTGAGCCAAACGGACAATACCTTAAGCCTCCATTTTTATACAATACCTGTGTTGACCGAAATGGTGATGGTCTGATAAAAACATCAAAAGGGCTTGGCGATGTTCTTGAGTGGACAAATGCAGGAGGAGCAAATACTTTTGGTGGCGTATCAACAGCAGAAGACGAATCTGTAATTACCTATACCCGTGTTTTGGCAACTGGTGCCAGAACTGTGGCAATTGACGAAAATAATGATGTTTGGATTGGTGGCAGTAATAATTTCTGGCACGAAAAATTGGATGGTCAGACGGGGAACCGGATTCCAGGTACCGAGTTCAATCTTGGAGCTGGTGGATACGGCGGCCTTATTGATGGAAACGGTATTTTGTGGTCAGCTGGTCCCCGCGATGGAAATCCACTTCTCCGTTATGATACCAAAGGCTTAACATCTCCTCCCGGACAAGTTCTTTATGGGAAAGGTGATTATGGTGTTGGTATTGATCCAAATACCGGGGAAGTGTGGTCTACTACTTTCACGGAAGGAATTGTTTATAAGCTGGATGCTGCAGGTAACATTCTTGGTTCTTTTCCCCATGGAAACCAATTTGCGCAAGGCGTAGCTGTAGATGCGTTTCAGAATGTTTGGATAGCTCATTCTCTTGTCAATGGATTTTCTGTTGGTCACTTAAAAACGGATGGAACTTTTGTTGGGAATGTTCAATTGAATGAGGCTGGTCCAACCGGTGTAGCAGTCGATGCTTTTGGAAATGTATGGGTTTCAAATTATAGCTCTAATTCTGTTTCCAGGATTAATCCAAATGCCGGACCAATCGGAAATGGTGGTTATCCCATCGGAGCTGTAGACCTGACTATTCCTTTGGGTGCCAATGCAAATCCTTACACTTACAGTGATATGACAGGTTTTGTGGTGCTGAATTGCACAGTTCCTTCTGGTTCATGGACAGTTGTACATGATGGTCAGGAGGCAGGTCGTAAATGGGGAGAGGTTGAGTGGAATGCGGTAACCCCAGATCAAACTGGTATTAAGGTAGAAGTTAGGGCTTCTGATCAGCTTCTTACTCTGGCCGAAAAGTCATTTATTACCGTACAAAACAGGGAGGAATTTTGCTGTTCAGGTGTGACTGGCCGATATGTAGAGATGCGTGTTTCTTTGTTCCGCCAAGCCTTGGTAAGTACCACCCCCTTGTTGAATGACATCACCATTAAATCGTGTGATATTTACACCAACCAGCTTCCCTCTATTACATCCTCGATTGGCTGTAATCCATTGGATACCATTCGGATAATTGCGAATGATAGCAAGAGTTTTTCTGTTAGTGGAAATGACCCAGACCAGGATCAGGTAATCAAGCTTACTGCAAAGGGGTTGCCTTCAGGTGCTCAGTTTACTACTGAGGTCGCCTCGAGCGGGAATGGAATCGACGGTTCATTCTCCTGGACTCCATTGAGCAGCCAGCTTGGTGTTTACCCAATATCCTTTACTACTTCCGACAAGTATTGTTATGAAGCCAAATGCAACAAGGTGATTAAAGTAGTGAACTGTTTTGTAGAAACATCCATTTCGGCTTCCATTCCTGCCGGTGGAACATATGAATTTAATGGTCAAACGCTCAGTTCATCTGGTGTTTATTTTGCAACATTGTTCTCTCGAATTGGTTGCGACTCGGTGGTTGCCTTAAACCTGACTGTTTTGGACCCCAATGAGTTCTCCGTTATTTGTTATCAACAAGGTCCAACCAGAAACGGTGGAGTTGTTTCCCTGGTAAGATCAAACCCTGAAAATGCAACCAGACCGGAAATGACTGATGTTCAAGGCCCGGTAAATTTCTTTTCACTTGGATATCGCGGTTTTATTTCTTTAAAATCAAACTATCCGGTGCTTAATGGTCCGGGAAATGATATCACTGTTTATGAAACAACCTGGGGCAATCCATCTCAATACCCAAGTGGAGAAAGAGCCCATATTTACGCGTCTCAGGACGGAGCTAATTTTATTTACCTTGGACTTTCCGTATACAATGGTTCATTTGATTTAGGTGCTTTGCCTTGGGCTCAGTATTTCCGTATCCAGGATGCAACCAATCCTGAAAACAGCGAAGATGCTTTTGACCTGGATGGAATTCGGGTTCTCAACGGTTTCAGTCCGAGTCCTTCCTTAACACCGACTGCACTTTTCGGTCCTGGTTTGGTTACATATTGTGGCGGAGTTCAGGGTAAGCAAAATAATAAAAAAACCATTCCGGCAATACGTAACGATGTTAACAAGGCACTTGGAACAACTCAACAAGATGATACCTACAATTTTTATTCATTAGGTTTTGGTGGTGATGCCTGTTATAAATTTGGATATTCAGTCTTTGATCAGGCTGGAGCAGATATCAGGGTTATTGAAACATCCTTCGGAAATCCATCTTGCAATTCTTATCCAGAAAAGGTAGAAGTTTCTGTGTCTTATGATGGCCAGAATTGGAATAATCTCGGTATTTTGTGTTTGGATGGCACAATTGATTTAGGTGCAGTAAATTCAGGAATTGGTTACATTAAGTTTAAGGATGTTTCGGACAAGCTTCGATTTAATGGCTCTGCCGATGGTTTTGACTTGGATGGGGCAATTTCACTCAATTCATCAGCACCAGGCTCAGGAGGAACAAATTGTGGTGGCTCTAACGCAAGAATGGCCATTTCTGCACCGATTTCTGGAGATGTGAATAATGTACCTGATGAGCTTACTTCACTTCAGTTGAATGGGAATGTTGCGAGCTTCAGTATGGCATCATCAAATGGCGTTGCGAAGGTTACAGATAATCTTGGAAGGGTTCTTTTCAGTATGAATGTTGAATCCGAAATCTGGAGCAATGTTGATCTTGAACTTCCAATTCAAGGTCTTTCAACAGGTGTTTATATGCTTAGCGTGGAAACCACCGTTTCACGTGATGTAATCAAGT
This sequence comes from Spirosoma fluviale, assembly GCA_945883425.1. Taxonomy (GTDB): domain Bacteria; phylum Bacteroidota; class Bacteroidia; order Cytophagales; family Flexibacteraceae; genus CAMDMI01. Next base: position 3,435 of record CAMCXM010000193.1, read on the forward strand.
TTGTTAAATAACCTAATCACTTCTCATTCCTATAAAGAAAAGGCTGCCGTAAATGGCAGCCTTTTCTGTTTGTCACAGACCTCACAATAAACCCAAATTCCGCAATAGAAAAAGCTTTTGGTTCATAAACGATTGATTTTCACATTAAGTCCTCTACCTTGGAGAACTTGTCCCGAACTGGCTTCGGGAGGATTTAGGTGAGGTTATAGAACATAGAAAATCAATCATTTACATCCTATTGCGGAATTTGGGATAAACTGATTTACAACTGGCAATACCCTGTGAGTTAAAATAGTAAAACAAAACAGTATCAAGGCACTTTGAGACTTTTTCTTTCTAAACCAAACCTAGATTAAAGTTTTGAATTCCTTGCAACAAGCCTAACTTCCATTTAAGCAGACACTTTCCCTTCCATTCCGGTTTTTTCGCCCACCGGCAAATATTAATCTATAAACAGACTGCCTTCTCTATTTTGCAACCTGATATCACCCCTGTTTTCAATGAAGAAAATTTCTGCACTGGTCGCGACTGCTTTACTGTCGTATTCAATCCAGGCCCAGCCGTTGTGGCTCCGGTATCCATCCATTTCACCGGATGGAAGTCAGATTGCGTTTGTGTACAAAGGCGATTTGTATAAAGTATCGGCCAATGGAGGCGAGGCCATTCCGCTCACCATCCACGAAGCACATGAGACCATGCCGGTCTGGAGTCCGGACGGCAAGTCGATCGCTTTTGCTTCCGATCGCTACGGCAACTACGATGTGTTTGTGATTCCGTCCTCAGGAGGAGAAGCCAAACGGATTACGCAATCTTCCACCTGGGACCAGCCTACGGGTTTCAGTCCCGACAGTAAAAACGTCCTTTTCCAGTCTGGTCGACAGGATCCGCATACCTCGGTTCAGTTCCCCGTGAAAATGCTGGGCGAAATCTATTCGGTGCCGGTTGAAGGCGGGAATCCAAAGCAAATCATTGCTGCCTCCGGCGAACTGGCGCAATACTCGCCGTCCGGAAACACGATCGCCTACCAGGACAACAAAGGATACGAAGATTACTACCGTAAGCATCAGACATCCAGCATTGCCCGTGACATCTGGACTTTCGATGTAGCGAAAAAGAAGTACACGAAAATCACCTCGTTCAAAGGCGAAGACCGCAACCCGGTTTTTGGTTCTGAGAAAGACTTGTTCTACCTCTCCGAGCAACCCAACTCCTTCAACATTTACAAACTGAACCTCGACAATCCGTCTCAGTCGAAAGCCATTACCAATCTTCCTGATCATCCTGTCCGTAATTTGTCGGCATCCAAAGGCAATGTCCTTTGCTTCAGTTATGATGGCGAAATCTATACCGTAACCGAAGGTGGCCAGCCAAAGAAAGTGTCCATCCGCATTTCGACTGATCCCCGCTCCAATGCCTATAAAAACGTAGCCATTCAGGGAGGTGTGAACGAAATGGCGCTCAGCTCCAACGGAAAAGAAATTGCCTTCATCGTTCGTGGTGAAGTATTTGTGAGCTCTGTGGAAGGAGGCTTCACCAAACGGATCACCAACACACCGCAGCAGGAACGCTCTGTTTCCTTTTCACCGGATGGAAAAGCCATCATGTATTCGGCCGAACGAAACGGCAGCTGGGACATTTTCCAAACCACCATCGTTCGTAAAGAAGAACCGTATTTCTATCTTTCTACTTTGTTGAAAGAGGAAGCCCTGGTTG
>CAMCXM010000194.1 GCA_945883425.1 Spirosoma fluviale
TTCCTTTCCGGGTTGTTACAAGGACAACTCCGTTTGCTCCTTCCACACCAAAAATGGCAGCGGCAGAGGCATCTTTTAAAACTTCCAAAGACTCAATATCATTGCTGTTGATGGAGGAAATATCCTTCATGAAAACTCCATCGACCACATACAAAGGATCATTTCCCGAATTAATGGTACCGACCCCGCGGATACGAACTTTGGGGGCATCACCGGGCGCTCCTGAATTGCTCACTACCTGAACACCGGCCACCTTTCCCTGAAGTGATTGCATCGCATTGTTGTTGGGAACTTTCACCAGATCCTCGGATTTCATCCGGCCAACGGAACCGGTAACATCACTTTTCCGCTGTGTTCCATAACCCACCACCACGACTTCTTTGTTGGAAATGGCTTCCTGCTGAAGGACAACATCGAGGGTGGTTCGCCCATTTACCCGGACCCGTTGCTTGGTGTAGCCCAGATAACTGAACACAAGAATGGAGTCATTTGCTTCCAGATTGATCCGGTAAACGCCGTTGATGTCCGTGTAAGCTCCCCGCGGTGCGTTTTCTACCTGAACAGCTATGCCAGGAGTACCACCGGATTCATCGGACAAAGAAACATTCCCTGAAACTGTAAGCGATTGACCCTCAGATACGAAGTGACAGCAAAGTGAGAGAATTCCCACTATGCAGGTGAAGGTAAATTTTTTCAATTGGTTAACGATTAGGTGTTTACAATAGTGCAAAGAGCCCCACTGAAAAACAAGAGAAATTACACAAACAATTTACATAATTTCTGTTTTGCCGGACGGTGTACAGCACCTGCTGAATCAGCCGTTTACCACAACTATCTGGGAATTGACTTTACAATGTAACCGAAACCGTACCATAAAAACTCCTTCCGTTTCCTGGCAACAAACCTGGGCCCGGATAACCTGTCGATCTGCGGGTTGCATACCGATTATCGGACAGGTTGTTGATGCCAGCTTTAATCAGAAAATGCGGACTCGCTTTGAAGGAAATATTGAGGTCCAGCACCTCGTACCCCGGAATTTTACCAATGGTGGAAGCTGGATTCGGAGATTCAGTGTTGGCCGCATCGGTGTACACTTTCGAGACCGAATTCCATTGCAGGGAAACTGACAACCCATTTACCAGATAGGAAATACCTGCCCGATGAATGAATTCAGGGGCGTTCTCAACACGCTTATTTTCAATATTCCGAACCGGATCGCCTTGTAAAACCGGATTGTTCCATTTGGTATAACGGGCATCAATCCAGGCATTGGACGTAAAGATCCGGATGCTTCCAAACGGACTTTCCCATCCAAAAATCCGGAACAGGTCGGCTTCGACAAACAATTCAATTCCTTTGCTTACTGATGTTCCAATGTTTGTCCGGAAATTGGCTCCGTCCTTGAGAATGATGCCGGAACGATTTGAGTAGTGGAGATAAAAAAGACCCGCATCAAACTGCACACAATTTTTCCAGGTCCCCCGGAATCCCAGATCCGCATTGAACCCACTGGCATCTTTCAGATTCGGATCTACGGTTTCGGTGGTGGATGAAGGCGTGAGTTCTGAAAACGTAACCGGACGGAAGCTACGACTGTAATTTGCATACAGATTCATGGTTTCGTTTAGTTTGAATTCGGAACCCATTCCATATAAAAGTACATTCCTTGTCCGTTTATCGTCTTCCAGTTTTCCGGTTGGTGCAGTCGAGATTCGTCCGGAAACCGAATTGCCAATCATCTCAAGCCTTACGCCGGGCACAAGTTTCCAGCGACTTCCCAGGGTAAACAACTGCTCAGCAAACAGGGCGGTGTTTCGGGTTTGGTAATCGAACTCCCGACCATATCCATTGGAAGTGAGGGTGAAATCAAGATCCGATCCTGTTGTTCCGGTTCCCAATTGCTTGCGGATGGTATTGCCATAATAGGTTCGGATTCCACCTGCCAGAGTCTGTTCGGAACCGGCCATTCTAAAACGATATGTCGCCCGTAATTCCGCTCCGGCATTTCGGTATTGGTCACGATCAACCTGCCTTGGGTTGAATTGTAGATTGTCCGGATTGATTTTGTCTTCTACGGTAACCGGACTCAAAAAACCGACGCTGTTTCTTTCTGCCAGCGTTCCAAACGTTGATAAACGAAGGTTCAACCGACTGGTGGCGATCCAATCAAGAGAAGCCGAAGCCACATTCCAGGGCACGCTGAACCAGTTACGTGAACGGGAAGACTGACGGGAATTCTCAGCGAACTGTTGATCCGTTAATCCGCCGGGTTGCTGACTTTCATATTGCATGTGGGTGAAATCGGCTTTGAGAGTGAGGCCTCTTTTCACATTTCCCCAGATAAAGGATCCGTATCCGGTAAGTGTTGAATATCGACTGTTCTCTCTCCAGCCATCCGCTGATCGGCGGTGCAGATAACTGTAATACGAAACCTTGTTTACCGTTCCGCCAACAGCGGTGTAGGAATTGAGCAACCCAAATGAGCCAACCGTCTGCTGACTTTCGACTTCCAGTTTTTTGGACAGATTCCCAGTTTTGATCTGGTAATTGAGAAGACCTCCAAACTGCGGACCAAACTGAAGGGAAGCGGCTCCCCGAACCACTTCGATTTTTTCAACGGCTTCTGTGGGCGGCGAAAAATAGGATTCCGGGTAACCGAACGCTTCGGCCGCAATATCAGCACCATTCTGGCGAACATTAAATTCCCACGATCGGTTGGGACTCAATCCCCGGACGGCGATGCTGGTCTGAATTCCGGAACCATCGCTTTCCCAGACCGAGACTCCGGGAACGCGGGAAAATATCTGTCTTGCATTGTTCGTGCTGAGGTCGGCATCGGTATCGCGAAGCTTTATAACTTCTGTCTTTTTGCCTGCATAAATCACCAGATCTTTCTCATCCGGCATACGGTCAACCAGCGGTTTCAGCCGGAATTGTTTCACAAGAATTTCTTTTGACTGAACTGTTTTCAACGTGTCTGTCTGTCCAAAAACACAGACTGAGCCGCCTGTCAGAATTGTAAATACGCACAATACGTTTTTCCAATTCCTGCTCCAACAATCATTCTCACCCATCTTTCCTTTTGAATCTGATTTGGCTGCAAACTTCCGGCAGAGAGCGATTGGAAACAAGCTTTATTTAGAATAATTCCAAATAAAGAGTAATAATCTTGCAATCGTACAATGAACGAAACTCGTAACGCATTCATTTTCATGAGAACCGAACACGTGTTTATAGGAAATTTTATATAGATAATTATCTGCTTTGTCTCTCTGGCAGGTCAATATACAATGATTAAGCCCCAAATGTGGGCGCATCAATGGTCCCTGTTGTCCCAACTTCTGGCTGCATGCCGATCAAAAAACCAGATTTGACCCTTGACCGGAAATTGGCCAGTCCTATGCCGTCTGATTTTCCTGAATCCTGAGGATGAGCACCAACATCAATATTCTCACCGTGTAAACCGATGTGAGGAAATTCTACTGTCCAGGATGTTGGAAAAGAACGCTGTAAACTTCCCGGCCTTCGTCTTGATTCTGTCCTTTGAAACATTGATCTACAGCCACATTGGTGTATGTGCTGTTGGGTGTAAAAAACCGGGGTATGGACCGGAACAAGATGGACATGTGAACAGAATGTCAATTCTACCAACTGGGTAGATTCTTTTTTAAAATCGCCTTATCTTGCGGCCTCAATTCATTACGAAACAAAATATCTTTCTCTAAATGAGCTACATAGAGCAAATCATCGGCCGTCAGATTTTCGATTCACGCGGCAATCCAACGGTAGAAGTAGATGTGTATACTGAAAATGGTTTCCTTGGAAGAGCCGCGGTTCCGTCAGGTGCCTCAACTGGTTCCCACGAAGCAGTGGAACTACGCGATGAAGACAAATCTCTTTATATGGGTAAGTCGGTTTTCAAGGCAGTTGAAAATGTAAACACCGTTCTGGCAGATGCACTCGAAGGTCTGGATGTGTTTGATCAGAGAGGAATCGATGAGTACATGATTGAACTCGATGGCACAGAAAACAAAGGAAAACTGGGAGCGAATGCCATTTTGGGCGTGTCACTTGCCGTGGCAAAAGCAGCAGCACAGGAATCCGGAATGCCATTGTACCGCTACATCGGTGGTGTAAATGCCCGCACTCTTCCGGTTCCGATGATGAACATCCTCAACGGAGGAAGTCATGCCGATAACTCAATCGATTTCCAGGAATTCATGATCATGCCAGTGGGTGCTGAATCCTTTTCAGAAGCCCTTCGCTGGGGATCTGAAATTTTCCACCACCTGAAAAATGTATTGAAAAAATCAGGTCATTCGACCAACGTAGGTGATGAAGGTGGATTCGCTCCAAACCTGAAATCAAACGTAGAAGCCATCGAAGTGGTGCTTCAGGCCATCGAAACAGCTGGTTACAAGCCAGGTGAGCAGGTGATGATCGCCATGGATGCAGCGGCTTCTGAGTTCTACGATCCGGCAACCAAAACCTATCATTTCAAAAAATCAACCGGCGATAAACTCACCAGCAACGAAATGGCTGCGTATTGGGCGGACTGGGCTTCCAAATATCCGATTGCCAGTATCGAGGACGGTATGGCCGAAGACGATTGGGCAGGTTGGGCAGAACTGACCCGTCTGGCTGGTTCTAAAATCCAACTGGTGGGTGACGATTTGTTCGTAACCAACGTAAAACGTCTTCAGCAGGGAATCGATCAGAACATTGCCAACGCCATTCTGGTTAAGGTAAATCAAATTGGATCATTGTCTGAAACCATTGATGCCGTTGAACTGGCACACCGCAACAAATACAGAAGCATCATGAGTCACCGCAGTGGTGAGACCGAAGATGTGACCATCGCTGATCTTGCTGTGGCACTGAATACCGGTCAGATCAAAACCGGTTCTGCTTCCCGTACCGACAGGATCGCCAAATACAACCAACTCCTTCGCATCGAAGAAGAACTGGGTTCACTGGCGTACTATCCGGGTAAAAAATTCTAAGAGAATCTTCTCTAACAAAAAAGCCGCTTCTCACGAGGCGGCTTTTTTTATGATTATACCCGGGTGCGGTTTAAACCGGATTATGCAATAGGATGTAAATGATTGATTTTCTATGGTTTATACCCTCACCT
>CAMCXM010000195.1 GCA_945883425.1 Spirosoma fluviale
TTCTCCAGTTATTGGTTCCGAGGCACTTGTGGTTTATCCAAACCCAAGCAACGGAACATTCGTAATTCAGTCTCCTTTATTGGCTGACCAGAATGTCACCATCACAGTGAAAGATGTGTTGGGTCGCAATGTGGCTGAGTTGAATGGAGCTTCGGCCACAAATGGTCAGGTTCGTTTCAATCAGTTGCGCAATGGAATGTATTGGGTTACCATTTCTTCCGCCAACTCTACTGTCTCTCAGAAAATTGTTGTTCGTTAATTCGAATCATCAGTCATAACATAGTAGGCTACTTCTAACGGGGTAGCCTTTTTTGTATTTTTATCTTTCAAAGCATTCAACTTTTTTTCTTCAAAAACGGAGCAAATTGATTCCGAATTCCGTGCACACCAATGAAACATTTATCTAATTTCATCCTGAAGCCTGTTTGTTACTTGTTTATCTTCCTTTTTCTTAATGGGATACCAGCGAAAGCCGGGCAAGAGAATTACCTCGTTCGGTGCAATCAAAAACTGGTGGATGTGATTATGGAAGATTTGTTTACACCAGCAGTGGCAAGCCGGGTTAAGGTGTATCCCAATGTAGCGGCGTATGAAGTTTTGAGTAAAAAAGACAGCCGGCTTGCTTCTCTTCACAACCAATTGAATCAACTGCCAGCAATCTCAAGTCCAGACAGCAAGGTTGATTATTCTTTGGCCGCTCTTTTTGCGTTCACCACCGTTTCCAAAAAGCTGGTATACAGTGAGTATATGTTTACAGAATTCGAAAACAAAGAATTGAAAATCTGGAAGAAGAGTCATAAAGGGGATACCGTCTTACAAAAAAACTCTCTTGCCTATGGACGAAAAGTGGCAAATGAAATAATTCAATGGATGAAGGGAGACAATTACGACTATACCCGGACACTTTCCCGGTACGTAATTGCCGACAGTGCCGGCGCCTGGGTGCCTACAGGTCCGGGTTATGCAAATGCGCTGGAACCAAACTGGCCCTTGATGCGATCGTTTGTTTTCGACAGTACCTCGATCGTGAAGGCCATTCCCAATATTCCGTATTCTGAAGATAAAAATTCCACCTACTACAAAAACGCAAAAGTTTTGTACGACCAGTCTGTCAATCTGGACACAGCAAAAAGACTCACAGCCTGGTATTGGGACGACAATCCGAATATCTTAAAATCAGACGGTCATGTCAATTATTTTATTCACAAAGTGAGTCCATGCGGGCACTGGGTTCGGATTGCCAGCCAGGCGATAAAGAACAAAGGGCTGGATGAATTCAAAACAGCGGAAGTGTATACGTACCTCACGCTTGCCATATATGAGGCATTCCTGAGTTGCTGGACTGAAAAATATAAATCCAATTCACTTCGCCCTGAGACATACATTAACAGACTTATATCGCCACAATGGAAATCATACATTGAGACACCGCCCTTTCCGGAGTATACCAGCGGTCACAGCGTCACCTCCAGTGCCTGTGCCACCGTGCTGACCGAGTTAATTCCTCAGCCTTATGCCTTTACTGACTCAAGTGTTATGTACATCAATTTGCCTGCCCGGCATTTTAAAAGTTTCCGGGAAGCATCAAACCAGGCCAGTATAAGCCGGTTTTACGGCGGGATTCACTATATGCCGTCCCTGGACAATGGTGTGATTCAAGGAAAAGAAATTGGCTTTGGAATTTTGAAACGTGTTAAAACCAGAAAAAAGTGAGGCATTTTGTACGAACCGCCCTTGGGCTTGTAATTTCCTTCTTTTTCTACGGAGAGATGCGGGCCCAGCAGAGACTCTTTTCACTCTTACCACCCGATTCCACCGGCATCAAATTTAAGAATGTCGTGTTGGACGATAAAGATATCAACATCATTGACTATCTCTATTTTTACAATGGCTCAGGAGTTGCAATAGGTGATGTAAATCATGACGGGCTTCCGGATGTTTTCCTTGCTTCCAACAGGTTCAGCTGTAAGCTGTATCTCAATAAAGGGAATCTCAAATTTGAAGATGTCACAGTAAAAGCCGGTGTCACCGGAGCACCGGGTACCTTTAAAACCGGGGTGGTTATGGTCGACATAAACAACGATGGCTGGATGGATATTTACATCTGCCGCTCCGCATCTCAGGATCCGGAATTGCGTCGGAATATTCTCTATGTCAATAACCAGGACGGTACCTTTACAAACCGTGCCAGGGAATACGGAATCGATGATGATGGATATGGAACCAACGGATATTTCAATGATATGGACGGAGATGGGGATCTTGATTTATTGGTTGTAAACCACCCATACAATTTTGTGGAAACAGATGGTATTCACCTTACCTACAACAAAAAACGGGAGCTTGAGGCGGCAAAAGATACTTCACTCAGAGGGGAATCAGATCGTTATTATGAGAATGTGAATGGTAAATATGTTGACCGAACCTATCAGGCTGGTCTTCGAACACGTTCATTCGGATTGAGTGCCATTCTTCAGGATTTCAATGGTGACGGAAAAACGGATATCTACCAGGCCAATGACTTTCTGGAGCCAGATTATCTCTTTATCAATAAGGGCAATAACCGGTTTGTCAATGAATTTGATCAGTACTTTAAGCACGGAGCCTATTTCAGTATGGGTACAGATTATGCAGACTTAAACAATGACGGACTGAGCGATCTGATCGTGACCGACATGTTACCAACGGATAATCGTCGTAGAAAACAATTACAGAAGCCAAGTAGCTACGACCAGTTCAACAAGCAGGTTAAATATGGATTTGGTTACCAGTACCTTAAAAATGTGGTTCAGGTAAACAATGGAAACGGCACATATTCCGATATCGGTTATTACACCGGAATGGCGTTTAGCGACTGGAGTTGGGCAGTTCTGATACAGGATTTTGATAATGACCGTCTGAAAGATGTGTACATCGCCAATGGAATGCCCAGAGATATTCACGATCTGGATTATGTCCGTTTTAAAAATGATTCAATCCGGAAGGAAATGATCCGGCTAAAAAACGCCAATGATATTCTGAAGCTGCTTTCCATTATTCCAACCGTTCGGGTTCAGAAAGCTTTTTTCAGGAATTATGGCGGACTTAATTTTCGGAAAGAAAGCGGCGAATCGGGCCTTGAGCATTTTGCCTGGAGTTTTGGAGCCGCGTATGGTGATCTGGATGGAGATGGCGATCTGGAAATGGTTGTTAATAACTCCAATGATTTTGCCTTCGTCTATAAGAACAATGCCATTGAAAAAAAACTGGGACATTCTCTTCAGATAGCCCTTCAAGGACCAGAGAAAAACCGGAATGGTATTGGAACAAAAATAGAGGTTGAAACAGCCGATGGTGTAAAAACAACCCTGGTTGTAAATCCCATGAAAGGATACCTTTCGAGTCATGATGCAGGGCAAATAATTGGGACAGGAAATTTTGAAACCGCCCGCTTGATTGTGACATGGCCGGATGGCAAAAGTCAAACATTTGAAAAGGCTGAAACCGGTAAGATGTTGGCAGTAAAATATTCGGAAGCTCAAACGATACCTTCATCTTCTCAAGAACAACCTGCTTATTTTTCAAATGTGACAACCGAAAGCCGACTTAACCACCTTCATAAAGAAAACGACTACATCGATTTTAAACTGGAGCCACTTTTGCCACACCGGTTTTCCCAGCTGGGACCTTGTATGGTGGTGGCCGACCTGGATGGAGATAAGAGAGACGATTTTTTTATCGGTGGAGCCAAAGACTTTGCGGCCTCTGTTTACTTCCAGAATTCGGACACTGGATTCACGGTACGAAAGCAACCCGCATTTGAAGCAGACAAAATGTTTGAGGACGGAGCTGTTGCAGCATTGGATTTTGACAATGACGGTGATCTTGATCTGATCGTGACATGTGGAGGAAATGATTACCCGAAACAGATTTCAAAATACCCCGTCCGGTTATACCGCAATGATGGGAAAGGGAACTTTTCTTCCATCAAAATAGGTAAGACAATTCATACCAGTGCAAACAGTCTGGCGGTTTCTGATTATAACAAGGATGGAATTCCGGAGATTTTCATTGGTGGGAGAGTAGCACCCGGTCATTACGGACAGATTCCTGAAAGCTATTTGGTCCGAATTCAAGGCGATTCAATTGTGAATGTAACCGATTCGGCCCTGTCGAAAATTGGAATGGTTACATCGGCGGTTTGGTCAGACATGAACAACGATACATGGCCCGATCTGGTTCTGGCTGGTGAATGGATGCCGGTTACTGTTTTCCTGAATCAAAAAGGGACTCTGTCGAAAAAACCAATCACCATTGAGAATACAAATGGTTGGTGGAACACCATTACCTGTTCAGATCTGGACAAGGATGGCGACATGGATATTGTGGGAGGAAATCTTGGATTGAATACCCGTTATCGGGGCAACAAAGATTACCCGGTCACGATGGTGGTGAGTGATTTTGATAAGAACGGAAGCACGGATTGTATGATCAGCGTATTCAACCGTGACAAAAGTTATCCCATCGCATTGCGAGACAATGTGCTGGATCAAATGCCCTATCTGAGGAAGAAATTTCTACGGTATAATTCGTATGCCAATGCCACGATTAAAGACATTTTTTCACCGGAACAATTGGCGAATGCAAGCCGGTTTGAGGCAAATCAGATGGTAAGTTCTGTGTTCAAAAATGACGGAAATGCGGTGTTTACCCGAAATGATTTACCGGCAGAAGCCCAGTTTTTCCCGGTGAACGCAATTGTGGTGAGGGATGTGGATCATGATTCAATTCCGGATTTGTTGCTTGCGGGTAACGATTATTCAACCGAGGTGGAAACAGGTCGGAATGATGCCGGAGTTGGGCTGATGCTGAAAGGTGGTAAAGATGGTTATTACCAGAGCATTACGCTTTCGAAAAGTGGGTATTTTGTTCCGGGTGATGTCAAATGCACTTATCCAATCCGGGTTGGAATGAAAGATTGTTTACTTGTTGGTCGCAATGGCGAAAAGGTAAGCCTTATGTGCGACTCTCGATAGTCGAGGTGAAGGTACAGAGTCCCTGAGTCACTTAGCAATCGCCAGGCTTCACGAAGTCTTGGTTCTAGGAAGC
>CAMCXM010000196.1 GCA_945883425.1 Spirosoma fluviale
TGCACCATCATCATTAAATCCGATCCGTCCTTTGCTGGTGATGGTGGTACTGATGTTGTTTTTCTCTACGTCGATATAGGTTGGATTGAGTTTGATGGAATAGTGATCGTAATCATAGTAGGTGCCATCAGAATAATACATCCGGATATCGATCGTCCTATCGTTTGGAAGAGTCGGCTTCAGGAAAATTTTGTACGGTTGCCCATTCGTGTTTTTAATCTGGTTTGGCTCAATCACACCCAGAATGTTTTCAGCCGAACTGGCCACAGGAGTGATAAAGGTGCTGGTATTTCCCGCAACAACGGAAAAAGTGACCTTCATATTCGGACTGCAAGCCTGAAGGTAATTGATAAAATCTGCCGTGATATACAATGTATCTCCGGGTTGGAAAAGATTGTTGTTTCCATCGGTTACACGGACGGCAAGGTTCTTAATTCCGGGATTGTTTTCTGTTACCGCACGGTATGCGTTCACAATTCCCCGTCCGTATTTTCCAAAAAACGAAGCTCCTCCATTTCCCGAAACATTGTAGATATTATCGGATGTCACGCGGATTCGCTGTGCTACCTGGTCTGGAGTCAACAACGGAAATTTGGAACGAACCAATGCAGCCAGACCTGCGACAACCGGTGATGCCATGGAAGTACCGCTGTTGTTCTGATAATCATTGTTGTAGTACGTGCTCATGATGTTGACACCTGGAGCCGCTACCCGAACTTTGTAATTGTAGTTGGTAAACGAAGCTCTGCGATTGCCGGTTCCCAAAGCTGAAACAGCCAGAACATGGTCATAATAAGCTGGATAAAACAGATCCTGTGAATTGTCATTTCCCGCTGCTGCTACCACCAATGTACCGAATGTTAAAGTGGCATCTGTGATCACTTCCTGTTCGAAGGTGCTGTATCCGCCGGCACCACCCCAGCTGCAATTGATGACACTGCAACCATGCGATGCGCCGTACTCGATCGATTCTGAACCATAGTAAATGCTGCCACCTCCATCGTCGGGCGCACATTTAAGGGGCATAAGTTTGCAATTGAAGGCAACACCTGCCACTCCTTTTCCATTGAACGTTTTGGCAGCAGAAATTCCACCTACGTGCGTGCCATGGCTTGCATTGCCCTGCGTGATGTTGGCATCATTGTCACCGGCATAATTCGGATCGAATGTGGGTCCGCAAAAATCCCAGCCTCTGAAATTATCAATTTTGCCATCGTTGTTGTCGTCAACTCCGTTGGCAGGATCCGTACCATCTACTTTCACCTGATCTTTTAAATCTTCGTGATCGGTTTGTACCCCTGAATCTGAAATTCCAACCACCACATTTGTATCTCCCTGCGTGATATCCCAGGCCTGAAAAGCCTGAATACTATCGAGATGATATTGCTGATTGATTCTCGGATCGTTTGGCATGATACAGGTCTGACGAATGTGCTTCACTTCGGCATATTCAAACAACCCGGTATTCATCGCCAGGCGACAGGCTTCGACCAAGCTCACATTGGCAGAATACTCCATCTGATAAATCAATGACATATCCGGAATTCGCTCTCCGGTAAAATAGAATTGATTTCTTGGTGCTTCCCGATGAGGAAACCGTGCAAAGAACTTTTGTGCACCAAGCGTAGAGAACAAAGCTGCAGCAGCCGGATGACTAAAGGATTTCTTTGTCAGTGCCTGCCGGAATTCGGGCTTCACCCGAAGCATAACCGTTTTGTCCCAGGTCCTGAGTTTAGGAGAAGGGACATTGTTTTGGTGTGGATTGCCGTTGCCTGCATACACAGCATGGCTCAACAGCGTAAGTAGTAGAAAATGGTAAAATTTCAGTTTCATCTTGTTAATCAGAACTTTCGTTGGAATAACAAAAGAACGACCAAATTGTTAATATCTGAAACGGATTTAGGCAAAAGATCCTGTCAAGGCTCAAATTTTTCGAGCCTCTTCACTTTTCCCCTTTTGGTAAAATGGACCCAGATACCGGACGGTACATCGTTGCAGTACGTGGCAATCAATGAGATCCGGTTGTTTTTCTCTCTTTTATAAAAAACAAACTGACCATCTTTTTTTCCTTCCCTGTACACACCGGTTTCCTGCAAAAAACCGTTATCAAACCAGTTCTGGTACACTCCAGCCGGAAGGCCGTCGAGATAAGAGCCGGTTTGCTGAAGCTGACCGTTTGGATAAAATGTAAGCCAAAGGCCCTGATACACCCCTTTTTCGTACCGTCCTTTGCGGTGAAGTTTCCCATTCGAATGGAAATACCAGCTGCTGTCCTGCTGTAGATCGTCGGCCCAGTTTTCGACGGACGACACATTTCCATCCGGGAAATAATTGGTCGAAAGCCCGTTCAGTTCGCCGTTGCGGTAGGATTCGGAAGCCATCAGCCGACCTCCCGGATAATAAAATTTCCAGACCCCTTCTCTCTGTCCGTTCACCAGTTGCCCCTCTCCTTTTGAATTTTGCCCTGTTGCTGTTTCGGTTTGCGCCTGGGTTGCCTGAGGAAGAAATATCCAGGAAACCAACAAAAACAGGAAGCCCAACCAGCACTTAAAACGGACGGACGGCTTTGGCATAGGTTTTGGCAAAATATGAGGTAGACAAAAGATTTTCGGTGACGCCCAAACGGGAAGAAGTATGAATAAATTTGACTTCTCCTTTCCCGGTTACTTCCGTTACAAGGCCCACATGCGTAATTCCGGAACCGATTTTCCGGTCCGCAAAAAAGACAAGGTCGCCCGGTCGCAATTCTGTTTTATCAATCATCCGCCCCAACTCACTTTGCTGGCGTGCTGTCCTCGGAACCGTGAGACCTGCTTCTTTAAAGGAAAGCATGATCAAGGCCGAACAATCGATTCCCAGACGGGATACTCCGCCATCTCTATGCGGTGTGCCTTTGTATGATCTTGCCACCTGAATGACCTTTTCGATGTCTTTCGACTTGTAGGAAGAGGATTCATTCCTGTCCTTTTTTCGCCCAAAAACACGTGAAAGCCAGCCGGTTCTGGGTTTTGAGCCCGAGCCTTTGCCTGAATGCGAACGACATCCGGACAGTTCAATCAGAATTCCTGCCAGAAAAACCAGAACAAACAGTTTTCCCATCACCGGAAACCGGAAATTCAAAACTGGTTGGTTTGTGTTTTCTGAATTCTTCAAAAACTTGATTCTGAACGATTGAACGCCTCAATATTAAAGTATCGCTGCAAAAAGAAAAACCGGAATTCCACTTTTTTATGGCATGGATTGCGCCGAACAAAAGGCGCTTACATTTTCAATCAATCTTCATTGCCCCGACAGAATTACACATAACAAAGTGTTGTTCTTTTACATATTGAATAACCGAAAACAGGGAGAGAAATTGAAAACACTTCAATTATCGGCTTTCATTGTTTTCCTTTGCAGCAACATGAATCAACTCCGTTTCAACGCTTATCTGATAATTGCTTCTTTTCTTTGGTTTTCCTGCACCGATACATCGACTACGGAAGTCTTTAACGCTGCCAAACAAGCCACTCTTGACGAAGCATCTCTCCAAACATATTTCACTGCCCGGAATCTGAAGGACAGTGTCACCAAAACATCCAGCGGATTGTATTACCGAATCACAAAATCCAATCCTTCCGAACCGCTGATTACAAACGGAAAGCGGGTTTTTGTTCGCTATGAAGGCCGTTTGCTCACCGATACCATTTTTGATTCGAACCTGAATTCGTCGACGGCTTTCCGCTTTGTGCCGGGCTCGGGTGCTGTGATCAAAGCATGGGAAGAAGGCATTCTTTATTTCAGAAAAGGTGAAGAGGGCTATCTCTACGCACCGTCCGGACTTGGGTATGCCAATTCGCCAACAGGAAGAATCCCGGCCAATTCCTGCCTCCGGTTTTTCATCCGGGTTACGAATGTGGAGTAATTTCGGAGTGGAAGCAATCCGGAATTAATCATTGGCCTGATGTGTTAGTGCACATCCTTCCAGAAGGGAATCTTGAATTCTACATTTACAAGTGAAGGGTCAATTTCTTCATTGGTCCGGTTTACTGTTTTTTTCGGATAAACTTTCAGTATGTGTTGCCCGTTTGCTAAATGATCAATGGGAATGACGGCTGAGATCCCGCTTTCAGCCATCGATATTTCCCAATTGTTGTTCCATACTACTTCTTTATACAAACTGTCGTCAATGGACAATTGAACAACTCCGGCAAGCGTACGGAGACTGTCGATGGGTTCAACGGCTTCAATAATTTCGTCCATGCCCTTCGAATACCGAATGTTAACCGGCAGAAGGTTGGTTTGAATAATCTTTGAAGGGATCGACACATGGCGGCGTTCCGACCTTTCCGACTCATCTTGATACAACCTGTACGAACAATCGGCTTGCGAATTCTCACTATTCATGGACCACACATAGTTTCGTGAATCGAAAAAATTGCCCCAGCCCAGCAACCGGTTCACCGAGAGGTAAACAGAACAAAAAGTGACGGCGGCAAAAATCAATGCCCCTACATAAAAGCTGGTCTTTTGAATATTGGAAGCAAAAAAAACCAGAGCCCGCTCATAAAATGGACGGATAGACAATACGTCAAATAATGAAAAGGCTGGAAATAAAAGAAAGCTGAGATATGGAATCCGGCGGATTGCGCCCAACAAAATCAGATCCAGAAAATACAGGTTGATGGAAACAGTTGAATACCAATAAAACCCCTCCAGAATTTGGCCAGCCAAACCAACATCTTCATAATCAGCAAAAAGAAGATGTATTCCAATGTAAAACCCAATGATAATCAGTATCCCAAAGAGAATAAAAGAAGCGATGATCGAACTGTAAATCACGGTTCCGCAGTATCTGTCTACTTTCATAATCTGATCCTGCAGGTCTCCCCCTTTATGTTTTGTTTTGAACGGGAAAGCCACTGGTCTGCGCCCGCCAGCAATTCCCTGTGGAAAAACATAATTGAGGCAGACCAACGCCAACCAATAGGATCGCAGAATTAGATGAAGGATAAACCCATGGGTCAGAATTTTAATCCCGATTAAACTGACGATCAAAATGACTGTGTAACCCGGGAATGCGGTCATTAACCTTATCACACT
>CAMCXM010000197.1 GCA_945883425.1 Spirosoma fluviale
AATTTTTCGTAAAGTAAATCTTTTAACCTATCTGCAACAAGTTTTGTTTTCTGAATTTTAATACCTCAGGATTCTTTCCTTAAACAGCTTTCTAAAATACTCAATCGGCCAGCTGGTAAACATCGGGCAAGTTGCGACCCTGGCTGTTATAATCCAGTCCGTATCCCACAATAAACTTATTCTCAATATTGAATCCAATGTAGTCGATCTGAACTTCCACTTTGAGAGACTCCGGCTTTACAAACAAGGCAGCCACTGCAATACTGGCGGGCTCGTGTTGACGGAAGGTCTCCAATAACTTACTCATGGTCAGGCCGGTGTCGATAATATCTTCCACCAGTATCACGTGCCGGCCTTTGATATCGGATTGGAGACCCAGTATTTCTTTTACATCGCCGGAAGAGGTAGCGCCGAAATAAGAAGATACTTTCACAAACGAAACTTCGCTTGGCACTGTAACTTCTTTCAAAAGATCGGACGCAAACATAAAGGCACCATTCAGGACGGGCACAAATACGGGAGTTAGTCCGGCATATTTCTGGTTGATTTCAGCACCCAGCTCCTTGATTCTGGCCAAAATGGAAGAGTGTTCAATAAAAGGAACAAAAGAGAGATCCCGGACCTGGACTGTAGAAGTTGAAATCATGGTGTAAAACAACAGTTTAGATTGCAATTTTCACAAAGAAGTTTTCGATTTTTACGGCATGGAAAAGGCAAACAACAATAACCGGAACAAGAAACTTTTGCTGGCTTTTGCCATCGTTTTTACATCTGCTGTTTTGTATACGACATACGACATTATGAGCCGGACAACACGGCCGGGCGTCAAAAAGCACCTGCCTAACAGTATCCTCAAATAAGCGTTGGCCTCACACCTGGTTTTGCGTAGGAATAACGATCATAATTCCCATCAGCAAAATATCCATCGAGTCCGAAACCAGCCACCGTCCTGGTCTCCAGCAAATCCACGAATCCGTCCTGTTTTATGGCATCATCCGGAATTTCAAGGTATTCAATGGCACCCACCATAAGACATGTATTATTGATGGAAACCGGATATTCAGCCACCATGTGAAGCCCGATCTTCACGACGGATTCTTTCACAAATGGCGCTGGAAATCCATGAAGGTATTCTTCAGTCAATCCCACTTCCTTAAACTCAGAGCTACTCCATTTGGCCGAAGTCCAGTGTGCCTGACAACTCATTTCCGGAAGGATGTGGTTCAGAGTAAAATGGCCGGTCTCCAGTATATTCTCATAGGAGTTCATTCCAGGAATCCGGGGACGGAACAAAATGCCGACCAGGGCGGGGTCGGCACCCAGGTGAATGACCTGTGAAAAAACAGCCAGATTCGAAATACCAGCTTTATCCTGGGTTCCCATCAGGTGCAGGCTTTTGTACCCGGTGACAGAATTGATAAGGTTGGCCCGGTAAAAGCGTTCCATTTCATTCAGATCCGATGCTACTACATTCATTCCGATCAAACTCTGTCTCACCGTATTTGTTATAGCCGGGAGATTTTTTCCTTCTTTCGGTTATTGTCGCTATTCTTGCACAGATCCCCTGAACGAAAATGAGTGTGGTACGTATTCTCTTTTGCCTGTTTTTTTTATTTCATTTCCATCATACAAACTTCGCCCAGCCGGCTACCTGCAAACTGACGGGTACCATCTGGTCGGGAACACATTCTCCCCTGATCAAGGGAACCGAATTGTATTTTCAGGGTGACACGCTGATTCTGATTGATCTGGATGGATACAAGCCACCTGATCAGTATGTGTTTATTGAGAAAAACGATACCCTCCGTTTACTGATGATCGATGAATTCAGCATCTCCTGCCGGGAGGAATCGGAAGGGATTTACCGGATTCACCGAGCCAACAATGGCGAAAAACTTTTGCTTAAACCGATTCAGGATGTCTGCATGGAGCGTTTTACACGATTGGTGGCCGAATCGCCCTGGTACAGAAAAAGAGAACCATCAGAAATCCGGAACGACTGGTTTTTTCTGGATCCTGAAAAAGACAACATTGCCGGAGCCAGCATTTACGATGCCCTCAAATTTCTGAAGTTCCGGAAATCGACACCAATTACTGTCGCCATTATTGGAGGTGCGGTTGATTACAGTCACGAAGATCTGAAAGATGTGCTCTGGAAAAACTCAAAAGAAATCCCGGATAATAAAACGGATGATGATAAAAATGGCTTTAAGGATGACGTAACAGGATGGTTTTTTTCCTCCACCAAATCCGGGATTCCATTGGAATTTGATCAGAATGAAGCCACCCAGATTGTGGCAATCTGGAAAGACCGATTTGTAAGTGCTGATCCTTCTAAACTAACCGGGCAGGATCTGAAAGATTTCCAACTCTTTTCAAAAGCGATGGAAAAGTTTGAAGAAGGAAAGACCAGAGCCGAAAACTTCCGGAAAGTGTTCTCCGATTCCCTCACGTTTTTCGATATGCTCAATAAAATGCTGATGCAATCCGAGGAACCGGTTTCTGCTGATCAGATTGACACCTGGAAAATTGGGGATGGTACCTTTGCTTTGGCTGTAAAATCAGTGGTGAAAGAAATCTATGATCCAAAAAGATCGGCATTTGATCTGTTTAACCGAAACATTCGGGGCGAATTTACCAAACTCAAGAATCGCTTTTCACCGCTTTGGTTATATGAATTCAACACAGATTGGCTTCCAAGAAATGCGGTGGGCGATCATCCCGAACTGCCAAATGAAAAAATGTATGGATGCGGGTCCATTGCCCAACCGTCCAATCCGGCATTCGAATCTGGAACCCGTTGCGCTTCCATCATTGCGGGTAAGCGATCAAATGGCAAAGGAGTGGAAGGCATTGCCGAAAATGTGCGTCTTATGCTACTGGGTGCAGAACCAACCAATGGCAGTGCACGTGACAAAGACATCGCCAATTGCATCCGGTATGCCGCAGACATGGGCGCAAAAATCATACAAATCAGTATCGTGAATGAGTTTTCCCCTTTCCGAAAAACTGTGGATGAAGCCATTCTGTATGCCGAAAAGAAAGGTGCACTGATTGTGTCGCCGGCTGGCAATCTCTCGATCAATCTGGATTCCAACTTGGTTTATCCAAACCGGATTCCAACGAAAGGCCCATCCGCAAAAAATTGGGTTGTGGTAGGAAACAGTACATACCAGCTAAGCGAAAATGTGGTTTCTGCGTCCACCGGATTTGGAAAAAAGGGAGTTGACATTCTGGCTCCCGGAACAAACATTTTCTCAGCGACTCCCGGCAATCAATACTCGATGGGCACTGACAGCCGTTACGCTGCATCCGTTGTAACAGGAATTGCCGCACTGGTCTGGTCCTGCTTTCCTGCCTTGTCTGCCGCTGACATGAAAAAAGCGATTCTGGAATCAGCATTTCAGCGGCCAGGACTTCAGGTACGCAAACCGGGATCCGGCAAGAAAACTACACCCGACCAGTTATGTGCAACAGGTGGGATCATCAACGCGAAAAAGATGGTTTTTGCGGCAGAGCGACTGGCCAAAAAAAGAAAATCCTGAACCTCAGCCCAGGATTTTAAAATGTTCTAACGATTCCGACCTTAACCTTTCGGTGTGAGTAGCACGAGCGGTACAATGATTTCTTCGAGCGAAATACCTCCGTGCTGGAATGTATCGCGATAGAAGTTAACATAGTAATTGTAGTTGTTCGGATAAGCGAAAAAATGGTCGTGCGTCGTAAAGACGTAAGCCGTTGAAATGTTTGCTTTCGGAAGGAAAAGTCGTTCCGGCTTGCGGCAAACCATCACTTCCTTGCCATCGTCAAATCCCAGATTCTTGCCTGCTTTATAGCGAAGGTTGCTGTTTACATTTTTATCCCCGACAATTTTAAATGGCTTCTTCACTTTCACGGTACCATGATCGGTTGTGAGTACAACCTGATACCCTGATTCCGAAATTTTACGAAGAAGATCCAGTAATGGAGAGTGCGCAAACCAGGCCTTGGTAATGCTGCGGTATGCCGACTCATCGGGTGCCAGTTCGCGAACCATCTGGCTGTCGGTGCGGGCATGAGAAAGGGTATCGACAAAATTGTACACGATCACATTCAGGGAATTTCCCTTCATGTTGTTGAACTTATCGAGAAGATCCTTGCCTTGCTGGGCGGTAATTACTTTGTTGTAACTCATTTTGAGTGAGCCCACTCCTGCCTTCTGCATCTGGCGGTTGAGGAACTCTTCTTCATGCATATTCTTGCCTTCATCTTCATCATCACCTACCCAGAGATTCGGATAATACTTTTCCATTTCAGAAGGCATCATACCGGAAAAAATTGCGTTCCGGGCATAGGCCGTGGCCGTCGGCAGAATGGCAAAATAGGTTTCATCTTCTTCCACATTGAACAACTCGTTCACCATTGGCTGCAAAACCTTCCACTGGTCGAGTCGAAGGTTATCAACCAGAATAAAGAACAAAGGCTTGTCAGGTTTCAGCAATGGAAACACTTTCTTCTTCATCAGCTGATAACTCAGCAATGGCTTTTCCGCTTTCGGGTCATTCAGCCAATCTTCGTAGTTATCGACGATGAACTCGGCAAAATTGGAATTGGCTTCATCCTTCTGCATATAGATCACTTCTGCCATGCTCCGGTTTTCAGTTTCATCGATTTCGAGTTCCCAGTACACCAGTTTCTTATAGATATCCGCCCACTCTTCATGACCAATACGGTCGTTATACGCCATGGCCAGCTGCCGGAAATTCTGCTGGTAAGTCATGTTCGTTTTCTCGGTGATGAGCCTTTTGTTGTCCAACAGCTTTTTTACCGACAGCAGAATCTGATTGGGATTCAGCGGCTTTATGAGATAATCAGCGATTTTGGCACCGATGGCATCTTCCATGATGTGCTCCTCTTCACTTTTGGTGATCATAACCACAGGCAGAGAAGGCTTGGCCGCTTTGATTTGCGTTAACGCTTCCAACCCGGTGAGGCCTGGCATGTTTTCATCCAGAAAAACGATGTCAAAATT
>CAMCXM010000198.1 GCA_945883425.1 Spirosoma fluviale
CGGCTGGCGATGATCTGTGCTGTGGCAGTGTAATTACCGACGGTACCGTTCAGGCTCAATGCAATGGTGCATTTGATGCGCTCTTCTGTTTTGAAATTGTCGTTGGTCCATCGTCGCTGGTTCATAAAATCCTTGATGGCCCTTTTCATGTCGGTCAGCACCCGCGGGTCCACACTCTGAACACCGGCGGCATTCATGTTGATCTCACAAAGAAGTTCCTGCGAATGCCCTTCAAAACAAGACACGAGGAACACAAAAGCGAACAGACTACAGATTCTGAATTTGCTGAACCACAAAGCGGGTAATGTCATGAGCAACGTCTTTTTTAGATTTTGTTTCAAAAGGATGAGCGATACCGTCCGCTGAAATGAGGGTGATTTTATTTGTATCCAGCGCAAAACCAGCCCCGGAATCGTTGAGCGAATTTAGCACAATCGCATCCAGATTTTTGCGAATTCGTTTGGCATGGGCATTTTCCAGTTCATTTTCGGTTTCAAGAGCAAAGCCGAGAACAAACTGATCTTTCCTTTTCTTAGCGCCCAGAGTGGCTGCGATATCCGGATTTTTCACCAGTTCAATGGACAGGTGCTCTCCGGATTTCTTGATTTTCTGTTCTGAAACCTGAGCCGGACGATAATCTGCCACAGCTGCCGCCAGAACAATAACATCGGATTGGCTGAAGTTCAATTCACAGGCATCCAGCATGTCAATTGCCGATTTTACATGAAGGATTCTCGCTTCAGAGGGCAGCAGATTTTTATCGACAGGGCCTGCCACAATCGTAACTCCGGCTCCCATTTCCAGAAAAGACCGGGCGATTTCCGCTCCCATTTTTCCGGTCGAATGATTGGAAATAAACCGCACCGGATCGAGTGCTTCCTGTGTTGGCCCAAGTGTGATGAGCACGTTCTTTCCTTTCAAAATCTGCTTTTGGCTGTAAAAACCGGAAAGCGCCGAGAATATTTCTTCCGGCTCCTGCATTCTTCCCTTGCCCGAAAGTCCGGATGCCAGTTCGCCCTCATTGGGCTCCAGAACCGAGACATTCTGCTGCCTCAGAATCTGCAGATTTTTCTGAGTGGCCGGGTGCGCCCACATATCCAGATCCATGGCCGGCGCCACAAAAACCGGACAGCGTGCCGAGAGATAGGTTGTCAGCAACAGGTTGTCTGACATGCCCGAAGCCATTTTCGAAAGGGTGCTTGCCGTTGCCGGAGCCACCAGAAAAAGATCGGCCCAAAGTCCCAGTTCCACATGGTTGGTCCACTGCCCGGAATCCGGATCCGCCAGTTCAGAGTAAACCGGTGAATCGGCCAGGGTGGCAGCCGTGAGTTTGCCAATAAACTCTACAGCGGACGGAGTCATAATCACCCTTACTTCGGCACCGTCCTTTTTAAGGAGGCGAATGAGCGAAAGGACTTTATAGGCCGCAATGCCTCCGCAAATACCCAGCAGAATTTTCTTGTTGTTCAGCAATTTCATCACGTAGATGGACGAGTTGCGAAATAAGGGAATTGGGGGTGATTTTTATGAATTAAGTTATGCATTCAAGACAGGATGGGTCGAAGGAAGCTCGTCGAACACAGTCTAATTTTTTAGTCCGAGTTTGCGTTGTAGGCAATTGAAAAATCGCCAAACCAAACCAATTCGTGTATGAATCATTTCCAGATGTCCCGTCCAATCTTCCGGAAGCTGATGTTGAGTCTTGCTTTTTTTGCCTTTCAGATTCCGTCCTTTTGCCAGTCCGATTCTTTGATCCGGTACTTTTCCCGATCCCATTCGCCCTATATTTTCACGCAAACCGGCGTTGTTCCGAAAGGGTACCTCTACATGGAAGCCCGTGCCGGTAAATTCATTCCTACCGAAAGCAAACGCCTTCCTCTGAACATCTCGCTGGTTCTCGACCGCAGTGGTTCCATGTCGGGCGATAAAATTGAGTACGTCCGGCGGGCGGCCAGTTTTGTGGTCGACAACCTTCAGCCCGAAGATGTTCTTTCCATTGTGAGCTATGACGATGTGGTGGCGGTGGAGTTTCCGTCTTCTCAGGTTCTCAACAAAGAGCTCATCAAAAACAAAATCCGAAACCTCACCGACAGGGGCAGCACCAACCTGAGCGGCGGAATGCTGGAAGGATTCAAACAGGTAAAATCCACCTATAAATCAGGTTATGTAAACCGGGTTTTGTTGTTGTCGGATGGACTGGCAAATGCCGGGGTCACCGATCCTGCCCTGCTTCGGAATATGGTAACGGAAAAAGTGCGAACCGATGGAATTTCGTTGTCCACTTTTGGTGTCGGGGCCGATTTCAATGAGGACCTCATGACCAGTCTGGCAGAAAACGGAAGCGGCAATTATTACTTCATCGAATCGCCCGATAAGATTCCCGCCATTTTTGATCAGGAATTGAAAGGATTGCTTTCTGTGGTGGCCCAGAACATGGATCTGGAACTGGTCCTTCCCGAAGGCGTTCAGATTGACAAGGTTTTCGGATACCCGTATAAAGTGGAAAAAGGCGTTCTGAAAATTGATTTCCGGGATATCTTTTCAGAAGATACCAAAGGAGTTCTCGTCCGGTTCTCGTTGAGCCAGCCGGTGAAAACATCCTACCTGTTTTCATCATCTCTTCGCTTTACAGATGCACAAACCGGAAAAGAGAAAACGCTGAAAAGCAATGAGGAAGTGAAAAGCACACAGGATTCCGTCCTTTTTTCCAAACAGATTGACACGTTGGTTGACAACCAGATTACGTTGTTTGAAGCAAATGAAGTGATGAAAGAAGCGGCAATGCAAGCAGACAAGCGGAACTTCGAAGGTGCCCGGAAACTGATTCTGAAAAATTCAGTTGATATTAAAAGGAAGATAAAACCGGGATCGAAAAACAGCAAGGAAATCATGGCGCTGGATTCGATGAACACCAAATACGAGGAATCGCTGAAAGACATCGAATCGAAGACCGATTTCGACTACAAAATGATTCAGAAGGAAGTGAAAAGCAACGCCTACAAAATCAAAACCAAGCGGGTTAAAAAGTAGATTCACCAGAATCTGTCGTTTCAGTGCAAAGCCACTTTCCTTCCTTCAATTTCTATCCCCATCTTTGCCGAAAATTTACCGACATGACGACCGGAGAAATCCACACCGAAAAAGGGGTAATGAAGATCGAATTCTTCGATGCAGACGCTCCGAACACAGTAAAAAACTTTGTAACGCTTGCCCGGAAAGGGTTTTATGACGGCGTTGTATTCCACCGCGTAATTCCTGATTTCGTAATTCAGGGAGGCGACCCAACCGGAACCGGTGCGGGTGGACCAGGTTATAAAATCGACTGCGAACTCACAGGCGGTAACCAGTTTCACGATCGGGGTGTGATGTCAATGGCACATGCCGGCCGCAACACCGGTGGCTCCCAGTTTTTCATCTGCCACAGCCGCCGCAACACCGCCCATCTCGACCGCAACCACACCTGTTTCGGCAAAGTGGTGGAAGGTCTTGAAGTGATCGATGCCATCCGTGCGGGAGATAAAATGACCAAAGTGATCATCAACGAAACAGAAGGATAATTACTTCGAATTCAACATACTAAAAAGGGACCTTTCGAAAGATGGGTCCCTTTTTTAGTGGTATCCTGCGCCAGGGTTTGTGGTTGACACATCAAGACACGGGTTACTCCGGCAAGAGAGTGCCAACTTCTTCGTGATGATGTCCACATCCCAAAGGAGGTTTTTCACATGAATCAAAAATGATTTTCTTTGAGCCATGTTTATGCCTACCGGGACGGAGTCCGCTGCTTACTTATTCAAAGTGCGTAGTCTCGCTTCGCAAAGACTACGCACAAGTGGTTCGAAGTCGTAAAAAAAAACGGTGCCCCACCGAAATGAGGCACCGTCCTTACAAAAGAATCGGATCGAATTATTTCTTCACAAACCGGAACGACTTGCCGTTCTGGTCTTTCCCGAAATACACACCCGGAGCCAGGTGAGCGGTTTTCAAAACAACCGATTGTTCATTGATCCTTACTTTAGAAACCTGCACTTCCTGTCCTTGTGATGTGAAGATTCGGAGTCCGTTTTCAGCAAGAGAACCCGTCACATACACATCTTCTCCTGAAGGATTCGGATATACCTGAAGGTTTCCAAATGTTCCGGTCAACGTTTCTTTATTCGCAGTAATGAGAGGCCACTGGTTTTGCGCTTCCTCTGCGGCGTCCTGAATCTGAGTCAGGTTCTCACCTGCCACAACCGCAAAACCTACATGAAGCGTATCGCCGGCTGGAATGGTATAAGGACCTGAACCAATCACGATCGACACATCTTTCGGAGCTGAAACACCTGCATTAAGACGATACAATCCAGACGAAATTCCCTGCCATTTCTCCACATCGGAAAAACCATCGTACACACCAAACGAATCAACGGCAGTACCGTCATTGTCGATGGCGTAGTAATTTGGTGTAGCGTCGGCACCGAGAACAGCCACTCCGGCATACAATCCACCCGAATTGGTATTGTACACATAACCCAGTTTTTCAGCATTGCTCCAGGAGGCTTTGTCCTGTTGACCATTGCCTGAAATATCGAAATCGCCAAACAGACCGACATGGTAATTGGTGAGTGGGGTGGCGTTTTTATTCTTAATGGAATATTTTACAATTACATAGTTGCTGTCACCGGGCGTCACCCAGGCATAACTCCGCTGCAGAATTTCCACATTGGATGCGGCCGTAGTGGCATTCTGATCACTCATGGTATTGTTGTATTGAAACACACCGGTCGACGGAATCGAGGCTTCCTTCACAAACGAAATATTCCGGTAATCGTTGTCATGAGTCGCTGCTGCACCAGTGGTTGTATTACGGACGGTGTTGGCAATTTTGGTAGCCGATGTACCCGAGATCAAGCCCAGTTCATACAAGGTCTGACGGCCTT
>CAMCXM010000199.1 GCA_945883425.1 Spirosoma fluviale
ATGATTGATTTTCACCTTAAGTCCTCTACATTGGAGAGGATTTAGGTGAGGTTCTAAAGCATAGAAAATCAATCATTTACATCCTATTGCATAATCTGGGTTACACCTTTCTTGTAAAAACGGACACGTTGCCAGACTTGTCGGTCACCTTCAGTTTGAATTCGCCTTTCATAGGCAATTGTTCCGGCCATGGTTCGGCGTAAATGAGGTGTTTCTTTTTATCCCAAACCATCAGGACCCAATCGCCGTTGATGGTGGCCTCGATTTTATCGATCCCGGAAAGATTGTCGTAAATATTGAATTTGGCCCAGGATGAATTGCAAACGCCCATCCGGATTACCGGGCCGGTACTGTCTTTCAGAATCTTAAAATTTCCCAGGTATTTGGAATTGAAAAACAGATTCTGTTCCCGACAATCAGAAAATAAGGACTTATTGAAAACTCCGGAAAGAGCTTCCGCATAACCTCTGTATTGCAACGGCTGATCGGATTTACATCCACCGCAAGGCAGACTGATCGTCATATAATCGGCCAGTGGAATAAGGGAATTCGACAACTGTTTCACTCCATTTTCCAACGTAGCCGATTCCAGATAAAGTGTATCGAACAACACATTTTCTTTAATGGTCACACCCAATTGAGGAAGGGGAAGAATGTGGTTTTGTCCGGGGGAAAGCGCTCCAATGAAGGAATACACTTCTTTGAGTTTGTCTGCACCTTTGGCCGAATCGGGTAATCCTTTTCGTAAATCATACAGAAACACCAACTCCTGATCATCGCGGTAGGCAGCCGGGATACGGACGGTTTGTCCTTTCAAATAGAGATCGAGTTGATTTTGAAGTCCGGTTTCTCCGTTGGCTTTGATAATTAAGGTATTGTCGGTGATGTCGTGTTTGAGGCGGGTGGCTTTTCTTGCCAGCACATCGGTTTCCAGAACTGGTTTTGACGTACCTGTCAGCTTGATGCGGCAGATGCGTTTGTTTCCGTGCACATCCCAAAGCACGATTTCCAGATTTCCCGTGACTCCGTCCGGAAGGCGAATGCGTCCTCTTTGCATTTCCGGCGTATTGCGGGTTTGAAAGTAGCCGTCCGGACAATAAAGTTTCTGGAACTTTTCAGCGGTGAGCCGGAAATTGCGGTAGTTGATCAGCTGATTGATGTGATTGGTTTTGGCCATCGGGAACTGGTTCATGTTGTGGTAGTAAACCAGATTTCCGTCCAGAAACATTTCGATGCAGAAAATCCCTCCGTTCGATGTACCGTTGCTGATGCGGTCCCGGGCTTTGATTTCGAGGCCGACCGTTCCACTGACTTTGGCCGTTTCAAGGGCGATGAATTCTTTCCCGGCCTCTCTCACCAACACTTCCTTCCGGTCGAATTTCCCGTTGATCCGTGCATCGGTTTCGAGCGGAACCAACGCCAGCCGGTCAACCAATGGTGAGAGAACATCTTTCACTTCAGGGAAACCAAAGGCCAGAGGATTGTACACCATGCCCGCCGTATCACGGATTTCAAAATGAAGATGTGGACCACGACTGCTTCCCGTGTTACCTGAAATTCCGATGGTATCGCCTTGCTTCACTTTGAACATTCCTTTGCGCATCGACACTTCCACTTCAAAAGATCGTTGCTCGTATTGCAGTTTTTTCACAACCGAATGAAAGGGCTCACTCAGTTTTTCAAGATGGGCGTAAACAGTAACGAATCCATCGGGATGGGTCACAAACATTGTGTTTCCATAGCCCTCCCCTGCCATCGATACTTTGCTCACGTATCCTTCTTTGGCTGCAAGAACCGGCAATCCGGATGCCCATCCCGTCCGTACATCGAGTCCGCCATGGAAATGGTTGGAGCGCAATTCACCCATATTTCCGGTCAATGAGGCAGGAGTTCCGGGCTTAATCGGAAAAAGAAACCCTCCTTTTTTGGACAATGGTTTCTGGGCGTACACCGACGAGCCTGTCAGTAAAAACAAAAAAGAAAGAACCCCAAAAAGGAAGGACCGAAAACCGGGAAGCTGTGTCATGTATGTTGTTTGCGGACCTTAACGAATGGAAAAATCAAACATTTTCCGATCCTGAAGATATCCTTCCAGACGGTCCCCGATTTCGACTTTGCCCACTCCGGCTGGTGTTCCGGTGAAGACCAGATCGCCGGGTTTTACTGTAAAATAGGTTGAGATAAACACCAGAATTTCGGTGATGGAAAACAGCATAAGCGACGTATCGCCTGTTTGCCGGCGGACACCGTTTACATCCAGATGAAATCCCAGTTGGCCCAGATCGCCGAATTCAGATTTGGGAATGAATTCTGAAACCGGTGCCGATTGGTTAAAGGCTTTGGAAATCTCCCAGGGAAGGCCCTTTTCTTTCAGACGGGACTGAATATCACGGGCGGTAAAATCGATGCCCAGACCTACGGAATCGAAGTAGTTGCCTGCCAGTTTCGGCTGAATGTATTTTCCTTCTTTGCAGATTTTGAGGACCAGTTCGGTTTCAAAATGCATGTCCTTTGTGAACTCCGGATGGTAGACAGGCTCGTTGTTTTTAACGAGTGCCGTTTCCGGTTTCATAAAGATGACAGGCTGATCCGGCTTTTCATTGGCCAGCTCTTTGATGTGGTCAACGTAGTTTCTACCTACACAAAATATTTTCATAAGATTCTGACGGCAAAAATATTTCTATGTTTGGGCATCTCAAACACTAATTTTGTCGTAACCGAAAAGAAACGCAAAGAACACATGAATAAATTGAACCGGGGAGTT
This sequence comes from Spirosoma fluviale, assembly GCA_945883425.1. Taxonomy (GTDB): domain Bacteria; phylum Bacteroidota; class Bacteroidia; order Cytophagales; family Flexibacteraceae; genus CAMDMI01. Next base: position 2,765 of record CAMCXM010000199.1, read on the forward strand.
TTGTGGGCAATTTTCGCTTTGGCATTCGGATTTGGCTGTACCTACCATTACCGGGTGGAATTGCCAGTGACGAACACCTGTGATACCACCATCAAATATACCTACGCCTCAGTGGATACCATTTTCAATAAGAATGATTGTGCGGGATGCCATTTTGCAGGAAATGACCCCATCGTTCTTGAAGACAGCGCCACAATCCGTGCCTATATCCGGAGCAACAATGATAAGTTCCTGAAAGCCATCAAATTTTTACCGCCGAATCCAATGCCGAAGGGTGGTTCCGCTATTCCAGCGGCGGAAGTGGCCATCATTGAAAAGTGGATTTGCCAGGGAATGAAATAATCCAGACCGAACGAAACATGAAAATCAAACAAATACTCGCCATCGGTTTTACCATCCTTGCCAGCCAGGTGTTTGCACAGGACGATCTCCTGAACATGATGGATTCACCCCCCAACAAACCCGAACCGGTAAAAGCAACGTTTAAAACCACCCGCATTCTGAACGGACACAGCATTGAACAGGTAGCATCCCGTCACCTCGACTTCCGGATCAACCACCGTTTTGGATTGTTGAATTCGGGATACGATCAGTTTTATGGTCTGGATTATGCTCGGATTCGGTTGGCACTGGAATACGGAATAACGGACTGGGCCATGGTTGGGATTGGCCGCAACAATTTGGGCCGCAAAGCCTGGGACTACTTTGCGAAGTTCCGACTACTTAGACAGACCAAGGACAATTCCATGCCTTTGTCGGTTTCATTTCTGGGAACAGCAGCGGTCGACATTACCAAAATACCGAACTCCACTTCTCTTACTGACCGATTAACCTACACAACTCAGATTTTGCTGGCCCGTAAGTTTACCGAGGGAATCTCTATCCAGTTGACGCCAACCTATATTCACCGGAACCAGCGGGAAACACCTGATTTAAACAACGACCTGTTTGCGATTGGTTTGGGTGGAAGGATCAAAATCACCCGACGGACATCCTTAAATTTCGAATACTTCTACATGATGAATCCGAAAAAAGTGTCGGCCGAAAAACTGCAGAACACCCTTAGTCTGGGTTTTGACATTGAAACCGGCGGGCACGTGTTCCAGGTTCATTTCACCAACTCACTCGGCCTTATTGAAAAGGATTTCATCATCGGCTCCACCAACCGCTGGGAAAAAGGCCAGATCGGTTATGGCTTCAACATCTCCCGGACGTTTAGTTTCCGGTAGTCATCAAAAACAAACAACATCAAAAGCCTCCGCGAACCGGGGGCTTTTTTGTTGGTAGGATGGGGATTGAGGGGATTGCTTTTTGTTGCTAACGCCCAGTATATTTGTGCTGAAAGGGCTGCGCAGTGACACATTTCTATTCTACCACTGAATATCCTGCGAAGTGACTCAACTTCAAATAAAGCACAAAATCCTTTTTCATCAAGTTCGCCTGTTAGCATCTGGTTTTCTGTCGTTTAGTAGTCAAAAGTCTCGCTTGTCAATTGCTTGAATTTGGATTGAAAAGGAATTACCTTTGTTATCACCAATGAAATTCTACGATAAATATCCACCACTAAAAGAGAAAGGTTTTTTGGCTCAAATGCTTACGAATACTGTCTTCTCAACAATGTCGTTGGAAAACCAACAAGTGTCAAAGGCGAAAGTTGAAGAGATTGTTTTGTCATTGTTGAAGGAACAGGAATTAAAAGGTAGTCAGTTCTTTACCAATCAAATTCGTTAGCGGTCCGAAGTCACCTTTGTCAGCCTCTTTCATTGCGTCAATATAAATCTTCCGACTATCGCCTTCCCGGTGATAAAGTTCTAGAGGCCTGTAACCAAACTTCAAAGCGATCACTCTTCCTCAAATCCGGAAGCAACTACCTGAACGGAAGAATAATAAGCCGAAAGAGAAGCGGATAGTGGAGTCATATGATCCGTTGATCTGTCCATGTTGCAAAACGGAGACTATGGTTACGATTCAAATCCTGCCCAAACGTGGACCACCGGCTGGGACTCTTCGGACAAAGAACCTAAATCTAAAAAAGGAGCTCTAAAAACAAGCTACCAAAAGGAAGCACGGCGAAGCCTTGTTCAAATAGTAGCTAAATCTCATAAT
>CAMCXM010000200.1 GCA_945883425.1 Spirosoma fluviale
GTGACTTTTTGGAATCTGCAAATCTTGATTTAAACGGAACATACAATTTGACTGACGGATATCATCCAAGTTTTAAGGAGCTAGAGCAGTTAATCTGTCGTCAATTAGGTAAAAGGAAGCCCTATATAATACCCCTTGAATTGGCGAGATTGATTGGGAAAATTGGTGATATATTCCACTTTTTCCCTGTGAAATCAAAAACTATTGATAAAATGATTAAAGAACTTACTTTTGACGATACAAAAGCAAGAAAAGAAATAAATTGGAAGGCGCAATCGGTATTGGAAAACTTTAAACTTAGAAATTGATTGACTAGATAAATGATAAGATTTATAGATTTTTTGTTTAGCTTTTTAGGAATTTTATTCTTATGTCCGCTTATGTTAATTTTGTTAATTTTTGGCTTTTTTGACACAGGGGCTCCCTTATTTTTTCAGCTAAGAATGGGAAGAAATAAGAGGCTATTTAAGTTGGTCAAATTCAGAAGCATGCGCAAAGAAACAAAATCCGTTTCTACCCACTTAGTAGATAAGGCTATGTTAACTAAGTTTGGTAAATTTATAAGAAAAACCAAACTTGATGAATTGCCGCAATTATTTAATGTTTTCCTAGGGCATATGAGTTTAGTGGGACCAAGACCTAATTTACCTAATCAGGAAGAGCTAATAACTTTTAGAGATATATATAAGGTTTATTCTGTTAGGCCAGGTATTACAGGTTTATCTCAAATTAATGAAATAGACATGTCCACTCCAGAAAAGTTGGCAATAATGGATCATGAAATGATAGCTCGCTTTGACCTGAAATTTTATTTCTTAATGATATTCACTACAATTTCAGGTAAAGGATTTGGAGATAGAGTAGTTAAGAATTAATAGTTTATGTATAATAATGTTATAAAATTTGCAATAATTGGTTTCGGTCACATCGGAAGAAGACATGCCACCATTGCCAACGAATACCCCGGTTGTGAGGTGGTAGCCGTTGTTGATATCAATCCTGCTTCGAAAGAACATGAGCTCTTTCCTAAAGGGGCTCGGTATTTTGAAAGTATAGAAGCTTTCTTGGAAGCACAGGTTGAATGTGATGTAGTGAACATTGCCACACCCAACGGGTATCATTGCCCATATGCCTTGTTGGCTTTGGAGGCAGGCTATCATGTGGTAATTGAAAAACCAATGGGATTGTCAAAAGCAGAATGCGAATCTGTTATCTTCAAAGCCCTGCAGGTAAGCAAGCAGGTTTTTGTTGTGAAACAAAATAGGTATAGCCCTCCTAGTAAATGGATGAAGGAGGTTGTTAGTAATAAAACAATTGGGGAGGTTCTGATGGTACAGGTGAATTGCTATTGGAACCGTGATGATAGGTATTACAAACCGGGTGGCTGGAAAGGAACACTTAAATTAGATGGGGGTACTTTGTTTACTCAGTTTTCGCATTTTATAGACATTATGTATTGGGTATTTGGTGATATTAAAAATGTAAAAGCAACATTTGCAGATTTTAATCATAATCACAATACAGAGTTTGAAGATAGTGGTGTGGTTAATTTTGAATTTGTGAATGGTGGCTTAGGCTGTATTAATTTTAGTACCTCTGTTTGGGATACCAATATGGAAAGTAGCATCACGGTTGTTGGATCCAAAGGAAGTTTTAAAGTAGGTGGTCAATACATGAATGAAGTGGAGTACTGCCATATTGAAAACTATGCCTTGCCTGAATTACCCCCAACCAATGCCCCGAATGATTACGGACCGTTTAAAGGCAGTGCTGCCAATCACCATTATGTCATTGAGAATGTAGTGAATACGTTGCATGGGCGAGATACGATTACGGCCAATGCTTTGGAGGGCTTGAAAGTTGTGGATATTATCGAACGGATTTATGAGTCTAGAGATTTAACAAAACTGAAAGGAGTAAAAAATGGCTGATTATTTTGTTCACGAAACTGCGGTTGTGGATGAAGGTTGTAGCATTGGCGCTGGAGTAAAAATCTGGCACTTTTCGCATATAATGCCTAATTGTTCGATTGGGGAAAAATGCAATATTGGCCAGAATGTAGTTGTTTCGCCCGATGTAGTGTTGGGCAAAAATGTAAAGGTTCAAAACAACGTCAGTATTTACACAGGTGTGGTATGTGAGGATGATGTTTTTTTGGGACCAAGTATGGTGTTCACCAATGTGATTAATCCGAGAAGTGCTGTAAATCGAAGGGGTGAGTATGCCAAAACATTGGTAAAACAGGGAGCGAGCATTGGCGCGAATGCAACGATCATATGCGGCAACCAAATAGGAAGTTACGCATTAATTGGTGCCGGAGCTGTGGTAACGAAAGACGTCCCTAATTTTGCCCTTTTGGTAGGAAATCCGGCCAAGCAAATTGGCTGGGTGAGTGAATTTGGCCATCGCTTGAATTTTAATGAGGCGGGAAAGGCTGTTTGCCCGGAATCCCAACAGGAGTATCAATTAATCAACACTATTGTAACGCGCATCAAATGAGCAAGCCCATGCAAATGGTTGACCTAAAAAGTCAATACCACCGGATCAAGGATGAAATTAACGAGGCCATTCTACATGTTATCGACCAAGGCCAGTTCATTAAGGGCCCTGAGGTTAAGCAGTTTGAGGAGGGCCTAAGGAATTACTTGGATGTTGGACATGTGATCGCCTGTGCCAATGGTACAGATGCATTGCAGGTGGCGATGATGGCACTGTCTCTAAAACCTGGCGACGAGGTCATTGTCCCGGTCTTTACCTACATTGCCACAGCAGAAGTAATAGGTCTTTTGGGCTTGAAGCCAGTTATGGTTGACGTGGAGCCAGATATGTTCTGCATTGATGCATCTAAAATTGAAGAGGTCATAACGCCAAATACAAAGGCAATCGTTCCGGTTCATTTGTTCGGACAATGCGCGAATATGGATGCCGTTATGATGATTGCCCAAAAGCACGGGCTTTTTGTTATTGAAGATGCAGCGCAGGCTATTGGTTCGCGTTATACCTTCGAGGATGGTAAAACGCTAAGTGCTGGGTGCATAGGCGATATGGGCACGACCAGCTTTTTCCCAAGTAAAAATTTAGGTTGCTATGGAGATGGTGGTGCAATTTTCACCAATCAAAATGAATGGGCGGATCGCTTACGGATGATTTGTAACCACGGCCAAAAGGTGCAATATGTGCACGATGTAATCGGCGTGAACAGCAGGCTCGATACCCTTCAAGCAGCCATTTTGAATGTGAAGCTTGGTGAATTGGATCGATATGAATCTGCACGAAATCAAGCGGCAACTTGGTACGATCAATCACTTTCAGGTCTTGAATGGCTTGATATACCCAGGCGTAGGGAAAACTCTACGCATGTTTTTCATCAGTACACGATTAAAGTTAAGGATGGGCGTGAGAAAAGAGATGCTATTCGATCGGAATTGGCAAAGAGGGGCATTCCTTCTATGATTTATTACCCAATACCATTGCATCAACAAAAAGCATTTAATACTGGAAGTTATCCCACAGGCACCTTCCCTGTAAGCGAACATTTATGCGATTGCGTGCTGTCATTGCCCATACATACTGAAATGGACCTCGAAATGGTGAAGACAATCGCACACAACCTTATTGAGGTCTATCAAGACTTGCAATAGATAGCATTATGCGCAGACGGTGCACCACCGACTTTGCCCAGGTTTGGGCCACGCGCATACACCAGATAAGAGTATGGTTGATCAGGGAATTATAAATAAAGTCAAGCAATACGCCAAGCTTGTTCCCAGAAGCTATGGAGTCAAGCGGGTCTATTTGTTCGGATCCTTTGCTCAAGGTCGTGCACATGACGCCAGCGACATAGACATAGCCCTGGTATTGGCTAATATGCCAGACTTTTTTGATGCACAGAATCTATTGATGCGGTTGCGCAGAAAAATCGATTTGAGGATTGAGCCTCATCCCATTCAAATCAATGACTTTAGCTTCCAATCCGCTTGCCGATGAAGTTGAGCGAACAGGTCTTGAAATTGAACTGTGATATGAAGTGGTCGGGCTTTCTTAGACAGCTCTAATTTTATTGCCCGCCCTCGCCGGCCTGACTTTTTTTGCCCGCCCCACTGGCCTGTATTTTATTGCCCGCTCCCGGCGTCCTTCTTTAGTTTTTTGCACTGCGCCAGCGGCTTGCTTTGATTCCTCGCACCCCGACCCCCTCCGCACCGGCACCCCCTCCCGCACCTGCACCCCCCTCCGCACCCCCCTCCGACAAGGAGGATATTGTAAGGTTGGATGATGACTATGGCCGATAGTAATCAAAAGACTTTAAATGTCGTAATGGAATCTTTCCGTGGACAACAGCCTTGCCGCTACATTAATGCTCTTGCAGACCGAAATGTATCGTCCCCCTCCTTAATGTCCGACCGTTACAATCCGTTGAAACAAACGGGCTTTAAATCCCAATTTAAATTCAAGATCTACGCACCAAGTCAGCAAATAGGGGTGTTTGTTGTCATTTTTTCATAAGTACTACCGCTTGGAAAGGCTTTCAGCAGGCGGAAAGCAAGATCTTAATTCCCAAAGGTCTCATACTAGTTTTAAGATATGAGCAAAGCTTAATGCGGCTCGAGAAACAAGCTCCCCTCTCCCCTGGAGCGGGGCAGGGTGAAGTGGTCGGGTATTCCTGGACAGCTTTGATTCAAAGTTAAGGAAAAAAGTCGTTCGTCGATTGTCTGTGGTACTCCCCATTTGTTGGACCACTAATGGCCTTTTCTTAGTTTGTTTTTATACAAATTTGTGATTGTTATTGTGGCTGTTAATAACGGGAAATAACTCGAAGAGTTATTCTCGTTATTAACAGTTTGTTCGAGGATGTTTTTCA
>CAMCXM010000201.1 GCA_945883425.1 Spirosoma fluviale
GCCGCGGTGGAACAACTCAAACAGTGGGGCAGCCGGTCTGGAGTTCCGGTGATTGAACATGGCATGAACACCGACCCGGCTTCGGTAGCCTATGATGCGGTGAAAACGGCAGTCGACCAGAATGCCGATGTGGTGATCATTGATACAGCAGGACGACTTCACAACAAAGTGAACCTGATGAACGAACTGGGCAAAATCAAGCGGGTGATGCAGAAAGTGCTGCCCGATGCCCCGCAGGAAGTGTTGCTCGTTCTCGATGGCTCAACCGGACAAAACGCCCTCAAACAAGCCGAAGAATTTACGCGGGTAACTGATGTAACGGCTCTGGCCATCACCAAACTGGACGGTACAGCCAAAGGTGGTGTGGTGATCGGAATTTCGGATCAACTCAATGTGCCGGTGAAATACATTGGCGTAGGTGAAAAGATTGACGACCTTCAGATTTTTGACCGGCATGAATTCGTGGCTTCGCTTTTTAACCGTTCTTAGTTTTGGTCTGTTTGTCTGCATCACAGCAGGATCTGTGGTGGCAGGTAAAAAGAAAACCGGACCCCTGCCTTCCACTTCCCTTTGTCAGAAAAAAATCAGGCAGGGCGTAAAAGGTACCGTCCTTTTTCTGAAAGGCAATCACATGCCCTCTCCGGATAAAGCGACAGGTTCGCCGGCTGGTGTGGCACGGGAAATCGGATTTTTCGAACTCACCCGTATCGATCAGGCACAGGAAGGGCAAGATGCCGGATTCTATAAAAAACTTAAGACCCGACTCATCAAACGAACCCATTCCGGAAAAGACGGCTGCTTTGCAGTTAAGCTCAAACCAGGACGGTATTCGATGTTGGTCAGAGAAAAAGGGGAATGGCACGCCAATTCATTGGGCGGCAACGGAGAAATTCACGAAGTGGTGGTGGCAAAGGACTCCGTTACTGAAGTCCAGTTCCGTATTACCTATGCGGCGGTTTTCTGATTGTATGGAAAACCATTTTCCATTTATCCGAAACTGACTTTTATGCCGACTCTCATCACCCTTCCTTCTTTATATGGCTTCCCGGCCCATGCCATTCCAACCCTGGCAGAATCGGACGAAGTAAGGATCCGGACCAATTTTATTTTTGAAAAATCAACCGGAATGAACCGGATGAAAATTCTGGGTGCCAATGGCCCGATCCTTTTGAGCATTCCGGTTAAAAAACATACAAAAGGAACACCTTCTTCCGACATCCAAATCGACTACATCCAGAAATGGCAGAGTCAGCACTGGCGATCCATTCAAAGTGCCTATGGCAAATCGCCTTATTTTGAATACTACAAGGCAGAACTGGAAGAAATGTACACCCAAACACCGGAGAGATTGGTCGACTTTACTTCCGTTCTGATGAAATGGATCCTGTCGCAATACCACCCGAAGATTCAGATTTCCGTCATTTTGGCACAAAACCCAGAAACATTTAATCCTGCCGAGTCGTTACTTTTACGCTGGAAAGAGGATATACCCGCATCCGGAACGGACTTTTCCTATCATCAGGTTTTTGGTGAGAAATTTGTAACCGGTCTGGGAGCGTTGGATCATTTGTTTTGTGAAGGCACAAAATTTTGGAAATTGCAAAACTGATACAATCTTTCGCACGTTTATTACCTCTGAAATGATGCAGTGAATCCGCAACATTTTGGATAATCGTTTTTTTTCTCTTTTACTCACGAAACCAAATATTAAATGAAGGCAGATGCAAAGTTTTCGAACCGGGTTAAGGAGGTAATTTCCCTCTCCCGCGAAGAAGCCCTGAGACTGGGCCACGAATACATAGGTGCCGAGCATTTGCTTCTCGGCATGATCCGTGAAGGAGAAGGAATTGCCATTACCCTTCTGGGCAAACTGGGCGTGTCAATGGATGAATTAAAAGTTACCATTGAAAGAGCAACCAAAAGCACAGCAACGGGAAATGTAAAAAACCTTTCCAACATTCCTCTGACCAAACAGGCAGAGAAAGTACTGAAAATCACGTACCTGGAAGCCAGAATTTCCAAATCCGAACTCATCGGAACTGAACATCTTCTGCTTTCCATTCTGCGTGATAATGACAACCTCGCAACACAAATTCTAAACCGCTTTGACGTGAATTACGAACTTGTAAAAGAAACCCTCGAGTACCATTCAACTTCTACTCCGGGTACAAACGAAACACCAAAAGCCTCCTCGGATACCGATGACGGCGATGAAGAACGTGGACCCGGATATGGTGCTGGTCCAGGCAAAGAAGCGAGCAAACCGGGTGCGGAGAAATCCAGAACTCCGGTGCTTGACAATTTCGGACGCGATCTCACCAAGATGGCGGAAGACAACAAACTCGATCCAATCGTAGGACGGGAAAAAGAAATTGAGCGTGTTGCCCAGATTCTTTCCCGGCGGAAGAAAAACAATCCGATTCTGATCGGGGAGCCTGGTGTCGGTAAAACCGCCATCGCAGAAGGACTCGCTCTTCGGATTATCCAGAAAAAAGTATCCCGCGTATTGTTCAACAAACGGGTTGTCACCCTCGACCTTGCGTCACTGGTGGCCGGTACCAAATACCGCGGTCAGTTTGAAGAGCGTATGAAAGCGGTGATGAGCGAACTGGAAAAATCTCCCGAAGTGATTCTCTTCATTGATGAGATTCACACGATTGTGGGAGCCGGTGGCGCATCCGGATCACTGGATGCCAGCAACATGTTCAAACCCGCTCTGGCACGTGGCGATATTCAATGTATTGGAGCCACGACACTGGATGAATACAGACAATACATTGAGAAGGACGGTGCCCTCGCCCGTCGTTTTCAAATGGTGGTGGTGGATGCCACATCGGTGGAAGAAACCATCCAGATTCTGGACAACATAAAAGACAAATACGAAAGTCACCATCACGTGAACTACACCCCGGAAGCCATTTCCGCCTGTGTGAAATTGTCGGAGCGTTATATTTCCGATCGTTTCCTGCCGGACAAAGCGATTGACGTTCTGGATGAAGCCGGTGCTCGTGTTCACATCAACAACATCAATGTTCCCCAGGATATTCTCATTCTGGAAGAATCGATTGAGAATATTAAGAAGGATAAAAACCGGGTGGTGAAAAGCCAGAAATACGAAGAGGCAGCCCTTCTTCGTGACAAGGAGAAAAAACTCCTCGATCAGCTGGAACAAGCCAAAGTACGCTGGGAAGAAGAAACCAAAACCAAGCGCTACAATGTAGAGGAAGCCAACATCGCCGAAGTAATCGGACAGATGACCGGCATTCCGGTAAACCGGATCGTGAAATCCGAAAGCCAGAAACTCCTCACCATGGGCGACGACCTGAAGAAAAAAGTAATCGGACAGGACGAGGCCATCATCAAACTGACAAAAGCAATTCAACGAACACGTGTCGGTTTGAAGGATCCGAAGAAACCAATTGGTTCATTCATTTTCCTTGGACCAACCGGAGTTGGAAAGACAGAGTTGGCCAAAGTGCTTTCGACGTATCTTTTTGACAAAGACGATTCCCTCATCCGGATCGACATGAGTGAGTACATGGAGAAATTCTCCGTGTCTCGTTTGGTTGGAGCGCCTCCGGGATACGTGGGTTATGAAGAAGGCGGACAGCTGACTGAAAAAATCCGTCGTAAACCATATGCGGTTGTCCTTTTGGATGAAATCGAGAAAGCGCACCCGGATGTGTTCAACATTTTGCTGCAGGTATTGGATGACGGAATCCTCACCGATGGACTTGGCCGCCGGGTCGATTTCCGGAATACGATCATCATCATGACTTCCAACATCGGGGTTCGCGATCTGAAGGATTTCGGAACCGGCATTGGATTCAGCACAGCGGCCCGCAAGGAAAATGCCGATGAGCAAATGAAGAGCACCATTCAGAGTGCATTGCGGAAAGCCTTCTCTCCGGAATTCCTAAACCGATTGGACGATGTGATCATCTTCAATTCTCTCGAAAGAACCGACATCCACCGCATCATCGACCTATCGCTGGCCAAAGTGTTTGAACGAATCAACACACTGGGCTACAAAGTGTCTCTCACCGAGAAAGCGAAAGATTTCTTAGCCAACAAAGGATACGACCAGCAATACGGTGCCCGTCCTTTGAACCGTGCCATCCAGAAATATCTGGAAGACCTGGTGGCCGAAGAAATCCTCAAAGGCGAAGTCTCTCAGGACGACACCATCATGGCTGACCATGAAGAAGGCAAGGACGAACTGAAAATTACCGTCGTGAAAAGCGAAGAAGCAAAGTCTTAACAGACGGTATCCATACAAAAAAAGCCACGACGAAATCGTGGCTTTTTTTATGCCTGGAAATGAATCCAGAATTGTCCGCATTTCCAGTTTCCGTCAGGAAGAAAAAAGCTGAATTTGAAGCCTGCCTTTAGGTAGGCACTATTGGTAGAAAAATCAATACGAGAGTTTTGAAAGTCCCCTTGGGGACGAAATATTCATATCAGTTGGCTAGTAACCGTTCATCAAAACGAAATCACATATCCTTTTCAAACCATTGAATAGGCATTTACCAAACCCACATTTCGATCCTTTCGATATTTCGTGCCCAGAGGCACTTTCCTCGATCTTCCATTATTGTTTCTACCGATAGTTTCGTCCCCAAGGGGACAATAAAACTGACCCGGGAATCTATTTTGCCAGCGAGGATGTAGGCAAATTCAAACAAACGGTACCGCACATAAACCCATTTCATGCATTGGAAATTTACACCAGATGCTAACTTTTTGATTTTCTTTTTCTTGCAACCTCTTCCGTAGTTTCTCCGGAGGAGAAACGAAAGATGTGAAAATCAAAAAGTTCCACATCTATTGCATAATATGG
>CAMCXM010000202.1 GCA_945883425.1 Spirosoma fluviale
CCACCCGTATTCCGTTTTTGAATCTTGTTTGTGTGGGATCGTCTTCGTCGCTGATCCAGTTTACACCCATAAAACCGACGGCTTCCGGATGCAGATTGACGTAGTTGATGATTTCACGATCACCACCCGCAAACACCTTTTTCAATTGGATGTCCTTATCGTTGATGTTGAGTAATTGCAGCAAACCATAATAATTGCTTGTTCCTTCTTTATCAAGGACCAGTACCGGCTCCTTGTTAATTCCTTTACCGCTTAATGACTTCCAGGCAAATCCTGGAGTTGTCAGGATTTGAGCCACCTGTTTCGTGGTGAGCATCGAATCCGGGTTTGAAAGATTGAGAACCATTCCGAGTGCGTCCGTTGCAATTTTCAGGCTTCTGGGCGTGATGGTCTGTTTCTTGAAATAATCTTTTTCGGCATCCGTAAAATCCCGTCCGGAAATCACCAGCCGGACCGAATCGGCCAGAAGCAGATCAAAGGCTTTTTTTTCATCTACATAATGAGGAATCACTTTCGCGTTTTTATACAAACCCTGAAACGCCATTATTTCGGTGGCGATCAGAGGAAGAAACGCTTCATCTACCGCAATGTGAATTTTCCCCTGGGTTGGCGAGTCGGTCGGACTTTTCTTTCCTGGCTGGTTGCAGGAAACTGCTACAATGGTCAGAACCAGAAAACAGAATGCATTCAGAATAGAACCAGATTTCATTGGATTTGTCGCGAATTAAGTTGTGTGTACGCCCTGTATAAACGGAAAAAACCATAAATTATGATGGCGGCTCCGATTGTTTTTGTGTATTCCGCCGGAATCAATTTACCGGCAGTTGAGCTGACCAGAAGGTATCCCCCACTAAACAAATAAGCGGCGGCCATACTGAGATTTAAAAATGCAGCAATCTGCTGCCCGGGATTATTTCGTTTTCTGTGAAGCATTGACCGATTTCAGTGCAAAGGAACATTGTATTTACCAAGTGTCAAACATGATTATGCGGATTCTCCTGGATTTGCTCATTGGTCTCGCTGATTCCAGATAATTTTCCTTTTACTGCGGCTTGCCATATTATAAATGGTTTTTCATTACTTTTGCGCAACTTTTTAAAAGCAATCCTGTATTATGACATCCACAGAACCACAACTACGTTACAGTGAAGACGATCTGAAAGAATTTGAAGGGATTATTTCGGACAAACTAAACAATGCGAAGAAGGAACTGGCCTACATTCGTGAGAGTCTAAGTAGAAAAAACGATCAGGGAACTGACCTGACCGGTAGTGGCTATTTATCTCTGGAGGATGGCGCCGAAACAGCCGAAAAAGAACACCTGAATCAGATGGCCTCCCGGTTGCAGAAATTTACGACTCAACTGGAACTTGCCTATATCCGGATTAAAAACGGTACGTATGGAATTTGTATCCAATCCGGGAAACTAATTCCGAAAGAGCGTTTGCGGGCAGTGCCTCATACGCAGCACACCATCGAGGCCAAACTGGGAAAATAACAATCTGCCATTCTGGACCAGCTGCATCGCCATGTGGAGGCCGTCATTTTTTGCGCCTCAGAACCGGTTACACCGGAGGAAATCCGTTTGGGTTTAAGTGATAACTTCCAAACGGAGCTGTCTCAGGAACTCATCGACTCCGTCATTTCTGATTTGGTTACGAAATTTGAAAGCGATGATTCGTCTTTCGAACTGATGGAGTCGGGAGGAGGGTATCAGTTTCTTTCAAAGCCTGCCTTTCAATCTTCGGTTTCGGCGATGTGGAAACAGAAAATCAAAAAACGACTTTCTACTTCTGCTTTAGAAACGCTATCCATCATCGCCTACAAGCAACCCGTTACAAAACCAGAAATTGAAAAAATACGTGGAGTGAACTGCGACTATGCCGTTCAGAAATTACTGGAAAAGGAACTGATTGTAATGGCAGGTAAATCGGAATTGCCAGGCAGACCTGTTTTGTACGCCACCAGCCGCCGGTTTATGGATTATTTTGGCATCAACAACCTTTCTCAGCTTCCAGATCTCAAAGAAATGAACCCTGAGGAAAATGTGATCGGTGAAACTTCTGAGGAATAATTACCCAATGATTCCTGATCGATTCAGGTGAAAGACCAAATAAAATTTTTCACATTGCCAATATACCGATTCTCACTTCGGGATTTGCCATTATATTGCGGCACTTTAGAACGTTTAAACAACCATGAAAAGATACTTTTATCTGCTTAGTTTTTTTGCACTTGCTGCCTTAACCAATGTGAATGGGCAAGCGACTAATTCAGGAGCCGAGTCCACTACCACGGCTTTTGGTTATAAATTCAATGCTTCCTCCAATTGGGGAGGAACAGGCGCCAACACCGACCCGGCTACTTATGAGTGGATTGATATTTCCGCAACCGGGACCCGGGTTACAGGTCTTGGCGATGACAATGTTGTAGGTCCGGTTCCTTTGGGAGTCAATTTTAAGTTTTACTGGAATACGTACGATGAGGTTTTTGTTGGTTCCAACGGGTACATCATGTTTGGCAACAATGCACTGATCGCTCAGGGAGGAACTGGTATCCCGAATATTCCTGCCACTGATCAGAAAAACAACTTCATCGCCGGTTTCATGGCAGATCTGACGTTTGTTAGTAGCGAAGACGGATCACCGCTTCCGGGTGCCAAAGTGTTGTATCAGACAATCGGATCGAAATTCATCATAACCTACGACAGTATTCAGTTCTGGAACAACAATCCGGCTGTCGGCGATGATCAGGCATCAGGTAATACAACCTTTCAGATTGTTCTGGATTCTGAAACCAACAATTTTCAGATCAATTACAAAAATTCAGAAGGTCCATGGTTCACAGGAAATACCGGTATCCTAAGTCAGGGTATGGAAAATGTGCAGGACAAAGGTCTTCGTTGGAGAAGAAAGGGAGCCGCTACTGTGGCCTTGCCTCCTGCTGAATCAGCTGTTAAAGTAACGTATCCAACATCTTCTTCCTATGTATTTAAAGATGTGCGTGCTTTGGCCATGTTTACAAATGACAACAAAGGTGGCGTTGCTTTCAAAAGCATCCCGAAATCGTTAAGAGCATTTGTGAAAAATGCCGGTACTGTAAAAGTAACTACTCCGATCAACGCAAGGATCATTATTTCCGATTATCAGGACAATGGTATTTACAACCAAACAGTCGTAATCGATTCATTGCAGCAGGGTGAAGAAAAAATCGTTGATTTCCCTCAGTTACTGCAGCCTGGTGATTCTGCCGGTCGTTTTAAAGTAACCCTGACTACTTCAACCACTGGCGACCAGTTTGCATCGAATAACTCAGCCATTACAAAACTTGTGGTTCTTGATTCAAGTCAGGGATCTGTTGACCTGAAATTTACCTCTCCATATCCAGGTTTGATTCCGGATTCTGATCCAGGCACTTTTATCGATGTTCAAACCTCTCCAAACAGTGGAATGGTTTTCGATCCTCCTTACCAGCCAATGGTGATTTCTAAAATTGCCATTGACATTGTTTGGCCGAATGAGGCAGGATACGAGCAGAACGGACGACCATCAATTAATGATTCACTTGGAAGGAATTTTATTCAGGTTTATCTTGGAGATGGTCCGGGAGGCGCCATCGGTACATTGATCGATAGTTTTACCATTTCAAACCGAACTGATTTTGAAACAGAAGTAGTTGGTCTTGAATTTGACGCGACCAACGATACTCTTTTGAATACCATTATCCGGCACAAGAAAACCATCGCTACTCCTTTTTCATGGTTTAACGGAGCAAGAATTTATGCTGCTGCCACATTTTTGAATAATGCAGCCCGCTTTGCCTGGAATGCACCTTATTCTGAACTGTATAAACCAGGTTTCCCTGCTTCAGGAAGATGTCTGGAAGTAACCGGTGGAATCATTGGTGAAAACCGTGGTAAAGATTCCATCGATGTATCGATCGGACTTATTGGTGACCCGTTGGCTGTTGCCGTAACGCCAATCGTGAAACTGCCAACTATTTCAGTTGATCAGAATATTCCAAATCCTGCAACACTTTCAACTTCTGTTTCTTTTACACTTCCATCTGCTGGAAATGTTCAGATCGTGGTTCGCGATGCAACTGGTCGTGAAGTTTATACTCAGTCTGTAAACGGACGGAAAGGAAAGCAATCAGCCAAACTTTCCCTTCAGGGATTGAAACCAGCGATGTATTTCTATACCGTTTCACATGCAGCTGGTTCTGTGACTAGAAAACTGATTGTCGAATAATCAACTAACAATATTCTTTTTGAAAAGGGGGCGAATGCCTCCTTTTCTTTTTCAATTTATGGCAACATTGGTTCGGAGTTTTATCTGTTTTTTCTTTCTGATTGTGGTATCCTGCCGCGATGTGAAGAAGAGTGAGGAGTATCAGAAGGTGGTCATGGATCGGGATTCACTGGCTATGGTTCTTGATGAAAAAGAATCTCAGGTTAAAGAGCTTGCTGTTGAATTTGACAAGATTGAAAAGAATCTATTGGCCATTGACACCAACAAAACCCAGATTCTGAAAATTGCGAACACCGATTTTGCGAAACAGAAAGACCGGATTCATGCCCTGATTGCCGATATATACATCGCTTTGGATCAGAACAAAACCGTTATTCAGGAATTGGAAACAAAGCTGAAATCAGGGACGAATAATGCTGGAATGGCAATGGTAATTCAATCATTGAAGAAAACTTTGCTTGCCAAAGAATCAGAAATTGTGTTGCTCGAAAAGGAACTATCGAGTCTGAAACTGGAGGTGATGAACCTTCAGTCG
>CAMCXM010000203.1 GCA_945883425.1 Spirosoma fluviale
GTGTATTACAACCGGGGCGAACTGGTGAAAATAGGGATGTTCAATGTGATATTTCCGGATCAGGAAAAAATGAAAACGGAAGTGAAGATGTTGGTGGAGAAAATGCAGAATAACAATTTTCCTCCAAGGGTTATTCAAGGAGAAGTGGAGGCCTACATCCGGCAGTTTTATGGATCAATTGATAAAATCAATTTGATTCAATGGCTGAAACACAATTTCAGTGTGCCGGTTAAATAACGGATAAAATCTCAATAGCTCCGGATAAAACCGGTGAGTCCGAGATCACGCAGGCACACAATTTCTTCTTCCGCCATTTTGCGGCTTGGGTATTGATGAAGCATCACCCGATATAGCTTTCCGTCTTTCAGAGTGGCTACCTGAATGTACACATCTTTGATCCCTTTCAGAATAAGCTGTTGACACGTTTCCCTTGCTGAAATCAAATCGGTGTTAGCCGCAACCTGAAAACCATACCCTTCCAGTTTTTTGGTATGCCCCCAGAAATTATAGGTATTGCCTGGAAAATACAGTGCCGTATTGAGAACTTCAGATGCCAGATAGCTTGGTAGATACGGACCATATGCCAGGGCAGGATCATTGACCACCTCGATTGAGACTTTTGCTGCTCCATATTTCATAAGGTCGATTACCTGGGCAGCACATTTCGATAAATCAATAATCCGGGTTTTTACGTGCGGCCCACGGTCGTTTATTTTAAGGATTACCGCTTTTCCGTTCATGAGATTGGTCACTTTTACTTTGGTGCCAAAAGGTAGGGTCCGGTGAGCTGCAGTAAATTTATAGATGTCAAACTTTTCCCCGCTTGCGGTGCGCTTACCATGGAAGTCTTCGGCATAGTAAGAAGCTCTTCCTTTCAACCGTATGGTGGAGCCTTTCTGGGCTTCAGCTGAAAAGAATACAAAGAAAAAAAGTACCGGTAAAATCCGGAATTTGTTCATTTTCAATGGCTTATATTGAAAGGAACTCGCAATATTACAGATTTCTTTTATATATGGTGCTTTAATCATCCCATTGTAATTCAAAAATCCCGTATTATTGACACAAATTTCTATCACGTGGAAGAAAGGAACGACCGGAATGAAATCTTTGCGAAAAGGGTAAAAGCAGGGAAAAGAACGTATTTTTTTGATTTGAAAGCCACCCGCTCCGAGGATTTTTATTTAACGATTACCGAGAGCAAAAAAAAGTTTGCACAGGACGGTACCTTTATTTTTGAGAAACATAAAATCTTCCTTTACAAAGAAGATTTTGAAAAATTCATCGAGGCCCTTCATGAGTCTTATGACAAAGTGAAAGAACTTATGCCGGACTACGATTTTTCAAGGCCGGTTTCTCCGTACGACGACGAAGAAAAAGAGATGAACTGGGAATAATTTCCTGATTTTTTAGCATCATTCTTCGCGGTTTGTGAAGAATTTTTTTCGTATCAGCCACCCTAAACCCAACCCTCATTTGAAACTTTCTCCGCTTGCACGGTTTTTTCTGTTTTTCACCATCACCATTTTCACCACCACATTAGCCGGTGCCGAGTGGATGACAGGAAATTTCTGGTTCAATTTCGGCCAGAAAGCTAAATCACTTGGAATGGATGATTTCTTTCGGGGACTTCAGTTCTCCCTTCCTTTTCTGGGTGTTCTTACGGTTCATGAATTCGGGCACTATTATTTTGCCCGCAAACACAAAGCCGATGTAACGCTTCCTCTCTATATTCCGGCATGGCTGGGATTTATTGCTGTCCAGAGTCTGGGAACAATGGGGGCTTTTATCCGGTTAAAATCGCAACTCAAATCCAGACTGGAGTATTTTGATGTCGGTGTTGCGGGTCCTCTGGCCGGATTTGTCGCAGCCCTTGGACTGCTTTTTTATGGCTTTACGCATCTGCCCCCGCTCGATTTTTTATTCCACATCCATCCGGATTATGCGAAATATGGTGCCGATTATGCGCAGCATGTTTACCAGAATCCAGGTGCCAATCTCAGGATCGGTTCCAATCTGTTGTTTCAGTTTTTTGAAACCTATGTCGTTTCTGACAAATCCTTAATCCCTCATTCCTATGAACTGATGCATTATCCGTTCATTTTCGCCGGTTATTTGTCTCTTTTCTTTACAGCCCTGAACCTAATGCCCATCGGCCAGCTGGATGGCGGACACATTCTGTTTTCAACATTTGGTTCCCGGGTTCACTCCGTTGTGTCTCCGTCCTTGTTTGTGCTGTTTATTCTCTATGCCGGACTTGGAACACCCTATCCCATTGATGTTCATTACGATCCCTTCCTGCCGGAAAAACTCTGGAACAACCTGATGATTTTCGGTGTGGTGTTTATTTCGGTGTCCCGTGTGTTCAAATACTATTTAAACAACATCACATTGGCGGTTGCCATTTTCGGATTTCAATATGTGATGCGGATCTGGTTCCCAATGGTGGATGGAAATTCAGGCTGGATTGTATTCGGACTGATTCTTGGTCGTTTTCTGGGCATTTACCACCCGGAAGTGGAAGATAACCGACCCCTGGATACAAAACGACTGGTCATTTCCTTTCTGGCACTTGTCGTTTTTGTAATCTGCTTTTCGGCTAAGCCATTCAGTTGATCCTCTGGTCTGGCTTTCATCATTCTTTAACAATCATCTTTCTTCTTTCCGGCATCCCTCTATAAAGTGTTTTTGCCTACATTTGCGGCCCGAAAATCGACGAAGTAAATACGTAGACTATGCAAAGAACAAAGGTTGTTGACGTGCTGACCGGCCAGGACAAAGGCAAAGAAATCTGTGTGAAAGGATGGGTGCGAACCAAACGAGGCAACAAAAATGTGGCCTTCATCGCACTGAATGACGGAAGCTCATTTCACTCCGTTCAACTCGTGGCCGACCTCGCAAAATTTGATGAAGACACTTTGCGTAAAGTGACGACAGGTGCCTGTATTTCAGCAACCGGTCTCGTTGTGGAATCACAAGGTTCCGGACAGTCAGTTGAAATGCAGATGACCTCCATCGAAGTCCTGGGTGAAGCCGATGCCGAAACCTATCCGCTGCAGAAAAAAGGACACTCCCTCGAATTCCTTCGTGAGATTGCCCACCTTCGTTTCCGGACCAATACGTTTGGTGCCGTTTTCCGCATCCGTCATGCGATGGCGTTTGGCATCCATAAGTTCTTCAACGACAGAGGCTTTTTCTATATTCATTCACCGATCATAACGGGTTCAGATGCAGAAGGAGCCGGGGCCATGTTCCGTGTGACGACCCTGGATCCGGTGAATCCGCCCAAAACGGAAACCGGTACCGTCGATTTTAAAGAAGATTTTTTCGGAGGGCCAACCAACCTTACCGTTTCCGGACAACTGGAAGCCGAACTGGCTGCTATGGCGCTTGGTCAGGTGTACACGTTTGGTCCGACGTTTCGTGCTGAAAACTCCAATACCTCGCGTCATCTTGCCGAGTTCTGGATGATTGAACCCGAAGTGGCGTTCAATGAGATCAAGGAAAATATGGATCTGGCGGAAGATTTGCTTCAGTACCTGGTTCAATATGCCCTTGACAACTGCAAAGACGATCTGGAATTCCTCAATCAGCAGTACGACAAAGAATTGCTTGATCGACTTCGCTTCGTGGTTGCCAATAAGTTTGAGCGATTAAACTATGGTGAAGCGGTTGAAATCCTGAAAGGATCCGGCGTTAAATTTGAATTCCCGGTGGATTGGGGAACCGATTTGAGTTCGGAACACGAACGCTGGTTGGTGGAGAAACACTTCCAGAAACCCGTGATTCTGACCAATTATCCGAAAGAGATCAAGGCTTTCTACATGAAGCAAAACGACGACGGAAAGACCGTTCGGGCAATGGATGTCTTGTTTCCGGGAATCGGAGAAATCATTGGCGGATCTCAAAGAGAGGAGAATTACGACAAGCTTTTGAACCGCATGCACGAAATGCACATTCCGGAAGAAGAGCTTTACTGGTACCTCGATACCCGCAAATTCGGAACCTGTCCGCACGCCGGATTCGGTCTTGGCTTTGAGCGTCTGATTCTGTTTGTGACCGGTATGGCCAACATCCGTGATGTGATTCCATTTCCACGGACACCGCAAAACGCCGCTTTCTAAAGAAGGCTTTCCCTTTACATTTTCAAAACCTTTCGGTTTGAAATCCGGCCGTTTTTCCAACGGATGGTTATCATGTACATTCCCTTTTGGGTTGCTTCCGTGTGAAGGATACCGTCCGTAAATCGGGTGTTCTGTATTTTTCCGGAAAGGTCCGTCAAATACACCTTTTCAATCTGGTTGACATTGGCAATTTCGATCTGGTTCATAAATGGATTGGGAAAGATGCGAATCTCACTACCATCCACCTCCGATGAAACGGATGTGGGTAAAACGAGAACCATTTTTCGGATGCTGTCCTGCCGGCAACCGTTCATTATTTTCAATTGAACCATATAATTTCCAGCATTTGCATAGATATGCTGAGGCGAAGCATCCGTAGATTCTGGCGAACCATCGCCGAAATTCCAACTGTATTGAGATGCCGCATACGATGTATTCTCAAAACTGACGGTGTTGTTCTGAACCTCAAATCCAAATCCTGCCGTCGCCATACGCCCATGCTGATACCATTTGCTGGC
>CAMCXM010000204.1 GCA_945883425.1 Spirosoma fluviale
GTTTTCCTTCAGCGTTTTTTCCAGTGCTTCATATTGCTCTGGCGAAATGCAGGGCCTTGCGGGACCTGGTTCTACAAGATGGTTGGCTGAATGTTCTTCCACCGGCTCATTCTCTACCTGAGCCTGCAGCTGGAAAGACGCGAAAATAAGAACCACACAAGCCCATGTCTTCAGATGTTGGTGCATATCGTCTGGAAAGAAGAGAGGTGATCCCACATCCATGCGGATACAAAACCAGCCTCCGGTTTCACATAAATTCAAATGTAAAATGAATCGACGAATTAGAGAATTTTTTTGGATGAAAAAGAGGGTCTGGGGGTTAGTGGTTATGGGTTAGTGGTTATGAGTTAAGGGTTAAGGGTTAAGGGTTAAGAGTGAAGAGTGAATTCAGGAGTTAGAGTTCAAAGTTCAAGGAGGAAAGTTCAAAGGATTTGCGTCCGTGGTTCATGGTTTGTGGTTATGGGTTAGTAGTTAAGAGTGTGTTCATGCCTAAAAAACGTTGACCGTTTGTTCGCAGTTTCACTGTGGTTTTGTCTGGCATTCAGCTGCAGAGCAGCCTGCATGTTAATAGAAAGCCAATCCCTCCAAACATCTAAGCTGCAGAGCAGCGTAATAGGTTGATGTTATATGTAAAGGTGTTTGAAGGTTGATTGGTTTTCCCTGTTGGTATCGAAGGTCAAACCGGAAAGGCAAATTGGTAATCATACTGTCAAATCAGACACAGCGAAAGGGTGGACCAAAACAATTTTCTCTTTACCCTCTGGCGAAAGAAGTTTAAATAAATTACTTTTGAATAATGGAAGGCGGTGTCGAAAATCCGGAAACAATTGTGGCATACTGGAAGAATTCTGCAGATGCAGATTTTAACACCATGCAACATTTGCTGGCATCAGGGGATTTTCACTGGGCTTTATTTATTGGACACCTGGTTTTGGAAAAACTGCTGAAGGCTTGTTATGTATCAAGGCACAAAAAGCACGCACTTTTTACGCATGATCTGCTGAGACTGGCGGAGAAATCAGACGTTGACCCAACGAATGAAGTCTCAAATTGGCTGGATGAAATTTCGACATTTCATCTCAATGCCCGTTACGACAACTACAAACAGGATTTTTACAAACGAGCCAATAAAGAATTTACTGATATTTGGGTGGCTCGAATTACTACAATACGGGAATGGTTGATGCAAAAATTATAGAAACTGCGGAGAAATTTATCCGGTTGATTCCTGCTGAACTCGCTGTGAAGAAATCGTTCCTGTTCGGTTCTTATGCCAAAGAAACGGAAAGAGAAGACAGCGACATTGACATAGCACTTGTATTGGGTAATATGCCCGATTTCTTCGAAGCCCAGATACAATTACGTAAACTGAGGCGAGCCATTGACCTACGAATAGAGCCTCATCCGATCCGTGAGTCTGATTTCAATAGCCAGCATCCATTCGCATTCGAAATTCAGAATACAGGAATAGAATTAATGTTGGGGATGTGAAGAGCGATTGGTTCAAGTTGTTCGGTAATGAGTTAATGGTTAATAGTGAAGGATTAAAAGTTAAACACTTATCTGGTCGATCTGTAAACGACTGGCCAAATGAACTCGGTCTTATGCCCATTTAAGTAAAAGTTCCCCCTTCGGACCCTGTCCCGATTTTACATCGGGAGGTTAGGGGGCTTGTTGGTTATAGTTTTCTAACTACGTCCGTGCGTTGGCGAATCTAAGAATCGCCCTCACCATGACGTAGTCAACGGCGAACGGGGATTGAGCTGCGGGTGAAGCAAAAAGTATAAAGGCTGGTATGGCATCGGAACGAATGCCAAAGCCCTGATTAAGCTGGTTTCAAATCCCGGGCTCTTTTTTATATTTGTAAAAAATTGAAAATGATACCTGCACGGCTTACCAATTTACAACAAGAGCTCCTCAAAATATTCAGTATTGAGTTGAGCGATAAAGATTTGTTGGATATTAAGCATTTGCTCGCCAATCACTTTGCGGGCAAAGCCAGCGATGAGATGGACAGGCTTTGGGATGCCAATCAATGGGATCAGCAAACGATGGCAACCTGGCTGGCTGAACATTCAAGGGTTAAAAAAGGTTGATGCAGGTTGTTTTAGATTCCAATGTGCTGCTGGTTTCGATTCCGAGGAGTTCGGTCTACAGACCCTGTTGGTTATAGTTTTCAAACTACGTCCGTGCGTTGGCAAGCCCTCCTCGCCCGATAAACCCGATAAATAACTTCACATTCGATCCGATCGATTTTTTACCTTTGTATAAATAAGTTAGAACCTATGTCAGTCTTTCATCCTCAATACATTGTAAATGAAAACGGCGAACGCATTTCTGTGGTTTTGTCGTTCGGTGAATATACCCGGCTAATTGAAGAACTT
This sequence comes from Spirosoma fluviale, assembly GCA_945883425.1. Classification (GTDB taxonomy): domain Bacteria; phylum Bacteroidota; class Bacteroidia; order Cytophagales; family Flexibacteraceae; genus CAMDMI01. The sequence goes on from CAMCXM010000204.1 coordinate 2,385, forward strand.
GAAGAATTGGACGACATCCGGGCCTATGATGAGGCAAAAAAAGATAAAGGTGAATTTGTAGATGCAAAAAGTGCATTTGAGGAACTGGATAGAGTTAGGGCCAAACCATGAGTTACCAGGTAAAAATTGACAAGAAAGTACTAAAGAGGCTTGAGAAAATACCTGAACCATTTTACAAATCGCTAAAGGACAGTATTCTGGAATTAGGAAATGAACCAAGGCCCAATGGTTCCATGAAGTTAAAAGGAAGGGCCGGGTATCGAATCAGGGTAGGGAATTATCGGGTTATTTACGAAATAGAAGATTCAATAAAGATCGTCGAAGTGCTTGATGTCGGTCATCGTGGAGAAATTTATGAAGGATAAAGAATTTTGAATCGACTTTGGTTCACCCAGCAAACGCTTTAAGTAAAACCCACAAAGACTTGATTTATGCGTGGTGCTCCGTTGAGCTTAGTTATCAAACTAACTCCATCCGCTGGCGATCTTAGATTCCCGAAACGTATCACCTGAATCCTGTCTCCTGTCTCCTGATTCCTGTTTCCTGATTCCTGTTTCCTGATTCCTGTCTCCTGATTCCTGTCTCCTGATTCCTGTTTCCTGTTTCCTGTCTCCTGATTCCTGAATCCTGTCTCCTGATTCCTGTCTCCTGATTCCTGATTCCTGTCTCCTGTCTCCTGATTCCTGAATCTTGTCACCTGAATCCTGTCTCCTGTCTCCTGTTTCCTGATTCCTGTCTCCTGATTCCTTACTACCCCAAACGGGGAATTCACTCCTTCATCAGCCAATCTTTTCGCCACTCGGTAAACCGACTTTTGGAGGATTACAAATCCTCGGTATCTGGGTTCGGGATATGAGATCCCGAACAGCGGAAGATCCCGAACAGCGGAGATCCCGAACAGCGGAACCGTTTCATCACTCAAAGGAGAAATTAAAAATCCCAATCTTCGTCAACCTCAAACTCTGCATCTTTTTCCCAAATTTCCATTTCGCAGGGTTTGCAATTAAACTTGAGCTTATATTCTACCTCACCGTGTTTAAGGGTAAGCGGTTCTTTTAGTTTTTCACCCATGGTTTCGCGTTGAAACCTGGCGCATTTTCCCAACTCATACTTTACACAATACTTGGTGGTCATCACCCGTGATTTGCCTGGATCCCATTGCAATTCGAAGGCTTTTTCAATTTCGGTTACACCATGACGCTCATAAAAATTACGGGCCAGTTTATTGCTGACGTTATACGTAAAATCCAATTTATCTACCGGATACGGATGATTGGTTTTCTCTATTTTACATTCTTTTCGCTGATAGTCACGAATGCGGATATCCATCAGTTGTTCCAATACATCCCTGCGTAGTTCGTTGATTTTTGAAATCGGTAAAAACCAATTTTCGGTAAAGGACAAACGGATTTCTTCGGCGGTAAAAGGTGTGTTTCCGGTCTTGGCAAGATTCTTTTTAATGTTTGCTTCCATCTCCGGTTTTTCAGAAATTTCTTTGCTTGCCGGATACATCACAATGGCTTTATGCCCGTCTTCATCGATGGCCTCCAACTGAAATCCGGTTGACGTTTCCTGCAAATGTAGGTTGACTCCAATCTTACGAATGGCACTATCGTCCCGCTCTACCAAACGGATAAATTCGGCATCCGAATTGCGATAAATCAAGGTGCCTGGTTTGATCGCTTTCGGATGATTCAGAATGACCGTTTGGTTCAAAATCACATTGATTTGTGCCCCATCGGCTTCATCATTTTCATTGAGAAAATAAAGTCCATCCCCATTATTCAATAGTTCTGAATTTTCAATCAAGTATCCTTTTCCAATGGCTTCTACTACTTTTCCGATATACTGTCCCTGAGATTTGGGCGTTTCCCATGAGCCAATTCGTTCCTTTCGTTTGTTGAGAAAATAATCGGTATAGCCTCTGTTAAAACTGCGATCCATCTGAGGCTCAAAATTATAGTGGATTTTACCGGAAGATGCTTTGGTAAACTGATCATTGGTTTCCAGGAAAGCATCCAGTTTCTGACGCAAATACGAAACATTGTTTTTTACATAGACCGCATCTTTTAAGCGGCCTTCAATCTTAAAAGACGTAACGCCTGCCTCAATTAAATTGGGTAAATGATCACTCAGATCTAAATCTTTGATGGATAATAAATGACTGGTATGAATGAGTATTTCGCCATTGCCATCTACTAGTTGATAAGG
>CAMCXM010000205.1 GCA_945883425.1 Spirosoma fluviale
CTCTCAATGCCCTTTTTTGCAACTCACATTTCGACAACTGAATATATTTGTTCGACCGAAATCTTTTAATTTCAACTACTTACAACCAACCTGAGTAGTTACGATTCCCAACTATCACATAAATGTTTTCCTGAACTGCCCTTTTGATAATGAGTTTTTGCCTTTGTTCCGGGCATTGACTTTTACAGTTCAATATTGCGGTTTTATACCCCGTTGTGCTCTTGAAACCGGGGGATCAGAACACATTCGAATTGTGAAAATAATTGAAATTATCAGGCAGTGTGCTCTGGGAATACATGATCTTTCAAGAACCGAACTAAATCAGAATCAAATGCCCAGATTTAATATGCCTTTGGAACTGGGTATATTCATCGGTGCCGGCTACCTTGGAAAGGGTGTTCAAACCCAGAAGAAATATCTGATTCTTGATTCGGGGCAATTCCGGTTTAAAGAATACATTTCAGACGTAAGTGGCCAGGACATCGGCGCTCATTCCGGCACAGAAGAAGGCATAATTAAAGCTACCCGGGACTGGCTTAGTCATCATACCAATGGCAGACTTCTGGAAGGCACCCAATACATTTTCGACCACTACTCAACGTTCAAGGATTTGCTTCCGGATTTTTGTAAAAAGTATAAATTGACTCCAAAAGAATTGCAGTTCAATGAATTTACTTCATTGTCTTCGATTTATATAAACGCCACAAAATAAACTTAATACCCTGCCTCGCCCAGTTCCTTCGAAAACAAGCGTCACTGTATTTTTTATTCAATCTGGGAAAGAATCAACTGAGATTGGGGAGTTCAAAATTTCAAGTTCAAAATTCAAAGAGAAATTCTTATTGAATATAAGAACCTGAAAAAATTACCCTTAGTTTCTGTTGTTTCAGATTTTAATAGCAGGTTTGCCGCATGACAGAATTTAAACGTTCGCTTGGCCTGATGGACGCCGTGATGCTGGTGTCGGGTTCGATGATTGGCTCAGGCATATTTATCGTCACCGCCGGGATGACCCGCGACCTGGGTTCCGCCGGTTGGCTGATGCTGGCCTGGCTGGTGGCCGGATTGCTCACCGTGATGGCGGCTCTTTCCTATGGTGAGTTGTCGGGTATGATGCCCAAGGCCGGAGGACAATATGTGTACATCCAGCGGGCGTTTGGTTCCCTTACCGCATTTCTCTATGGCTGGACGGTTTTTACTGTGATCCAAACCGGAGTAATCGCTGCCGTCGCCGTGGCCTTTGCCAAATTCACCGCCGTTTTTGTGCCTTCCCTTGATCCACAAAACATCCTCCTCGATCTTGGCTTCCTTAAAATTTCAGCCGCCCAGCTATTCGCCATCGGCTCCATCCTGTTGCTCACCTGGTTCAATACTCGCGGAGTGAAAGATGGAAAAGCGGTTCAGACCGTATTTACCCTCGCCAAAATCATCGCTCTTCTCGCCCTCATCCTGTTCGGACTCTACATCGGTTCCGGTACGGGCATACTCCAGGAAAACTTTCAAAACATGTGGTCCGCCTCTCAACTGCTCATCACAGACGGTGTCGAAAGCACCATCCCATTGTCGGGAATGGCCCTTTTGTCGGCGCTTGGTGTGGCCATGGTGGGCTCCCTCTTTTCGAGCGATGCCTGGAACAACGTCACCTTCATCGCAGGTGAAATCAAAGAACCGCAACGCAACATTCCCCTGAGCCTTTTTCTGGGAACCCTCATTGTAACAGCACTCTATATTCTGGCTAACGTTTCCTATCTCGCCTTGTTGCCCATGCACCAGATCCAGACTGCTGTTGCCGACCGGGTTGGAACCGCAGCAGCCGAAGTGATGTTCGGTGATATCGGGGTTTACCTGATGGCGGGTCTGATCATGATTTCCACGTTTGGTTGCAACAACGGACTCATCCTCGCGGGTGGCCGCTTGTTTTATGCCATGGCCAAAGACGGTTTGTTCCTCAAGCGGGCAGCTACGCTCAATGGTAATTCGGTCCCGGGATTCGCTCTTTGGGTGCAGGCCATCTGGGCTTCCGGCCTCTGTTTAAGCGGACGGTACGGCGATCTTCTCAATTACACCACCTTCGCCTCACTGCTGTTTTACATTGTGACCATCGCCGGATTGTTCGTCCTTCGCCGAAAGGAACCCGATGCCGAGCGGCCATACAAAGCCTTTTTGTATCCCTGGTTGCCAGCTTTGTATATCATCTCGGCTCTGGCTTTTTGCGCCAATCTTTTGATCAGTACTCCGGTGTACACTTTCGCTGGTTTGTTGATTGTGTCGCTGGGTATTCCGGTGTATTACTGGCAGAAGAAAGCGACGGTTCCGTCTGAATCATAGCGGTTTGAGATGAAAAAGATCCCGTCTGAACCCAGGCAGCCCAATTCGTTTTTTCAATCCGTGTATGAGGTGGTGCGGTTGATTCCAAGAGGGAGAGTTACCAGTTACGGTGCCATAGCCCGGTTTCTGGGTTCGGGAAAATCGGCCCGGATGGTGGGCTGGGCAATGAATGCGAGTTTCACTGAAATTCCACATGTGCCGGCCCAGAGGGTGGTCAATTCTGCAGGATTGCTGTCTGGTAAATTTCATTTCGGACCCGGTGATGAAATGAAAAATCTGCTCGAAGCGGAGGGTGTGGTGATCGAAAACGATACCGTCCGTGATTATTCCGTTGTATTCTGGGATCCGGCTGAGTTATTGAACGAAATTTAATTACATCCTTTACCCGCTGGTTTTATCTTTGCACATATTCTTAGCGATGAAGAAACTTTACACCCGACTGTTCATTCTTTTCCTGGTGGCTATTCCGGTATGGAAGTCAGCAGCCCAGACCCATCCACATTGCGCTAATCCGGATGTGTACAAAGGCAAAAACGCAGCTGGATATTCAGCGGGCAGCAAGGTTTTTGAAGAATGGATTTCCAAAGTTGAGCAAAACGAAAACGCCAAAGCGGTGCAGGACAACGACGAGATTTACACCATTCCGGTGGTCGTACACGTTTTGCACAATGGAGAGGCGGAAGGAATCGGAAAGAATTTGTCCAATGCCCGTGTTCAGTCGCAGATCGACATTCTCAACAATGATTACAGCCGTGCAACCGGAACTCCCGGTTTCAATTCTCATCCTGCTGGAGCAGACACCCGTATTCGGTTTTGTCTGGCTACAAAAGACCCCAGTGGTAATCCATCAAATGGGATTGTTCGGGTAAACACCAACCGCGATGGGTTTGAGTTTTTATCTGAAAATACATTGCTGAAAGGATTTTCATTTTGGGATCCTGCCAAATACTTAAACATCTGGTCCTGTCAGATCAATGGTAATTTATACATTGGTTATGCGCAGTATCCGATCATTCCCACTTTCTGGTCCGATTCATTGCCCATGCCTCAGCCCATTCCGGATGTACAGCCGGACGGTGTTGTGATTGATTACCGTGTTTTTGGCGATGTTCCTCCGGGAGAAAGCGGTCCTTTTACTTCCTACAACAAGGGCAGGACCACCACTCATGAAATAGGCCACTATCTCGGATTGCTTCACATCTGGGGCGATGGATCTGCCTGCGCAGACAATGCCACCGATTATTGTGAAGACACACCGCCTCAGGCGACATACACTTCAGGTTGCCCGACCGGTACTCCGGCTAGTTGTACACCAGGTGTTCCGAAAATGAAGGAGAACTACCTCGATTACACCAATGATGCGTGTATGAACATTTTTACCAAGGAACAGAAGAAACGGATGCGCATAGTGCTCCGGAACTGTATCCGAAGAAACACACTGCTTCAAACGCCTACCTCCTGTGGAATTGCCGATACACAGCCCATTCAGCCGGAGCCCGAACCTAAACTTGTGATCCGTAATGATGTGGAAAAGCAGCAATTAGTCCTTGTGGCTCCGTCCGATCAGACGATTCAGAAAATTCAGGTTTTCTCTATGTCGGGACAGGAAATTCCGGTTTTTCCGGAAACCGAAGCGGTTCAGTCGCTCATCAATCTTCAACGGCTGGCGAGGGGAATTTACAACATCCGGGTTGTGACCTCAAAAGGTCAGACTTACCGTGAAAGGTTCGCCCGTTGGTAAAACAGAATCATACTATCACCAGATTATAAAAATGAATATTTCAAATGTAGTGGTTGTCGGTGCAGGAGCGATGGGCAACGGAATTGCCCACGTATTTGCCGGCAAGCATTTTAATGTGACCATGGTTGACATCAACCAGCAAGCAATTGACAAAGGTCTTGCCACCATCGTGAAAAACATGGACCGTCAGGTTGCCAAAGGCAGCATTTCGGAAGACGACAAAACCAAAGCCTTGTCATTTCTCAAGACCAGCACTGATCTTCAGGACGCGGTTAAAACGGCGGACCTGATTGTAGAAGCAGCCACCGAAAACGAAGAACTGAAGAAGAAAATCTTCCGCGATCTGGATGCCTGGGCTCCGGCACATTGCATTCTGGCCACCAACACTTCGTCTATTTCCATCACCCGAATGGCAGCGGTTACGTCCCGTCCGGGCAAGGTAATCGGGATGCACTTTATGAATCCGGTTCCGGTAATGAAACTGGTGGAAATAATCGATGGATTCGGAACGG
>CAMCXM010000206.1 GCA_945883425.1 Spirosoma fluviale
AGAAATTAATCAAAGAGAAAGATACCCTGCTTGCCCGGCAGGATGAAAAACTACAGAAACAAGATGCCATCATAGCTGCCAAGGAAGCGGAGCTCAACCGGGTATACTACATCAGAGGTACAGCTAAGGAGCTTGAGTCGGCAGGTATCGTAAAAAAAGCAGGTGGTATTGCGGGTTTGGGTTCTGTCAAAGTTCTGGGTGAAAAAATCGGAGGTGATAAAATGAGGACGCTCAATGCCAAAACAGATAAACTGCTGCTGATCGGACAGTACAAAAAGAAAAAGGTGATCTCCAATCACCCTTCTGATTCGTACTTTTTTATAGCCAAAGAAGGTCAGTTTTACCTCAAGATTTCGTATCCGGATAAATTCTGGAGTCTGTCAAAATATCTGGTTGTGGTGGTCGAATAAGGCCGGATCAACAAGGAACCGATTCCAACCGAAGGGTTTCTACCGCTTGACGCAGAAAATTCGGAAGGATGCAGTGATTCGTATTCCAGATATGATCGGGATCTTCCAGATGATCCAGCATATTGAAAAACTTCTCACTCCCATGTTGCTGAATAGCCTGTTCCCTTTTTTCCTCCTGGCTGAAATTTACCCTCATTCCTTCCGGATCTGCTTCCGGGTGAAATTGGGTGCCCACCCAGTATGGTGATACCCGAATGGCCATTAAAGCTTGTTCCAGATTTACATGCGGACGGAATTTTTCAAGAGACAAAATCGAAATTCCCAGTTCCTGAATCCGATCATAATTTGGTTCCACACATTGCCACTCACGGCTGTCTACAATATAAAACGGATCCAATAAGCCTGAAAACACGGGTTCTGTTGCGCCTTCATCTGTGAAGTGACAAGGAAAAACCCCGAAAGAGGTTTTCATCCTCCGGTTTACTGTGGAGATGTTGAAATACCGGCACATCAACTGGAAGGAATGGCAAATGGAAAAAATGTACTTTTTGCTGGTGTCTGCCGATTGATTGATTTCCTGAATCCTGTCCAGCATTCGGAAATAATTGGCTTCCCATTCCAATCCCTTTCCGTCAAAGGGATCTCCCGGCCCGCCTGTACAGATGAATACGTCAAACTGATCTACATCCGGATGCTCATTCAGGTAGCGGGTTTCGAAAACAGAATATTCAAACTGAACTCCATGATTTTTTCCACTTTCTCTGTCCAGAATCGCTTTTATTGAGCGCATTCCCTGATTGGGAACATTGTTGTACATCGACAGGATGGCAATCCTCAGTGGTTTCGTTTCCAATAATATGTGGTTAGGATTTGCAAAACTACGGAATTTGGTAACATTGTGACAACACACAGATGCTTCCATGAGAATGGTTAGATTGATTCCACTCTTGCAATCAGATTTGAAATTTGGAGGCTGTCTTTATGTGACCAGATGTTCGACTCTAATTCGCCATTTCTGACGGCTCTCTCTACTTCATTGGCTTCAAACTGAAATCCCAGACCCCCCACTTTTTTCTCAAATATGATGGTCTCGTCAGGTCGTATTAAGCTTGCAGAAACCGGCCTTAGCCATTGGCTGCTGATTTTGATTTTACCTTCTGTTCCGATGATGGTGGCTTCGACATCTGATTGTGCCCGAAAACTGACCATTCCCTGAAAGGTAGCGTTGTTCGAATTCATTCCTTGAAACACAACATGCTCATCGATTCCAGTGGAAGCACGGCTACCCAACGTTTGCAGCGATTCGGGCATTCCCAATATCTTGTAGAAAAGTGTCAAAGGATAAATCCCGACATCCTTTGTTACACTTCCTCCCAGCTCCGGATTGTATTTCCGATCAATCGGATTGAAATCTGCCTTATATCCAAAATCCGCCTGAACATGCACCACTTCGCCAATCTTACCTTCCTCAATCCAATTCTGGCATTGCACAAAATGAGGGAGGAAGGCGGTCCACATCCCCTCCATTAAGAAAGTTTTATGCTCGTTTGATATCTCAATCAGTCTTTTTGTTTGTTTGGGATTCATCGTGAGCGGCTTTTCACACAGCACCGGAATTTTGTGCGTAAGGCACAGCTCAGAGTGTTCGAAGTGAAAAGTATGCGGCGTGGAGACGTAAACAGCATCCACTTCCCCTGAACAAATCATTTCCTCGTATGAGCCAAAAGAAAGGCTTGACCCAAACTTTCCGGAAAACTCCCGGGCTTTGGAAATATCACGGCTGGCAACGGCCGATAGAATGCCATTCTCAGAAAAGGGAAGGCTTAGAGCAAACTTATGTGCAATCCTTCCCGGCCCCAGAATGCCCCAGCGAAACGGGTCTGAACCCATTGTTACTTCGCTTTGAAGGTGTTGGTATAGTCAATTATAGCCAGGATCTGATCATCCGGAAGGGATGCTGCAAATGCCGGCATATTTCCTTTTCCAAGACGTATCAAGTCCAGTTTTTCTGTCGGTGTCAAAGTAGATGTGATCAGATTCTTGGCTCCAGAAAGGCCGGCATCACCATTTTCACCATGGCAAACCTGGCAATAGGCGACATAGAGTTGTTTTCCAACTTCCGCCTGTGATTGGGTTGGTTCGATCTTTGGTGCATCTACCTTCAGAATCTGTTTTTTATTCATTTCAGCCAGTCCATAAGATGCAATCAGAAACAGAACCGAAAGTATGGCAAGAGCCGGCTTTTTTTTCTTGAAACCGATGATGGCCATTGGAATGGATGCAAAGACCAGAAGTATTTTAACATGGACCATCCAGGTGATATTGCCGGAGTTCAGGTACAAATAAATCCCGGTTCCCAGGAAAAGTACGCTGATGATGCGCTCAAACCATTTGGTGCTGTCCGTAACTTTTTTAAGAGTTGCTTCTTTGCCCGTAACAAGCAGGATTGTTTTAACAATATAAAGAAGTAGAAATAGAGTTACGACAAGAGTGTGCGTGTGAAGGATGCCTTTATACATTGCGATTAATCCAAAAATGTCCTTTGTTTGTTTGTGTGACAAGATTACAAAACCAAAGTCAACTGTTGAAAAAAAACATTGAACTTCTTCGGGCTGAGGATATTTCCTTTTCTGTCCCTGGAATGAGTCGTAAAGTATTAGATATCAGGAGTCTGGAAGTAAATCCTGGTACAGCTGTCTTTGTGTTGGGCAGAAACGGAGCTGGTAAATCCAGTCTGCTTTCCTTTCTGGGTGGGTATATTTCTGTGCCGGAGGCCCGGATTTTCTGGAAAGGAAAAGAACTGATGCCCGTCAGTGATCGACTCATTCCGGGTTTCCAGGAGATGGCCATGGTGAAACAAAATCCGGATTTGAGTCCTTTTCTACGGGTAGAGGAAGAACTACTCAAAACAGTCCGGCATCTGCCCGACGATCTCAGACGAAAGAAACTGAAGGAAATCATCCGGCTCTGTCATTTAAAAGAACTGCTGGAGCAAAAAACAGGGAATCTCAGTGGAGGTGAAAAACGAAGGGTTGCGCTTGCTCAGGCACTTGTTCTGGATACGGAACTGATTCTTTTGGATGAGCCTTTCTCTGATCTGGATACTGAAAACCGACTTCTTTTTTATCCGATTCTACTGAGGGCCATGCAGGAAAAAAAGGTGGGGTTTATTGTGGTGAGCCACGACGGCGAGGATGCCAAATGGCTGGCAGATGAAATCTGGACCTTGGTAGCCGGAAAAATCAGGGAAAAGCTAATAAGGACGGAGTCAGGATTTCAACCACGAAAAGCCATCACGGCCCGGTTACTTGGCTGGCAGAACATCCTTCCATCCAGAAGTCTGGTCACTAACAGGGAAGAGTCTTCCTTAAAATCTGGTTGGATGCACATCCCACCACCATCCATTCAGATAAACGAGGAAGGCCATGTTCGTTTGGGATTGTTTGAGCTGATCCGCATGTGGAAACAGGATTCCGTCATATTTTGTCTCTGGTTGAATCACCGCAATCAATCATTGATTTCGGCAGGAACAACACCAGAAATTGAGGTAAATTCTGAATGTGATTTGTCTGCAAATTTTGACACGCTCATTGCCCTTGAATAAAAAAAGGCTGCTCATTTGCATGAACAGCCTTTCTTATCTTGAACTACTAACGTTAGTTGACTACGATTTTCTGGAATCGTCTTTCTGTTCCGGAAGAAATTTCAACCAGGTAAATTCCTGATTGAAGAGACGATTTTACATTCGCCAGACCTTCTGCAGAGAAAGAAATAATTGGCGAACCAGTCTGTCTGCCCTGAAGATCCCGAATGACCAGTTTCGTATCATTGCGAGCCCGGTTTGAAGGAATGCGAACATTGAATTCGCCATTTCCTGGATTTGGATACAACTCAATCCCGGAAGTTGAGGCAATCAACTCTTTGTTAGATACAACAAATGCAGACCATGGGCGACTGTACTGTTAGCGGCCAGCAGAACCAAATAGGTTCGGGCGAATTTCAGGATTGCATTAGGTTGAAACATAAACCCAGAATCCGCAATGGAAAAGATCAATTAATCCAAATCGACTGATTCACATTCATTTATGGCCCCATTTCATTTTTCCCCGAAAGGGAAATTTAAAGGTGTGAATCAGACGATT
>CAMCXM010000207.1 GCA_945883425.1 Spirosoma fluviale
TTTAACCCAGAATCCGCAATGGAAAAGATCAATTAATCCAAATCGACTGATTCACATTCATTTATGGCCCCATTTCATTTTTCCCCGAAAGGGAAATTTAAAGGTGTGAATCAGACGATTAACATCCTAATGCGGAATCTGGGTTTAAAATAATGCCGAAAATTCTCTTTGAAAATTTTTGAGAGTGTTTTCCAGAACCTGGATTTGAATCCGGTAACTGAAAAAGAAAAAGCCCGGAGTTGAATTCTTTATTCAATCTCCAGGCTTTTGACATCTAAGAATAATCGCTGGTCAGCTGTTGTATTCCAAACAGAAACCGAAAGCACTTACTTCACTACAATGTTGAATGAACTAATTCCATCCTGATAACCCGCGATCTGAACTTTGTAAATTCCGGCTGGTAATCCCATTAGATCAATTTTGATTTTATCTCTTCTCGATGCATCATGAATCGCACCACCGACCGTTTGGCCAAGGGTATTAAAGACTTTCACATCCAGAATATCTTCACTTGTGCCTTTGAGATCAATCATAAAGACCCCGGTCGTTGGATTCGGATGAATCGAAATCGCCCGTTTTGCGGAAAGTCCGGTTGAACAGTTTTCCATTCGATCATATGAATGTTGCTTGTTGTTGACATCCAGCATAGAGAGACGAATCATTTGCGTACCATCCGGAATGCCTTTCAGTTCAAACATATACTCTCTGTCCGAATTTGAATTACCTGCGGCAGGGACAGTTTTCAGTATTTCCCAGTTCTTTCCGTCTGGTGACGTCTCGATCTGGAAAGAACGGGTGTCGGTCTCTTTCAAGGTTTTCCAGCTTATGGTCGGATGGATTCCTTCGCATGAAATGTTGGCATATGCCAGTTCAATTGGAAGTGGATTATTCACTTCAGAGGCACCGGTCCATTCTGAGAACTGTGGAATACCAGTTTTCGTGATTGTATTGCCAATGTCATCCAGCGTAGCAAGCTGCACATCCCAGGTAGTTCCGTTGAACCTCCAGAGATCCAGTTCAAGTTCATCGATCGTTCCGCTTGCCGTAACGAGCTCATCATCAAAATAATTGAATACCAACTTGGCATTAAGAGATGAGTTATTGGTTGGATGAATTTCGTACCGTCTGTTCATACCGTAGCCGATTCCAAACACAACCTGATTGTGTTTCCGGATCACTTCTGTTGATCCCATATTGGCACTGGAAGACAATATCGCTCCCAGTCCTGCCACGTCCACATCAGAAGGTGCATTCAGGTTTCGGGTAGCACGGATGGTTCCCCCTGATAAACCTGTCACCCGGTTTGAAGCTGTTTCATTAACCAGACTACCGGTTGTGCCCAGATCCAGATCAAATCCGTTCAACTCCACGTTTCCTGAGAGCAAATTAACCTGATTGCTTACAGTGATATTAGAACCCAGGGTTACATTAGATGAGGATGTGGTTTTATTCACAACCAGATCATAAAATCCGATGTTTCCGGTTACGGTTGAATTATTTAGTCCAACAAATGTGATAGGCAAACTGTTCGGTGTAATGGAACCGTTTACAGTTAAATCGGTCCCAATATTCAATACTGATCCTGCGCCCAAAATAAGTGCAGCTGAGTTATTGACAATCAGTTTGGCGTTGGTTGTCAGTGTTCCGGATAAGGTAGTTGATGCGCCGTTGACAGCCAGATTTCCAATTCCATTGATGGTGTTTCCGGAAGCATCAATGTCTTCATTTACAGTCAAGGTATATCCGGTTGGAATAGTAACATTGGCTCCCGACAGAATTTTTAAGCTTTTACACTCTCCGTTCGCTCCAGAAGTAAATGTCGGCTGATTGGCAACACTACCAATAATCGCTTTATCTCCGGCTCCTGGCACTGAGGCCGGAATCCAGTTGCTTGCCAGATTCCAGTTGCTGTTGGTGGCACCTGTCCATATATTACCTCCAACGGATTGACCAACCTGGAAGTCACCGAAAGTAGTTCCGGAAATTGAAATTCCTTGAGTGGACGTACTGGTAATGCTACCAACGGTTGGTTGTGTCCAGGCGCTGCTGCTATACCGGGCAATCATAAAATTGAGTGGGTTGGCTGAAACATCCAGGTCGCTGCCAATAAATGTAAAGTCTGCATTATAACCCGTAAATCCTGTTACTCCTGAATTTGTTAAGCTCCAGTTTCTGTTTGCCGATTTGGTTTGGTCAATGCCAGAGGTATACACCTGAGGATGGTCTCCAGAACTCGTATTGGCGGTAATGAAACCTCCTGCAATGGTTGTTCCTGTATAGTTGATTGTTACTGGAGTATAAGCTGTGGCATCGCCAATCTGGAATACAGTTGTGGTGGCAGATGCGGGTATTCCCCTGCTTAGGTTTCCTGAAACATAACTGGTTGCAGATCCTCCGGAAATGGCAGCCGTTGAATTGACAATCATCTGGTTGGCACCTGTTGAGAAAACGCCGGAAGAAAGTGTCAATTGGTTGGTTACAGTCAAAGAACTGGTTAACGTTTTGATACCCGCTCCGTTTGCCGCCAGATTGTAGAAGTTGGTTGAACCCGTTAATGTCTGGCTTCCTCCGTTCAGATTTACCGTTCCGCTTCCGGAACTAAATCCCCCTACACCCACGGTATTTACCCAATTGCCCATCAGAGAAACGTTCTTATTGTTTGGGTTGGTCAGGACGCCTTGAGAGATCGTGAGGTTTCCATTGACCGTAATGTTTGCATTTGGGAGATTCTTAGTGGCAGAGCCTGTGATTTCTACATTGTTATAAGTGCTTTGTGTACTGATAGTGCCGTTGGTTGTACCTCCGAATTCGAAAGTACCGCCAGAGGAAGTGATGAATGCCGAATAATCACCACCTGGAAAAAGATACTGGTTAGTAGCCGTTGCTGTTTGCTGAATTCTACCTGTGCCGGAAACAGTTCCGAAGTTATGGGCAATGGTATTTCCCAGATTGAGCGTTCCGTTAACAACAACTGAAACAGCATTTCTTGTATTTCCAGTAACATCAATTGTATGGCCAGCTGCGATTACAGCCTGGTTGAAGTTTGGAAATGTGAAAGCAGCAGCACCTGCATGTTGCAGAGTGGCATCGGTTGACCAGGAATTCGGATCGTCCCAATTACCTCCTAAGGTTGCGTTTCGGCTGTAGAACGTGCTTAAGGTTCCAAATTCTGTGGTTTCACCAACTGTAAAATCACCATCAAAGTAATTGACCCCTGTGAGCGTAGATATGTGGTTAATGGCATCAACTGTACTTGCTATTCCGGCATTTGGTGCCCAGGTGCTGGTTAAAAACCGGCCGGTTACATAGCTCGCTTCATTCCCTTCTACATCCAATGGCTCGTAAAAATACGTGTGGGTCACAACTGTGCTTCCATTAAAACCTGTTGAACTTACTCTCCAATAATATTCCAGTTCTTTATTGTCTGGGTCGGTGGTGGCAGGATGCCTGGTATCTACTGATTTTAGAGTGATTGTTCCTGCTACAGTATTTGAAGTAACATTGAAGCGAACAGGAGTATATTTCAATGTAACTCCTATCGGGAAAGTAAAGTCGTGGGCACCTGCGGGATAAGATTTCGTAACACCCGCATCACTTGTAACTCCATTTACCCGAATCATATTGGAACTTGAAAATAAGCCAGTGACCGCACTTGAAGCACCCAGGCTTAGTAGATTGTTATTGATATAGAAAATACCATTCGCAATATTTAGATTTCCGGAAAGAGTAACAGGAGATTCTGCCACAACCCCTGCTGAATTTGAAATCCTGATGCTTCCAAAATTAGCTGTGGATCCTGACTCTATGGATTGGCTCACACTACCCCCAAATACCAGAAAGCCAGTTCCGGTAGAAGTATGGGCACTGTTATTAACTACATTTAATAAAGTGGTGCAAAGGTTTGCTCCGGTATTGAAAGTGCCAGTTGTAAGATTGAGTTGCCCGGAAACCTGAACATTGGAATTGGTTCCAAGAACAACCTGGCCTCCCAAAAACGTGTTTTGAATGTTTAAGACAGCAAAATTTGTGAGGTTTCCAGCTGTACCTGTGATATTCTGATTAGCCGTTGAGCTGTTGAAAGTAGTGATCTGGCTTGAATTGATGGGCCTATAGCCACCTGCTGCCAATCCTGCTGTAGAAAGGGGATTCAAATTGACGAGATCTCCTGTAATGGTAACATTGAGACCATTGGCACTGAAAAATGAATTACCTTCTATCCGGAGGTTTTTTTGTAAAACAATAGGATCATTTTGTAAGGTGAGCGATTTGGCCGTGGTGGTTCCATCCACGGTTAGGTTCCAAAGCGGACAAGCCAGAGTTGCGTTAAAGTTCATTGCGGCCGTAGTGCTTGTCGTACCAACTCTGATTTCTCCTCCTGTAATGGAATAGGTAGCTGGTCTTAAAAAGATATCATCATATACCCCACTGGCGGCACCAATTCGGTCAATAATCAAAACCGAGTTGCCAGACATATTAAATTCAGAACCAGGATTTAATATTTCAAATTTTGCCCTTGTCAAATT
>CAMCXM010000208.1 GCA_945883425.1 Spirosoma fluviale
AAATGCTTTTACCATTGAGGATGAATTGAGGGTGGCTTCTACTTCATCGATTGAAGCAACTTCTGAAAGGCCGGACTCGCCTGAAGAAACTGAAATTCCGGCTGCTGCTGAATCCGGACTTTGTCAGAAAATCCGAGCGTCAACGACTCCGTCAGTGCACTCATAGCCGGATCGGCTTGCTGGCGCCTACCCAAAAGGACGGCACGCAGGTAGGCCTGCTCAGGATTGGTGGGGTCGGAAAGCCGGTAAATCTCCAGCATTTTTTCTGCCATCGATTCTTCGTTTTCCTGAAGGGAACGAGTCGATAAACTATACCCCGCCAGTGAGAAAAACCCGAGAAGACGGTCCTGCATGGCGGGAGGTAAATTTTTCCGGTGCTGCTGCAATTCCTGAATTTCTCCTTTCCACCAGGAAACATCATTTTTGAAAAAAGCCTGACTGTAATCTTCTTTCATGGCCATTTCGGCCTGGTATTCTTTGAATTTCAGATTTCGGGATCCTTTCCATGATGACATTGAATGCAACAGATTCAATTGAGAAGCGCCTTTATCCGGAAGGCTCAGATCCTGACTCAAAAACCGGGCTTTCAGAAGGTATTCTTCTTTATTCAGCAGATCATTTTCAGATTTCGAATCTTCCACCATTTCTTCAATCAGTCCAAATCCCCAGGAACGGTCTGCTGTTTCACGTATGGCCATCCATTCAACGGCTCCCTTCATTTCTCCCACCGTTGGCCATTCATGCTTACCCTCCCAGATTCGAAGGAAATGGAGCTTTGGAGGAAGAATGGATGCATCAAACTGAACCACATCGGCCAGGTTCATGTCTTGATCACCAACAAAACCATATAAAGGAACGGTTGCAAGAGAGGATGCTGCAGGTGCTCCGGCATACACGATTGCTTTCAGTTCGGGAACTGCATTGGCGGCATCCATCGCCACTTTTGCGCCCCCGGAAAAACCGGCGGCATAAAAGGATATCTTTCTGAATTGCTGTCCGTAAACTCCGGATACTTCCCGGATCAGGTTTTGCACGATGGCCCGGGTTGCCTGAAAATCCAGACCGTTTCTGGATCGGTTGGATCCCACAAACAACATTCCATATTGACGGGCTAATCCATTATAAAGCTGAACAGGTGTATCTCCTTTTCCCTGTGGATCAAAAAAAAGGACGCAAACGATGCTGTCCTTTTTATGTTTTCCAGGAAGATAGGCGTACAAATCCTCATTGCTGACAATGGAATCGATGGAAACCAGCGAAACCTGCTGAGGTGTTGTGGTGGAATCACTTGTGCCTGTACCGGTATTCTTTTTTTCTCCACAGGCAAAAAATGTCAGTACAGAAAAGAGAAATACCCAGGGCAAATTCTGTTTTGAGTCCACCATCGGGAAAGGAAGTCAGGACTGATTATTTTTTCTGCGTGGCCAGAATCGCATTGGCCTCACTCAGAAACTTCACCTCTTCTTTGCCTTTTTCAGCTCCGGAAGGATAACCCAATGATCCTAGGGCATTCAGGCTGACTTTTTTATCGCCATCCACATTGGCGTAAAACAACCAGATGGTTGGATAGCCCTGCACTTTAAATTGTTGCTGAAGGTTATAATTTTGCTGAGCAAGCTCTGGTGGCAATTGCTTGGAACGCGGAAAATCAAGTTCCAGAAGGATCACATTTTTTTGAGCCCAATCTATAAATGACGTTTTCACAAACACATCACGCTGCAATTTATGGCACCAGCCACACCAGTCGCTGCCAGTGAAAAACCCGAAAATTGGTTTTTTTGATTTTTTGGAGGCTTCCTGCGCTTTCATCAGATCGGTATACCAAACCAGCTTTTCATCGGCCGGAGCTTTGGATGGAAGTTTAGAAGACAATTGGAGTGTTCCCAGTACAAAAACAAGGAGGACAAGTAGATTTTTCATACGAAAGCAAAATTGAAACTTTTTTCTGAATAAAGTCAACCTTAAATGCAGTTCGGAACTTACCGGAGAATGGAACTCACCAATTGACTTGAACTTCTCATCCCATCTCAACTCCAGACTCACTTGTTTGAATCGTAGGCCACAATCGAGATCCTGATGAATATCAGTTTTCACTCTCTTTGGAATCAAATTTCCGGATTGAACAGAAGTCCAATTTGCAGGAATTCAGAAACAGCCGTCGTACAAATATGGATACAATAGTTGCCAGGAAACTGGTTTGCGCACATTGCGGACTTCCTGCCCGGAAAGAAATTGAAGAACACTGCGATTATTTCTGCTGCCATGGCTGTAAAACGGCCCACACATTTCTGACCGACACCGGCTCCTGCGAAATTCCGGAACCAACGGCACCCCGAAAAGCAGAAGAACTTTTATGGCTGGATCAACCCGAAGCCTTCAATAAATGGATCTGTGCAAAACGGGGAGATGCGGTACTGGTCCGCCTCAAAGTGCCGGGTATTCATTGCGCTTCCTGCGTCCAGGTGCTTGAACGCTTGTATCTGAAAAAGAAAGGATTGATTTCGAGTGAAGTCAATTTCCTGAGGAAAGAACTTGAAATCACGTTTAAGCCGGATGTGATTTCTTTCAGCCATCTGGTTGCCTGGCTCGATTCGCTGGGATACAGTCCCGATTTATCAGACCCCGACAATCACCAAAAAGAAGAGGGATACAGCGAGGCCACATTGCTTACCATGCGAATGGCAGTAGCCGGATTTTGTTCAGGCAATATCATGTTGCTGAGTTTCCCCGAATACCTGGGGCTGCAAGATCTGGAATTCCGTCATTTTTTTGGATGGCTCAACCTTGCACTGGCCATTCCCGGTGTTTTCTTCAGTGGCTGGGGATACCTCAAAGCTGTTTATCTGGGAATTACCAAAGGCATTCTCAATCTGGATGTCCCCATTGGTGTGGGAATGATGGCCACGCTCGTCCTGAGTTTATATGAAGTGCTTACCAAAACCGGAGCCGGCTATTTTGACTCCCTTACAGGACTCATTTTCTTCCTGCTCATTGGCCGTTGGGTACAAAACCGGACGTTTGAATTCCTGTCCTTTGAGCGTGACTTCCGCTCTTATTTTCCGCTCAGCACGACCCGCTTCCTGGATGGAAAAGAAGAGTCCGTTTTATCATCTGACGTGAAGGTTGGCGACATTCTGAAAATCAGGCATGGTGAAATCATTCCTTGTGACGGAATCCTTTTGGATGGAGAAGCCTGGATCGATTACAGCTTCGTAAGCGGTGAATCAAGGACGGAAAGGCTTGAAACCGGAACGGTCCTGATGGCAGGTGGCAAGCAGACATCTGGCAGCATTGTAATGAAAGCCTCCCGCGAAATGTCACGCAGTCAGCTGGTTACCCTTTGGAACAACCCGATTTTCAAAAAGGACAGCAAGCCCGGACTCAAAACCTTTGCTGATACTGTCGCCTATTACTTCACACCCAGTGTTTTGATTCTGGCATTCGGTGTGGCAGTGGCCTGGATGTTTCTTGACCCACGGGTAAGCCTTCACGCCTTTGTTTCCATTCTCATTATTGCCTGCCCTTGTACATTGTCACTGGCCTATTCAATGGCATTGGGCAACACGATGCGTTTGCTGGGCAAGAGGGGATTCTTCCTGAAAAATACAGAAGTGATTGAACGGCTGTCGCAAGTAAACACCCTGGTGTTTGATAAAACCGGAACTCTGAGCGACCGGTTTGGCGTGACAGTTGAATTCAGAGGCGAAGAACTGGAAGAGAACGAAAAAGATGCGTTGGCAGCTGTTCTTTCGTGTTCTACACATCCATTGAGCCGGGCCGTTGTCCGTTATCTGAACCGTAAACCAAAGCACGATGCCGTCCGTTTTACTGAATTAAAAGGAAAAGGTGTAACAGGCATCTGGCAGTCAAAAAATATAGTGGCTGGATCCGGAAGCTGGATTGGCGCAACGTCTGAAAAGGAGGATGGCTCAGTCATTCACATTAAAATCCAGGATCAATACAAAGGCTACTTCTCCATTCGATCGGCTCCATTGCCGTTTGTGGGAAAACTTGTTCAGAATCTGAGCGAAACCTTCCACCTTCATTTGTTGAGTGGCGATCACGAAACCGGACAGGAATTCTGGAAAGACCTGTTTTTGCGAAACAACGGTGACAGCAAGTTTGGTCAAAGTCCGGAAGACAAGCTCAGCTACATTCGGCGTCTTCAGGACGAAGAACGAATTACGGCTATGATTGGGGATGGTTTGAACGATGCCGGCGCATTGCAACAGTCGGATGTGGGCATCGCAATTGCAGCCGACGCTCATCAGTTTACACCAGGCAGTGATGCCATTCTGATTGCTGAAAACCTTCCTTCTCTCCCAAGCCTGATTGATATAACCCGGCGTACGATGAAAGTAGTGAGGCTTAGTTTCATTATCTCACTTATCTACAACGTCATCGGCTTGAGCTTCGCCGTTACCGGTAATTTACAACCCATTATCGCTGCGATCCTGATGCCGGCAAGTTCATT
>CAMCXM010000209.1 GCA_945883425.1 Spirosoma fluviale
AAAGCTTTGTCCTCCACGGGTTACAAATAACAGGCACCAGTCCCATTCATCGTCGGTGAGATTCCGGTAGCAATAGGTCGAGCGGATTTCGTCCAGGGTTCTGGCCGGATCCATGCCATCGCCCACGGCCAGGGTAACCATCCATTGAACGAGCACATCAAGCGGTTTCTGAAAGGGATTTTTTCCTTCAATGATGTCGTGGGCCACCGCGTAATGAACAGCCGAGGCGTCAACGAGTTCCAGCGAATGCGTCGGCACAAAATAGACCTTGCTTTCACGACCCGGACTGTGCCCCGAACGCCCGGCACGTTGCATGATGCGGGACACATCTTTCGGACTTCCGATCTGAATAATGGTTTCCACCGGCGCAAAATCGACACCCAGATCCAGACTCGATGTGCACACCACCGCTTTCAGTTTGTTGTCTTTGAGCGAATCTTCCACCCACCGCCGGATTTCCAGATCGAGGGAGGAATGATGAATCGCAATTTGCCCCGCCAGATCTTCGCCGTATAACAGCAGATTCTGGTACCAGACTTCCGTTTGCGCCCGGGTATTGGTAAAAATCAGCGTCGAATTACTGGCGTACACCACTTCCAGAATTTCGGGAAGCATGGGCAGCCCCATTCGTCCGCCCCATGGAAAACGCTCGATACTGGCCGGAAACAGTGTTTTGATGCTCAGCTGTTTTTTGATCTCCGACCGCACTATGCAGGTTTGGTCCCCGTCTGGCTGAAAACGGTTTCCCAACAGCACATGGCAGGCCAGCGAAAGATTCGGGATGGTAGCCGAAATGCCCCAGATCACCGGTTCGGGCTTTCCTTTTTCCACCACAAGCGATCGGATCCGGGACAGAGCCAGCTCCGTTTGCACGCCACGCTTGGAGCCGATGAGGTCGTGCCACTCGTCCACCACCACCACTTCCACACCTGCAAACCACTGGGCATTGTCTTTTTGCGCCATCAGAATGTGGATGCTTTCGGGCGTGATGATGAGGCAGTCGGGCTTCTTTTTTTTCTGCCGGCTTTTGTCGCCGGAGCTGCTGTCGCCATTGCGCAGTTCGACGGTCCAGCCCGTGTTGAGGCCGTCGGCTGCTGTTTGCAATGCTTTTTGGGTGTCTTTGGACAAGGACCGTAAAGGCGTAATCCAAAGGACTTTCACACTTCCCGTAGGTTGTTTGTTTTCGATCGAAGGCCAGAGTTTCGCCAGAGCGCCAAGCCAGAGTGCGTAAGTTTTTCCACTTCCGGTCGGGGCGTTGAGGATGCCCGATTTCCCGTTGGCCATCGCCTGCCAGACCTCTTCCTGAAACGGAAAAGGCGTCATTTTTCGCTCATTAAGCCAGTGGCGGATGGCAGCAGGAAACACAGATGTTGAAGTCAATTCTGGAAAAGCAGGAGCTTCCAAAGAACGACAAGGCCGGGCAAGGAAGCAAGTAAAGGATCAATCCGGTTAAAAAACAAAGATCCCATGCAGAACACGGGATCTTTTACACTTACAAACCCAAAATCATATTTTAGACACCATCGATTACCGGAAACTCACTTTCGAGTGGCTTATAGGTTTCGACTTCGGCTTCGTGCAACCTTCCGGCCACGCGAAGTTTGATTCGTTCAATGGCATAATACATGGCCGGTACGATGATCAGCGTGAGAAAGGTGGAAAAGGTCAGACCAAAGATGATGGTCCAGGCCAAAGGTCCCCAGAACACAACCGAGTCACCACCCAGGAAAAACTCCGGATCGCCATGTGTGAAGAGTGTTTCAAAGTTGATGTTCAATCCCAACGCAAGAGGAATCAGACCCAGAACAGCGGAGGATGCCGTCAGTACAACGGGAGTTAAACGAATGGCGGCAGCTTCGGTAATGGCTTTCGATAATCCGTATCCCCGGTTTCGGAGTTCATCAATAAACTCGATGAGGATAATCCCGTTTTTCACCACAATTCCCGCCAGGGCAATTACACCCACACCGGTCATTACGATCGACATCGTCATTTTGGTGAGAGCAAATCCGAGGAGAACTCCGATGAGGGAAAGGACCACAGTTCCGAAGATGATAAATGGCTTGGACACGGAGTTGAACTGCGTAACCAGAATTACGAAAATCATGCCCAGCGCCATCAGGAAGGCGATTCCAAGGAAGTCTGACGTTTCTTTCTGATCTTCCTGCTCTCCACCCATCCGAACGGTATAGCCGGTAGGCGTTTCCAGATTTTGAATGGCCTGGTTGATTTCAGCCACTACTTCATTGGCATTGTAACCGTTGAGAACATTGGACGACAAGGTCACCATGCGTTCTTGATTTTTCCGGTTTACACTTGAATAGGCACTTTCATAACGGATCGTAGCCAACGTACTGATCGGCACCTGACGAAAGGCCCCGCCAACTGCCATATCACGGTAACTGATGTTGAGATTGACCAGTTTTTCAATCTGGTTCCGGTTGTCCACCTTCAGGCGAAGCATAATCGGATACTCTTCTTTTGTATCGCGGAACTGAGAAATCTCTTTTCCATACAATGCATTCCGGATTTCCAATGCAATCTGAGCGGTTGAAATCCCTTGTTGGGTAGCCTTGATCCGGTCGATGTCGACAATGATTTCCGGCTTATTCAGCACCAGATCCGATCTCAGGTCTTCAATTCCTTTGATTCCGGTTCTCTGAATTTCAGCTTTCACCGATTTCTCTAATTGGTTGAGAACTTTGAAATCCTCACCGGAAATTTCGATGGCGATTGCCTTTCCGGTTGGAGGTCCGGCATTTTCCTTTTCAACCGAAATTTCCGTTCCCGGGATTCCTTCCAGTTTTTTACGGATGTCGCTCAGAATGGTGGAGGTCGACACACCCAGTCGCTCATCAAAGTTGACAAATGCAACCGTCACCTTCGATTTGTGCGGGGCCACAACCCGATCTGGATTTTGTGGATCTCCGGCGCCAATTCCCACATTGGAGATCACGGATTTTACATACTGACGGTTGGGAGCAATAACTTCATTTACTCTCTGTTCTATAATTCGGGTAACAGAATCTGTTACATGTGCATCGGTACCAATGGGCATCTGGTTGTAGACGTATACAAAATTGGGTTCACCACCCGGGAAGAATTCCACTTTTGGTTTGGAGGCAACAAACAAGCCGATTACACCAATGAACATCAGAATAACCAGACCCAGCGCTCCATGAGGACGGTATCCCTGAATCAGGAACGTGATAAACCGGCGATACTGGTTCATAAATGCAGGCAGAAGAGTTCCCTGGAATCCTGCAATCAAAGGGTTGAAAATGAAGTGGTTTACAAGATACAAAGCAGTAATGGTGGCCATGAAATTTCCAAAACCAAAACTAAATCCATATGAAAGACCAGTAAGTCCAAGCAAAATCAGAAGGGGTTTCACCAACGGTTTAAGGCCGGTATCTTTCTTTTCATTGTGATCTACTTTGTCCATGAAGCTCACGGCAAAAACCGGGTTCATAATAAAGGCAACCACCAGAGAAGCGAAAAGCGTGATAATAAGTGTGACCGGGAGATACTTCATAAATTCTCCCACAATTCCCGGCCAGAAAAGGAGTGGGAAGAATGGCGCCACATTGGTCAAAGTTCCGGAAAGAACCGGAAGAAACACTTCCCCTGCCGCCATTTTAGCTGCCTGGGTGATGGACAGTTCTTTGTGGTCGTGGAGAATCCGGTGTGTATTTTCGATTACCACAATGGCATCATCCACCACAATTCCCAACCCAAGAAGGAAGGAGAACATCACGATTACGTTCAGCGAATAATGCAGCGACGGCATGAAAAGGAAGGCCAGCAGAATCGACAATGGAACGGCAAGTCCCACGAAAATGGCATTGGTGGTTCCCATAAAAAACATCAGAACCAATACCACGAAGATAAATCCGAGAATAACCGAATTGATCAGGTCGTTTAGTTGAACCCTTGTTTTTTCAGATTGGTCACCTGTTAAGGTTACATTGACTCCGGCCGGGAGTTTGGTTTTCTGAAGGCGTTCTGAAATCTCCTCAATTTTGTCAGAAGCGGCAATCAGGTTGGTTCCAGCCCGCTTGATTACGTTCATGGTAATCACCGATTTACCATCCAGCCGGGCAAAATCCTGGCGTTCGGCATACGAATCTTCGACATCGGCAATGTCACGAAGTAAAACGGAGGTTCCTGTCGCAGAACGGACCACAATGTTACGGATCGATTCCATGTCTTTAAACTCTCCGGTTACCCGAAGTGTACGGCGGACATCGTCTACGTTGAGCTCACCGCCGGAGATATTGACGTTTTCGGATGCAATGGCACCTTCGATGTCGCGGAATGAAAAGCCTGCAGCCTGCATACGGTACACATCCACGTTGATCTGGATTTCACGGTTCAACGCCACGATGATGTCCACCCGGGTAATTTCAGGCATGGCCTCGATTTCGTCCTGGAACATTTCAGCAAATTTCTTCAGCTT
>CAMCXM010000210.1 GCA_945883425.1 Spirosoma fluviale
CCGGAAAGGAAAAGAAGGAAAAGTATCGATCAATTTTTCTTCTGAATACGGAATTCAAAATGTGAACAAAAAAATTGACCTTCTGAACAGCCGTGAGTTCGGTGAATTGGTGAACGAAATCAATCCCGGAACCTACAACAACCTGGATGCCTTACCGAATTCTGACTGGCAGGATGTGATTTTCAAGAAAAATGCCGGCATCAAAAATTACCAGGTTTCAGCCAGCGGCGGAACAGCTACCTCTTCTTACTTCATGAGCCTTGGCTATTTTCAACAGGAAGGTGTCGTTCCAAAGTCCGACTATGAGCGAATTTCCATCCGCACAAATTATTCAACCCAGCTTGGGAAATATGTGACCGTTGGCACCAATCTGACCGTAGCCCCAATCAAAAAGCAAAACACGGCCAACGTAATTGGCACCATTTACAGAGCCTCTCCGGCAGTACAAGCCAGAATTGATACGGGGTCGGGTTATGGTGAAGTGAATGGATATGGAAATCCATTGGCGGCCATCGATTACAACAACAGTTTTGAAAAATCTCTTTCTGCCATCGGAAACGTTTTTGCAGAAATTAAGCTTCCATTGGGCTTAAAATACAGATTTAGTTATGGATTTGATGCCGGTACGGACCGCACAGTTAGTTTTTCACCGGTCTATTTTGTGAGTCCTACGCAAAGCAATCCCATCAATGATCTCACCACAGGCAGATATTCAAGGAACAATTCCACCATCGATAATCTCCTGTACTACAACATGGAGGAAGGTAAGCACCGGATCGATGCATTGGGCGGTGTTTCATTTTACAGCAATGCATCAGAAGGATTATCGGTCACGGCCCAAAACATCATCCGTGACAACCGAAACCTGTGGTATCTCAATGCAGGTCAGGTGGTGGGTTCACTGTCAAATGAAACAGCGGCTCTGGTTCATAAGCAATCCTTTTTTGGCAGAGTGAACTATGTATTTTCTGACCGATACCTGGTTACGGCAACCTACCGTGTTGACGGATCATCGAATTTCGGAACCAACAATCAATACGCCGGTTTTCCATCCATGGCATTGGGTTGGGTCCTGAGTGAAGAAGATTTTCTGAAAAACATCAAATCGATCAGCAATCTGAAAATCAGAACCAGCTGGGGAAAACTGGGTAACCAGAACATTGATGTCACCGATCGCTTCACCGTCATCAATTCCAATAATCCTGCGGTGTTTGGTCCGGCCAATACGCTGACGCAAGGAGCCACCTACGGACAGACATCAAACCCCAATCTGAAATGGGAAACCACCACCCAGTTTGATGCAGGAATAGAACTCGGAATGTTTGCCAACAAACTCACGTTCGAAGCCGATTACTACAATCGGTTGACGGAAGACATTCTTGTCAATTTGGTTCAACCGGGCCATGTTGGAAACGGACCATTTACCCGGATTCGTACCAATGCCGCTTCAGTGGTGAACAGAGGGATTGAGCTTGCTCTGAATTGGAGAGACAAAGCCGGATCGTTTGACTATCGTTTCGGGGGAAACCTCACAACTGTGTACAACGAAGTAAAAAGTTTAGGAGCCGCCATTGAGGCTGATGAATTTATTGTCGGTGGTGGGCTTGGAAACGGACAAAACGTAACCCGTACACAGGCAGGCCAGCCCATCGGCGCATTTTACGGATTTCAGACAAACGGGATTTTCCAGAATGATTCAGCAGTGGCAGACGGTCCTGTAATCAATGGTGATCAGGTTCCGGGTGACATCCGCTTCAAAGACCAAAACGGTGACGGTAAAATAGATTTCAGCAAAGACCGGACATTTCTTGGTTCGCCAATCCCAAAACTGATATTTGGTTTCAATGCCGGAGTAAACGTCAAAAATTTCGACCTTTCTTTTGATTTTCAGGGACAAACCGGCAATAAAATTTACAACGGAAAAGCAGCCGTTCGTCCTGCCATCGCCAATTATGAAGGCAATTACAGAGACAGATGGACTCCTACCAATCCAAGCAATACCGTTCCTAGAGCAACGGCAGGAGGAGACAATTTCAATCCTTCCGACTTCCTTTTACAGGACGGTTCCTTTCTCCGGTTGCGAACTGTGACCCTGAGTTATTCTCTTCCGCAAAGTCTTTGCGGGAAACTGAAGACGCAGAAAATGAATGTCTATCTCAGAGGAACCAATCTGTTGACCATTACCAAATTTACCGGCTATTCACCAGAAGTCGGAGGGTCTGATCTGGGAGCCGGAATTGATCTGGGAATTTATCCCATCACAGCGGTTTTAGCAGGAGGTATCAACGTAACATTTTAATCAGCCATGAGAACTTTATCCATCAAACATCTTCTCTTCGGGGCACTTTGTATCGGAACTATTTCTCTGAGTGCCTGCAAGAAATATCTGGAAGTTGATCCTCAGGGTCAGTTAACAGAAGTGAATTATTTCGAGACATCAAACGATGCCGTCCTTGGAACGAATGCTGTGTACAATGTACTTCGGAATGCCTTTTTCAACGAAGGCCTGTATCCGATTCTGGACATCATGTCGGATGACACAAGGAAAGGATCCAATGCATCCGATCAGCAGGGTGTTCTCAATCCGTTTGACAACTTCACATTTGGTGTAACGGCAGAACCACCAGCCAACTGGTACAATACCTTGTACCTAGGAGTTCGGCGTGCGAATGCAGTCATTGAAAAAGTACCTGCCATTTCAATGGACGCAACACTCAAGAACAGATGTCTGGGTGAGGCACGATTTCTGAGGGCTTTGTTTTATCTGGACCTGGTCCGGGCGTTTGGTCCGGTTCCGAAGATTACCGGTATCAATCCACCGGTCAAAGTACCAAGAGATACCAGTATTTACCGCACAGTGATCCTTCCGGATCTCGAATTTGCCATCGCCAATCTGCCTTCTGCTTACACAGGAAATGATATCGGCAGAGCCACCAAATTTTCAGCGTATTCTCTCCGTGCCAGGGCTGCCTTATTTTTTGGAGATTTCCAATTGGCCGCCACATCCGCCAGTGAAGTGATCAACAGCAATCTGTTCGATCTGGAGGCCGATTTCAGCAATGCTTTCCGCCCGGAAGGAAACTATGGTAAAGAATCTGTATTTGAAGTCGGTTCCATTGGAATTGACAATGCGGACGCCGGTGGGAATGAATACGGAAATACCCAGGGCGTACGTGGATCACCAAACAGAGGCTGGGGCTTTAACCGCCCTTCAATTAACCTCATGAATGAGTTTGAAGCAGGTGATCCAAGAAAAGACAAATCCATCATTTTCGTGAATGAAGTTTTGGATGGTGTTACCATCCTGGGTGATGGCAGTACACCAGACAGCACAAAAGACGCAAATGGTACCGTCATTGAATATGAAACCTACAACCAAAAGGTTTGGGCAAATGGTGCATCTACATTGCCATCATGGGGAATTCATAAGAAAATTATCCGGTATGCCGATGTCCTTCTCATGGCAGCAGAAGCATTAAACGAAACCAACCAGCCAGGGCTTGCCGTCACCTATCTGAACAAAGTTCGTTTGCGGGCCCGTAATGGGGACAATTCCATTCTTCCTGATTTTACGGGTGCCGATAAAGATGCTCTTCGGAATGCAATTTATCATGAACGAAGGGTGGAACTGGCAATGGAAAGTCACCGGTTTTTCGACCTGATTCGAACAGGCAGAGCCGTGGTAGTACTTGGGCCGCTCGGTTTCAAAGCCAACAAAAATGAAAGGCTTCCGATTCCGCAGGTAGAGATCGATATTACACAGGGAACCATCACTCAGAATCCGGGCTGGTAAGCCTGTTTTATTTAGGATGAAAACCAATTAAGAACTATAATTGTAATCTTTAATCAAACAACCAATTTAGCTAAAATGCAAAAGTCAAACTGGGGTATTTACTCCCTCTCCACCCTGCTAATGGCAGGTGCAATGTTTACATCTTCATGTAAAAAAGATGATGATCCAGCTAGTGTAATGGTAAGTTCTGCCAAGTCAGACGCCAAGGAACTTGCCGGTGCAACAGCAGCAGAAAAAGTTTCTGTTTCTGCCAACATCGTGGTCACGTTCAGCAAGGCCATCAATGCCGCTACTGCCAGTGATTTCACCTTGACACCAGCTGGTGGAACTGCGGCCGCGTTTACTGTAACAAGCAGTGGGACAACGGCAACAATCGATCCAACAGGCGATCTGTTAACCGGAACAAGCTACACACTGGCCATTAAAAATACCATTAAAGGAACCGATGGCGGTGCATTTGCAGCGAAAAGCATCACCTTCAAAACAGATGGTCTTACCAATGTAACGCCTCCGCAAGCAGCTAATCAGATT
>CAMCXM010000211.1 GCA_945883425.1 Spirosoma fluviale
TTCGTTCTTTCTGCAGCAGCCGCTCATGGATTTCATTTGCGTGTAAAATGAGGGAACGAAATTCGTCCGCCTCATTACAGTCCAATAACTAAGGATTCGGAGCAGTATCCTGAATTAGTTCCTGAATTTCCTGGCAGATCCGGGAGAAACGGGGTTCAGCAATGCCTGCTTTTGCCAGCCAATGGAGGTTATGTGAAAGCTCTTTTACCAGCACCACTTCTTTTTCAAGGAGGAATTTTTTTTCAGCAGAAGACAGTCCGGAAACGCAGGTGACGGGATACAAACCGAATTTATCGATCCAGTCTTTAAGTCCCGCATTTTTTGGAAAATCCCATCCCAGCAATTTCATGCCCCGGCAAAGGGCGTAGGAAACGGCATCATCAGAAAAGCGGGAATTGGTGGCGATCCATCCGGTAAAGTGGAAAGAAGGATCCGGCAGAAGATTGTTTTCCAGTAGGTCCTCAAAACGAGAGTGAATGTAAAGTGGGATTTTTACGTCCACCGTAAAGCCTGCCCGGTTGTGGTACTTGCATTCCACAAGCATGATTTCCTTGTCTTTCCGGCCCAGAACATCGACTTCATGCGTCACACATTTGCCCTGAACAATTTGTCCGACTTCGACTTCGTAACCTTTGTGTGAAAACAGAGCCGCTACAAAACGTTCAAAAGGGTAGCCGGAGGGTCCCAGTTCCATGATGGCTTTTTTCAATCCAAACCGGGATGCATGGGAGGGACTTGATTTTCTCAACAGTGATGTTGCCATTCGGTACAATTCACGGGTTGTCATGCCGGAATGAATTTTTCCACGAATGTTATCGATTACGGAATCGATTTCTACGTTTCCAGCTCCGGATCGGGCCAGTGACCGACGGAATTTCTCTTCAGAAAAGGCTTCAGGTTTGCCGTTGGCTTTTATAAGAATCAGTTGGTTAAATTGCATAAAGGTTTTTGATCCGGTGCGAAATCTAATGGAAACCAGCCAATCATGACTCCGGCATTTTAACAAGGTGGATGTATTTCTGAGATGTAAAGTAGGTCTATTGCAATAGAATACGGTCTGGCGGATAGAAAAAAAAGCATCCCGGAAGCCAGGATGCTTTTATTTTTTTGCGTTGAAAGTGATTTCGTTTAGGCAACAGTGCCCATTTTTTCAATTCTGGTTTAGAGGCCGATGTTCGTCGGTATTGGATGGTGTTGGCTCTCAGATAAAAGGCAATCCCCGGGGAGTCTTTCAACTGATCTGATTTTACATACCGTTACTTTCTTTTTCGGCTGCTATTACAATGGTAAAGCTGATGGTTTCGGCAAAGGAAGTTGTTACAAGTTTGCTTTTTTTATTAACAAAATTTACTGCTTTAGATCGGGCAGGGAGCCGAACAAGGTGGCCTGTTTTTCTTTCTTCTGCTGCATCCGTTAAATGGCCTATGTAATCAGGCTGGTTGCAAAAGGTGAGTGAACAAGTGATGTCTTTTCCTTTTATTTGGATCTTCAAAGCGGATCAATCTCTGGCGATTATTTACAGGCGTGGTTCTCAGGCATATTTTTTCAAAATTTTTGGTTAGTTTAATTTCAGCTAAACCTCTTTTGTCCGAATCAATAATCAAACTATGAGTATTCAAAACTCAACCGAATATTTCCTTTCCCAGAAAAGTTTCATAAACTGGGTCCTCGGCCAGAACGAGGAGGATTGCCGGTATTGGGATGCCTGGATGAAAGAAAATCCGGATCAAATGCCTGCTGCGATTTTAGCAGCCCAAATCTACACAGGTTTACAAAGTGGAAAGTCGGATATTAGTCAGAAGGAAATTCAGTCTGAATGGTTGAAACTGAGATTCCGAATGGAAGAGAGCAAGCAAAAGAAATCCGGAAAGCAGATCTTTATTGGATTTTGGTGGAGGTCCATCGCTGCTACTTTTATTCTTGCTTCCGGAATTTGGCTTACATATTTTCTGATGAGCCCTGACACAGAAAATTACGCCACCGACTTCACCAATAAAAGAACAATCGTACTTTCTGACGGAACAGAAATTATTCTAAATGCCAATTCTGTGCTGACTACTAAAAACAGTTGGCACTTTGCGGTACCCCGCGAAATCTGGCTGGAAGGTGAAGCATATTTTAAAGTAAAATCTCATCCGAACACACCTGAACTGAAGCAGTTTGTTGTCCACACAAAAGACCTGGATGTTCGGGTGGTTGGAACACAATTCAACGTAAATACCAGAAAGAATTCGACACGTGTTTTCCTGGATGAAGGCAAGGTTCAGCTTTCTTTGAAAGAAAATCTGGATAAAAACATTGTCGTGATGAATCCAGGTGATTTTGTCGGGTACTCAAGTGAGGAGAAAGACAAAAAAGAAATCCGTAAAAATTTCGAAGCGGAATCCGTCACTTCCTGGAGAGCGGGTTATTACACATTCAATCACACTCCGTTAAGTGAGGTCATTGAACTGGTGGAAGCAACACATGGAATTAAGATTACAGTCACCAATCCCGCTCTAATGAAAGAAACGGTAACAGGTAAAATTCCAAATGATAACATCAATGATCTGGTGAAATCAATGTGTCGCCTTTTCAATCTCAGCTATACCATGAAAGGATCCGAACTGATCCTGAAACAAAAATAGCATCCTCCTTTCCTCTCGCTTTCCAACTTATCATCAGCTTTGGAAAGCTTCTCTATTCAATTCGTTCGTCTTTTTACCAAGTTTCCAAATAATGCATATTTATTCTATCCTTAGACAAGGTACCGTATCGTTATGTCTGGGAGTGTCCCTTCAGGTTGTTGCCCAGTCTGCGTCGGTTTCCAACCGGCCCTTTCTGGTTGAAAACCGGTTCCAACAGGTTGATACTCCTTCTACATTGTCGCTTCCTGGCGTATTGGAACTATTGGAACAAAAATTCCAGGTTTCATTTTTTTACAAAGGGGATGCGTTGAAATCAAAAACAGTAGCTGCCACTGTTCTAAATTACAACAGCCTCACAACCGCTTTGTATGGAATTACCCTCGAAACTGGGCTTCAGTTTGAACAAACCGGGAAATCGGTTTACACAATAATTGATAAAAAGGCAAAATCCGATCCGATGACCAATACCGGAACGGGTACAACAAAAGTTGATTCGGTTGTGAAAACAATGGCTCTTGCACCAATAACCGTGAAAGGTGTGGTTTTGGATGAAGAAGGAAAACCTGTACCGGGAGCAGCTGTGATTGTGGTTGGCACCCAAAGAGGAACAACGACAGGTCTTGACGGAACATTTTCAATTGAAGCAGAAGATACCGATATCCTTCAGGTTCGTTATGTGGGATATGAAAGTCAGGATATAGCAATCGCGGGGAGGACTTCCATTTCGGTTTCTATAAAGCCTAAATTGAATGAAGCGAAAGAAGTGGTGGTTGTCGGTTACGGAACCAAAACCAAACGAGAGGTGAGTTCCGCGATCGGATCTGTTACGGCGAAGGAAGTTACAGCAACGCCCGTTGCGGATGCCGCTCAGGCACTACAGGGTCGAGTGGCCGGTTTGACTGTTATTCAGAATTCGGGTGCACCCGGAGGTTCCGGTGGTACATCCATCCGTATCCGCGGGATTTCATCCGTAACCGGTTCAAACAACCCATTGGTGGTTTTAGACGGATTCCCTCTTCCTGACCAAACTGCCGATAACGTATTGAACTCCCTCAGTCCGAATGAAATCGAATCAATTGACGTTCTGAAAGATGCTGCCGCGGCGTCCATCTATGGTGTTCGTGGATCAAACGGGGTTGTCATTATTAATACCAAAAGAGGAAAAGAAGGAAAAACAAACATCAGTCTGGATTATTACCGGGGCATCCAAAATGTATGGAATTTGCCTTCCATGCTGAATGCAGAAGAATATGCTGTCATTAACTCCGAAGCTCGTCTGGCAAGTGGATTGCCACCTCTCTCTAAACTAGCCGATCCGGCAGCGGTGAAAGCACAGTATGGAGATGGAACCAATTGGTTGGATCAGATTTTCAGAGCGGCTGCTATGACAAATGTTTCATTGAACGTATCCGGAGGAACTGAAAAAATGAAATACGCCTTGTCAGGAAGTTACTTCAATCAGGACGGTATCGTAAAAGGAACCAGCTTCGATCGTTTCAATTTTCGTTTCAATGGCGATGCTCAGGTTTCGAAAAAACTGAAAGTTGGGAACAGCATAATCCTGAGTCGTACAACCGAAATTCCGAGAAACACATACGATCCGTTCAATAGTTTATTGCTTCTTGCTGTGGCTGCACCGCCAACGGTATCCGTCCGAAATCCTGAC
>CAMCXM010000212.1 GCA_945883425.1 Spirosoma fluviale
CGAGCCGGTTGTGGCATTCCAGGTGTAGGTGTTCGGTGAGTTTCCGGCCACCAACTCGCCGTCTGTCCGTAAAACTGGATCCCAGGAATATCCACTCAAGGTCATTTGCCCCAGCTGTATGGCTGTCAGACCACCAACAGTGTTGCCAAAGAAAACCCTTCCTGCTGTGCCGGGTAAACCGGCAGTACCGGTCCAGCCATTGACGGTTAACAGGGTTGAAGGAGTCCAGCTTTGGGCCGAACTATTGGCAAAACTCAGGGTATGGGCCGAAGCACCCAGAGCAAGTGTAGATGTGGCCGTAAGACGAAGGGTGGAGGATGAGGTGATGGTTCGGCTTGCTGTGATGCCCGTGGTACTCAGGGTACCCCCATTGAGTATCATTTGAGAGGCTACAGTGGCGTTGGCTACTGGATTCAAGCGCAACTCTCCACCCGAAATGGTGGTGGAACCGGTGTAGGTATTGGTAGAATGGCTAAGGGTCAGCGTTCCTGTACTCTCTTTCACTACAGAACCCGAGCCGCTGATACTCCCGCTCAAGGTCTGGTTGGTTGTAGAAGCTATATTGAGAATCCCTCCGTTGTTGACAATGTTTCCAACGTAGCTGCCGTTGCCCAGACTGCCCACTCCCGACAGAATCACGCTGCCACCATTGATGGTCAGACTCCCGCCGAAGGTATGAACACCATTCAGGGTGATGGTTCCGGTTCCCATCTTTTCAAACCGGGTCGTACTGCCGCTGATTACTCCCGAAAAGGTGGTATTCAGGTTATTGGACCCGGTCCTGAAGGTATGGGCCCCGCCAGAGGTAACAATGTTGCCCGATCCGCTCAGCCCACCTACCGAAAAGGTTCGGGCAGTAGCCTGTGTAATCGCAAGGGTGCCCGATACGGTCATCGCACCCGAGGTGGTGAAATTGGCGGCAGTGCTGTAGGTAACGGTATGGCCCGCACTGATTACAACCTGGTCTGAAGCACCCGGCACACCTGCAGGACTCCAGGTGCCGGAAGCGCTCCAGCTTCCAGAAGAAACGGAGGTGCGAAGGGTCTGCGCCATAAGACCGGTGCAGGAAACAAGAAAAGCGAGTTGCATGAGCAACAAAGATTTTCTCCCCCGGCCTGGAATGAATCGTTTCAGCACCTCATTCAAAGAACTGCAAGTCGCTGAGGTAATAAGACAAAACCCTTTGAAAGGCATGGTTCCCGGGGAATGGGCGGGGGAAAAGAATAAATACTTTTTCATAATATATTTCATTGGAGTCAAAAGTGTATTTAAAGTGAGTGAGTAAAGGAAGTCTCGTTTTTCGCTTCCGTATTTTCAATAACACAATGCACATGGGAAATTGGATTTTGATCAAATCCTGCAATGCTTAGGTTAAGCTGTAGAAATACAATGGGCGAAGCCCGCTTTCGGTTGAATGAAATATGGCCGAAAGGCGATTTTTTATTCAAGGAGAAGTACCGGTTTATTTTCCCGTATTTGCTTCCGTTATCAGGAATACCAGGTGCGGTTTGAGTTCTTCTCCGATTTGTCAATCGGGAAAAAGTGGACGTCATGTTGTTGAAGTGAAGCATATAACAATACCATTTGTGGGCCAGAATTATTAAATATTGTAAATCAATTGATTAGGCGAAAACTGATTTTTAGATTTTTCCATTATTTGGAAATTAATTCCAAAATTTGGCTTGAATTGATAAGCTGTAAAACACAAACCACACGACGAAAAGCCCGGAATTTGGTCTTTGATATGAAGGAATCCTGCCTTCACCGGAAGCGACCGAAGAAACAGGGTTTGATGTAAAAGAGATTGGCCAAACGAAAGGAACTGAATCCGCCGATGGGACAAAGGATCAAGTATTTGCAAAGACCGCTTAGCATGAATATCCGGTCCGGAATTGGTTATCAGATTCCCCCCGACAGTTACATTTCCAAACCCTGAAAGGTTTACGTTTAAGGCTGATACATTGCTAAGAACTACTTGATAACCATTGTTATTGTTACAATTTCCAGTATTAATTGCAAAGCTGGAAGAACCAGAAATTCCTCCTCTCGTATTTTTTACGGTTTCCTTGCTGAGAGTCAACAGTCTGGAGGCCAGACTATAATTATTTATAAAATGCTGATTCTGTAGAGAGTTGAGCGAATTTTGAAAATCACCACAGTTGCTGATCGTAAATTGAGAACTGGGTTGGTTTACAGTACAACCCGAAGACACCACAATATAAGTCCCAAGGCAAGTAGTAGCAGTGGTTTGGTTGAAAACGTATTTGGTTCCGGATGTATTGGTACCATTTTCAATAAATGACCCAATGTTTACCATAGGCAGGGACTCTTTTGAGCCCGAAGAAGCGTAATTGAACGACTGACTGCTTGCGGCAAGCGTAATCGTATTGGTACTGCCGATGATACACCCGGCCTGTGCGAGGAAATGTCTGGCCAGCACCAAGAGTGCAGCGGCCAAAATCCGATGTCTCATGTAAATAAAAGTTTAAAAAATGCCTTACAGCAATGCCAGGAATTGTTTATAAGGGGATGGTCCACTTATGAACTTTGGCACGGAACAAAACAAATGGATGGTTGATTATTAGTTCCACCCCTACCTACTACAATAATACTTGTGTAATTTAAGTTGAGAAACAAATAATTTTCAAGCGACTAATTCATAGCATTTCAACTTATTTTCCAACACAAGACTCTGTTTTCACCTTCCACCTATATATACTAAATATTGAGTCAATTGTACTCCAATGGGTTTTCTGCTTTTTTTCAGGAATTTTTTCCATTCACGGTTTCCATTGGTCTTTATCACCTTGCTGCTAAGCAGATGATGTACTTTCATACGTCTGCACGTCTTCATATTACAATCCGATAGTCCATGGACCGAAGCTCACAGGACATCATCTTTTAGCCATAGACACCATAATCCTGACCCAGAACCACACGAATCTGATCCACATCGGCCATATCATCCACCCACTGTTCCGCCCATTGAAGTAGGTCTATTGGCTTTCAATCCACGCCCAACCGGATGCGGTTTATAATGGCAACTACTCTTTGCTAAACCCGCCCACATAATGAGATCTATTGGGGATGCTTTCCCCTTGAACTTCCTCACGATCTCTTTTCTTTCTGCATGTAGGCACACGACTTTTTTATGATTTCATCATTAACTTCCAATTCTAAAGCCTGCCTGCCAATGATTTTTTCAACCGTGAATTCCCCTCCTCAAAAACTTTCAGATGAGGATCAATGCGATGATAAGAACCCACAAGGCCCGATTTGCCTTGGGCTAAACGACATTAATTCAGATTTTACTGCGCTTCCGCGTAACTCACCTCCACCGGAAATCGCTTTCCAACAGCCAGAAGCCGATCGTATGCCTGGCGGGAAATCCGGATGATCAGCTTCTCATTGCTTCCGGTATCCGGCAGTTTGCCGATCACCTTCACAAAAACGGACTGTCCGTTTACTTCGTTTTTCACCTGAAGAATCGATCCGATCTGGGCCGTTTTATGCAGGCACAAATGCTTTTTGCTGTTCACATCGCCTTCGATGGCTTCTGCAAAACCGGTTTCCACCACCCTTGTGTAACCAAGCGTATTGTTCACTTCCCGGATTCCGTTCATGGGCTTTTCCGGTTCCTTAATTTCGGTTGCAGCCGGCTGTGGCACGGACGGTGCCGCAGGTTTTTCTTTTTCAGTGGGCGGCGTTACCGGTGTCTGGGCCACTTTTGGTTCGAGAGACGGTGTCTCTTTTTTCACCGGTTCCTGTTTAACAATTGGTTCCGGTCTTGACTTTAACTCTGGTTTGGCTTGAACCACTTCTGCTTTCGGCTCCGCTTTGGCAGGTAATTTCAGTTCCTGACCCAAATTTACTTGCGTCGATTTCAGTCCGTTCAGCTTTTTCAGTTCTGCCACTGTGGTACCTTCCTTTTTTGCGATGGCCGAAAGTGTTTCGCCTTTGACCACCGTGTGAACAGCCTGTCCCAGACCAATCGTTTCTTCTGGCTGCTCTTTTTCCTGAATGGCGGCTTTGGGTTCCGTCTTTACAGAACCGCTGCCGGAAGTTCCGGAAACGATGAGTTCCTGTCCGGCTTTGAGATCTTTGCTCGTAATCCCGTTCCACTCTTCCAGGTCTTTCACCTGAACATGGTACTTTTTCGCAATGCGGGATAAAGATTCGCCTGACTTGACGGTGTGCTTTTTGCCATCTCCATCGTTGTCTGTTGTTTTCGCAGGAGCCTGTTTCTCTGATGCTTC
>CAMCXM010000213.1 GCA_945883425.1 Spirosoma fluviale
ACTCCTGTTCTCATCGGGATGAACTGGTTACTTCTATGTTATTGCAGTGGTGCCCTTCTCGAATACCTGCCATTGAAAACTTTTTTGAAATGGATTTTGTCTGTAGGGCTCCTCTTGTCACTGGATTATTTTATGGAACCCGTTGCCATGAAAAATGATTTCTGGACATGGGAAAATAACAGCATTCCACTTCAGAACTATGTTGGCTGGGCAGGATCAGGGGCTATATTTATGTTACTGTACTACAATTTTAATTTCCCCAAAAAAAACCGGGTTGCTGCTGGTGTCTGGGGAATCCAGTTTTTGTTTTTCCTGCTTCAAAACATTTTATAAAAAACTGAAACGGTCTTTAATTATTCTGTTCAATTTCAAAACCAAACCAAAGGATTTCAGTTTATGAACCAAAGGAACAGATGAATCCGATGGTATCAATGAAAATGGTAAAAACAAGCAAGCCCGTTCCATATTGCTGGATAGGGAACAAAATTTGTTCGCTGACCGAAAACCGGCGGTATTTCATCTTTACATTTTTTCCTGCAATTGGTTTATAAAGTATGGTCACTTCTTTTTCAATTAAAGATCTGGCTCAGCTTACCAGAATCAAGCCTCACACTTTGCGGATTTGGGAACAACGGTACGGGATTCTGAAACCACAGCGATCCGACTCCAACATCCGCCGATATAACCAGGAAGAGTTAAAATACCTTCTGAATGTTGCCATACTTTATGAAAACGGTTTCAAAATCAGCCAGATTGCGAAACTGACGAATGAACTGCTCACTTCTGAAGTCATTAAAGCCACCACATCGGAAGCCGGTCACATTTCTCATATTCAAGGCCTTGTGATTACAATGCTGGAGCTGGATGAAGTTCGGTTCGACCAACAACTTTCAAATAACATCAAGACCTTTGGTATGGAGGAGACGATTACGCAAATCGTATACCCGTTTCTCCAGCATATTGGAATTCTCTGGCAAACCAACACAATCAACCCGGCGCAGGAGCACTTCATTACTTATCTGATTCGCCAGAAGCTGATCGTGGCGATTGATGAAATCGGTTCTCAACCAAGCAAACCCGAATTTAAAAAATTCATCCTCTATTTACCCGAGGGAGAATTGCATGAACTAAGTCTCTTGTTTACCTGTTATCTGGTGAAATTGTCGGGTCACAAATGTATTTATCTGGGACAGAGTCTTCCATTGGTTGACCTGGCTGAAGTGCAGGCAATACACAAAGCAGATTACATTTTCACCATCATAACATCTACCCCTTGCCTTGAGGACGTAGAACCGTATCTTTTGAATATGAATCAGTTATTGCCAGATGTCACCATCTGGGTCACAGGTTACCAGATATTCTCACAGAGCCTGAATCTTCCTCCTAATATCGTCGCTGTTTCCAATCCAACCGAGTTGAGAAAAAAGCTGGCAGACTGTTAATTTTCATTGTAAAGCAAACAAATATACCGGCACTAAGACCAGCTGGACAGAAAAAGTAAAAAGTCTACCTATTTGATTGGTTGATAATCTGAGAGAATAGTTGGTATTTTGCGGGTAAATACACTATACATTTTTTATGCAAATCGATACTACCGATCGTACTCTTGATTTCAGCTCCTCAGAAAGCGTGCGAATGGTCGCAGAAACAGTCAGCAATTTTGCGAAAAAAGAAATTCTGCCTTTTGTGAATGAGTGGGACGAACAGCAGTGGTTCCCATTTGAGTTATTTCAGAAAATGGGAGAGCTTGGTCTCATGGGAATGCTGGTTCCGGAAGAATACGGCGGGTCAGGCCTTGGATACTATGAATATGTAGCCGCCATTGTCGAGCTTACCAAAGTAGATCCGTCTGTCGGCTTATCGATGGCAGCTCACAATTCCCTCTGTACAAACCACATTTTAACCTTCGGAACAGAGGAGCAAAAAAGAAAATACATTCCTCGCCTGGCTTCCGGAGAATGGGCAGGAGCGTGGGGCCTCACGGAGCCAAATACTGGTTCTGATGCTGGTAACATGAAAACAACTGCCGTGAAAGATGGTGAGTTCTGGGTAATAAATGGAGCAAAAAACTTCATCACAAACGGAAAATCGGGTCAGGTTGCTACAGTTATTGTCCGCACAGGTGAAGTAGGCGATTCTCATGGAATGACAGCTTTCATCATCGAAAAAGGAACACCGGGTTTCTCATCCGGTAAAAAAGAAAATAAAATGGGGATGCGTGCATCCGAAACAGCCGAGCTCATTTTTAATGATTGCCGGGTACACGAAACACAGGTTCTGGGCAAAATTGGTGACGGGTTTGTTCAATCTCTCAAAATCCTGGATGGTGGTCGTATTTCGATTGCCGCATTGAGCCTCGGAATCGCACTAGGAGCATACGAAGCAGCCCTTCAATACAGCAAAGAACGTCATCAGTTTAACCAGCCGATTTCTTCATTTCAGGCGATATCCTTCAAATTGGCTGATATGGCGACCGAAATTGAGGCTTCCCGCTTGCTCATCGACCGGGCATCCTTTCTGAAAAATGAAGGTAAACCAGTCAATCGAGAATCCGCCATGGCTAAACTTTACGCTTCTGAAGTTGCGGTACGAGTTGCCAATGAGGCCGTTCAAATATTTGGTGGATATGGATTCATCAAAGATTTCCCTGTTGAAAAATACTATCGTGATGTAAAACTTTGTACCATTGGTGAAGGCACATCCGAAATTCAAAAACTGGTTATTGCCAGAAGTATTTTGAAATAAGACTTCCTGAACAACAAGAGAAGGCCGACATTTGTCAGGCCTTTTTTTATGTCTGAATCGTTCACCATTCCGGAATCCTATCTGCGGCTGATCAGTTCGCCGGCTCCCCCCTATCTGAATGATCTGGAACGAGAGACCCATCTCAAAATACCCAAACCACAAATGCTCACCGGCTTTAGTCAAGGTCGGTTTCTTTCGTTTCTATCGAAGATGACCAAGCCATCCCGAATTCTGGAAATCGGGACTTTCACCGGTTATGGTAGTCTATGTCTGGCAGAAGGTCTCGCATCAAATGGAAAACTGATTACCATCGAATCGTCAGAAGAAAATGTCTGGCTGGCAGAAAAATATTTCAGACTTAGTCCATTTGCAGAATTGATTGACCTTCGGATTGGTCTGGCCCTTGAAATACTGCCAACACTTCATGAAATCTGGGACATGGTGTACATTGATGCGGATAAAAACAACAATATCACCTATCTGGAAACCATCTGGCCTGCTCTTAAAATGGACGGTATCGTTTTGATAGACAACATTTTCGCCAGAGGGGCCATTTTGAAACCTGACAAAGATCAAAAAGGATTTGAAAAGAAAGTAACCGAAATGAACCGTTTGCTGCCAAATTGGAAACCGGATGCCGAGGTGACAATTTTACCAATCCGGGATGGACTTACCCTGATCCGTAAAAAGGAACTGCCAATTTTACCAAATCCAGGGAATCTCTAGGAGAATTGACGGACAAGCATTAAAATTGATGACTCATAAACAACATTAATTACGAACAAAATGGGAAAAGCAATAGAGATAACGGATAGCAATTTCGACGAAATTCTGGCTTCCGGAAAACCAGTACTGGTTGACTTTTGGGCCGAATGGTGTGGTCCTTGTAAAATGATCGGACCAGTGGTAGAAGAAATTGCCGGCGATTTCGAAGGAAAGGCGGTAATCGGTAAATTAAATGTGGATTTCAATCCGAATGTGTCGGCCAAATTTGGAATCCGTTCCATCCCGACTCTGTTGTTTTTCAACAATGGAGAACTGGTGGACAAACAAATTGGTGTGGTTGGAAAAGCGGATCTTGTAAAGAAGCTTCAGCCTCACGTCAACTAAAAGCAAAGCCAAATAAAAAAAGCCCCTCTCCGCAGAAAGGGGCTTTTTTATGAAACCTGATTGGATCCCAGATTATGCAATAGGATGTAAATGATTGATTTTCTATGTTTTATAACCTCACCTAAATCCTCTCCAAGGTAGAGGACCTAAGGTGAAAATCAATCATTTATGAACTAAAAGCTTTTTCTATTGCGGAATTTGGGTTTATTTCTTGATCAATTAAGGCTTGATAGAATGGCTGATGTAATCGTAGCCAAAAGTTTCTGTAACCTTCGCCTTTTTCATCACCACAAGTTTCACCCACATTTTGATGTCTTTCACAGGACGATCTGCCTGACCTTTTTGCTGTTCTGCAATTTTCTGAATCACAT
>CAMCXM010000214.1 GCA_945883425.1 Spirosoma fluviale
ACAAATGCAACTGTTGGAACCTGGACAACAACCAATGTAGGTTCAAGTTTCGCAGCTGACAGAGGTGGTTATGCCAATTCATCGGTTGCTTTCAACGGAACATCCGACATCATTGAAGTGGATAACGGAGCGGAACTTTTCGCTCCAAGCTCTACCTGGTCTTTCTGGGTTTGGGCCGATACCACCTCAGGTCACGGTCTGTTCTGCATGGGAATCAACGGATTCAAAGGCAGCCAGGTTGAAATTGATGGAAAATGCAACTGGATTAAAAATGCTGCATCATTCTCAACTTCACTTAATACAGACCTAGTTGCTGAAGATCTTTGGTTCAATGGCGAAGGTGCTACAAAAGACAACGGCGGATGGCAAGGATGGAATTTCAATACCGATATTCGCCCGACTGGTGGTGTAAAAAATGTATTGGCTATGAAATGGGCTCATGTTGTGTACACGTATGAAGCTACAACCAAATTGCGCACTGTATACATCAACGGAACCAAAATGATGCAGTCAGATTTCAACCTGTGGCCTGCTGGTGACGCTAAATTGAGCGTAACGGGTCAGAAAGCTGGAAATGGTCCTGCTCCTGAATTCTCTACCAAATTTGCTTTCGGTTTTGCAAAAGATCGTTCTGCCGGACTTTGGGCAACGGAGCCTTGGGGTGACTTCACCAATCCAGGTGCAAACCACTTCAAAGGACGCTTGGATGATGTTCGTTTCTTTAAAGTTGCTTTAACCGCTGCTGAAGTTTCAACACTGTACAACGCAGAGAAATAACATTTCACTGATTCAATTTTCAAAAGCCCGGCACACATCAAGTGTCGGGCTTTTTCGTTTATTTTACTTTCCTATGAACTACCTCCTTCCGATTTGCCAGCTTTTACTTTTCCTCGGTTTTGCGTCCTGCAAAGCCAACAGTAATCCATCTCCGGATCTGGGGACATTTCAGCTGGTCACCGCCCGGTTCGGAAGCGTTCTTCTGGATGTTTCCAATGGATCGAACAATACAAATGTACCGGCGGATGTTCCCTTGACCTTGGAGTTTTCAACCGTGCTGGATACCAACAAAGCGAAAACAAACATTGTGTTACTTGGCGAAGGCAATCAATCCATTTCCTCATCCTTTTCATTTCCGGACGAAAACCGCTCCGTCTCAATGCAACCCGTTCCGCCATTGGTTCCCGGAAAAGAATATTCCATAGATCTTAAATCCGGACTTTCAGGAAAAAATGGTGAAACGTTTCCGGGAGCTCAGATTGGTTTTACCGTTTCAAAAGGCACTGTACTCCGCGATTCTATGCGGATTGACAATCAGAAAATTTTACCCGGTGCCAGGATTGCAGATGTTGGGCCCCGTCCATCCATACAGATCTGGTTTTCACTTCCACTGAAAGAAAGCAGCCTTGGAGGCAATACGTTTACATTGAACTCAAAATTTGGCCTGGTCAGCATGTCCCAAACCCTGAGCAGTGACAAGAAATATCTTGTATTAACTCCACAGTCAGATCTGAAGAGTTTTGTGAAATACACCTTTCAAATCAACAATACACTGGAAGGAGCACAAGGTCAGATTTTTGCAGCGAAAACCCAGGAGTTCTACACAAAGCTTGATTTGGTGGATAAGTTTCCCCTGATCTCAGACGAAGAACTGATGACCAAAGTGCAGCAGCAAACCATGAAGTATTTCTATGACTTCGGCCATCCGGTTTCGGGTCTGGCACCGGAACGAAATACAACCCCCAATGTTGTCACAAGCGGTGGTTCTGGTTTTGGAGTGATGGCCCTTATTGTGGGTGTTGAGCGTGGATTCATTTCCCGCCAGCAAGGGGTCGAACGCTGGTTGAAAATCGTCAACTTCCTCAAAACAGCCGATCGCTTTCATGGAGTATGGCCACATTGGATGAATGGCACAACCGGTAAAACAATCCCGTTTAGTGCCAACGACGATGGCGGGGACCTTGTCGAAACTGCATTTCTGGTCCAGGGGCTGATTACGGTGAAGCAATATCTGCAGGTGACAGACCCAACCGAAAACCTGGTTCGG
This sequence comes from Spirosoma fluviale, assembly GCA_945883425.1. GTDB lineage: Bacteria > Bacteroidota > Bacteroidia > Cytophagales > Flexibacteraceae > CAMDMI01. The sequence goes on from CAMCXM010000214.1 coordinate 2,045, forward strand.
TCGAAAATCGATTCGCTGGTGAACGGTGTTGAATGGGATTGGTATCGAAGAGGTGGGCAGAATGTGTTGTACTGGCACTGGTCTCCTCGGGTAAACTGGGCGATGAATTTTCCCCTTCGTGGCTGGAATGAAACAATGATCACGTATGTGCTTGCAGCCAGTTCGACTACCCATACCATTCCCAAAGAAGTGTACACACAAGGTTTTAAGACTGGCCTTCCGTATCTGAATGGCCAATCGTATTATGGTATTCCGCTTCCACTTGGTGAGGCATTGGGAGGGCCGTTGTTTTTCTCCCATTATTCATTTCTTGGACTGAAACCCACTCAACTGCAGGACGGAAGCGTCAACTTCTCAACCCAAACCATCAATCATTCCAAAATCAACTATGCCTATTGCGTGGCCAATCCAAAGAAATACATCGGCTATAGCGCCGATTGCTGGGGACTTACCGCAAGTGACAACCAGGATGGTTACAATGCCCACTCCCCAACCAATGATCTGGGTGTAATTACACCAACGGCGGCTTTGTCTTCTTTTCCATACACACCAACCGAATCGATGCAGGCCATGAAGTTTTTCTACTACAAGTTGGGCGACCGGTTATGGGGAGACTATGGATTCTACGATGCCTTTAACCCAACGGCCGACTGGTATGGCCGTTCCTATCTGGCAATCGACCAGGGCCCGATTGTAGTGATGATGGAGAATTACCGGACCGGCCTTCTCTGGAATCTGTTCATGAGTGCCCCTGAAGTGCAGCAGGGTCTGACCAAGCTGGGATTTCAGTATTGAATTAGTGGGAACTGATTGTTTTGAATTGCATGAATTGATCTCAGAGCACTGCGGATCTGAAATACGAAATTTTAGCCCGGCTGGTATTTGGTTGCGTAAGAGAAAAGCTGGCAGGCACTGTGTCGCTGTAGAAACATGAAGAGTAAACCGGGTTAAACATTTCATCTTCAAAATCCATTGACAATTTTCTCTGTCTGAACCTTAGAGACGATGATAAGGTAAGCGATATGGCTAAATTGGAGCTGGCAACCTATGATCTTGATTCAGGCTTTTTTGTCACCATCGCTTTCGATAAAATGACACTTTACAAATTACTATTTGCCTCATTTGCGATGATGTAATCGATGCCATTTCTTTTCTCCAGGATAAAAGCTCCTAAATTTCTGCCTTCGCGAATAACAGACGAAACAAACAAAGGGAACTTCTCCCAAATCAGAAAAATTTCGACGGAGTCATTTTTTCGTATCTCCCGCTTTTCAGAATTCAGAACCTGGAAACAACAGTTTCCCAAAAATTTTAGTTCTAGTTTTCGACCCTTAGCATATCCAATTTCCAGTATTGTGCCTATTTTGATGTCTGAACTCCGGATGCTTAAAAGATCTGAGCTCAGAAAATGAGAATCATCTTCTAATTCAAGGTTTAGCTGAAGATCATCCCAATCTATGAATCCAAGGTATTGGGAGACGATATCCAGTGTATACATGGATGGGGAGCCTCCATTTGAATTAAATCCAAATAATCTCTTTACTGTAGATGCGCTGATTCGAGTACCAACACTGAAACTGATCTCCTTTGCCAGTCCATCGCAGTCTTTTGGATAACGGATCTTTCTGCCTACTTTATCCTCGATCAGTGCTTTAATCCTTTGGGCCATTTATGTCGATTGAAGTGCAATTGTATGAAAAGGAAATACAACCTAAAAGCAAATTGAACGAAATGAACTATTTGAATTATTTGAACGATGACAACGTTTCACCTAAGACCTGAATGAGCAGTTCAATAAATCTAAGTCACAAAAGTCAACACAGAAACTTCATCGAGAATTAAGTTGTTTTCATGGGGAATTTATGACAACTAAGGTTAGATTATATGAGTAATAGTGGAAATAAAACCAGACCTAATTGGAAATTATTGTTTAAAAAAGAAATGAAAAAATGACTTAAAGAAATTAATAATATGATAATCTAAACTTTAAAATCATTCAAAATAAAAATATATGATTATTTAACTATTCAAAAAAATATTAAAATATGAAATAAAAAATTTAGCATATAAATTAATTTAAAAGTTAAATGTATTAATAATTTTACTTTCAAAAGTTTCTTCATACTTTAGTTTACTACTAACTTTAAAT
>CAMCXM010000215.1 GCA_945883425.1 Spirosoma fluviale
AACGCGAACCAACATATTTTTTTCGGTGATCAATCCCCAGATCAAAGGAGCGAAACCAATGGTGGGCAGTAACAGATTGTGAATCCATAAACCTATCGGATGAAGGAAGCCAAACTCAAGGTGACCCTTCCATTGTACCATCAATCCCAAACAAACTGAAACTCCTGCAATACCAGAAACCGTAAACCAGCATCCTTTCTGTGCACGTCCATATTTTCTGTACAAAAGAGCCAAAGCCATACCGACAAAAAACTCGCAAGACCGTCCAAAAAACGTGTACCGGAGCATAAAGGACATATTCTCAAAAAAACCATAAAACGGAAACCACTCAAAAAACCGGACGAAGCAAAATCCGGTTGCCACCGCAAGAAAAGGAAATGCAAACCACCAGTAACGGTTCTTCCGGACGAGAAAAAAGGCAACCGGCGCCAAAACATAAAACAATTCTTCTACGGACAGAGACCAGCTTTGCGATATCCCCTTCAGATAATAAACATCTGAAAAACCCTTAAGCAATGAAATACTCAGCAAGTAAATGGAGGGCTCATCGTCTGGATTGGCGGAAGAGTAAAAATAACGGACAAGAAACGTGAGTGAGACAAGGATAAAAAAAAGTGGATAAATGCGTGCAAATCGGTTTTGCAGGTACGTAGCGAAAGAGAAATTTGAGGAAGCAGTATTCGGATCAAAATACCGGTAAGTGATCAGAAAGCCAGACAGCACGAAGAAAAGGCCCACCCCGATATAGAATTCTCCCACGCACTTCTGAAGAAAATCCGGAAATAATGGGTTTGATTGCTCATAATGAAAGAACAAAACGAGCGTTGCGGCCATAAAGCGCAAACCAGTCAGGGCAGGAAAAAACCGGGGCTGCTCCGTTTCCATCATGTAGGCTGGTTATTTCAGGGATTGAAAAGGTTCAAAACATAAAAGGAAGACTTCAATTTCTGAATGAAATAATCTTCACCCGGATCTGCTTTTAAAAGGACACTACCCTCCGAACCAATTCTTCTTATTTACAAATGAGAAGAAAACCGATTAGAATTTAATGGTAGCGAGAATTTGCTCGGACAAGCTCTGGTAAACCGGACGCTCTTTTTCTGAACAAATAAAACTGAAGATGAGCATGTTTTTCTTGTGAATGGCGTACCGCACATTGTTGTATTTGCGGATTGGGGTCTTACCTGTTTCTTTCACCTCGGAAATAAACTCAAAGGCCCAGAAGAGATGTCCTTTGATTTTGACTTGTTTGTCCTGAATAAAATCGACATTGGAAAACAACTGGCGAATGTTGGCTTTCTGAAATTCTGCCATCAATTTCAGGTCTTTATCCTGCCATGGATTTTTGGAAGAATTCCCGACTGAAACCGAGAAATCGACTGTTCCACCGGGATTGGAATACATAACCAATGGCTTGCGGGAAGCAATGATTTTATCGGCAATCTGGTCGTCTGTGAGTTTTTGAAAAGTTTCCGGCACTTTAACCGTGAGCATGTCGGCCACTTTCACCGAGACAAGTTTGCCGGTATCTTTTTGTTGCCAGGAAGCACAAAGGAGAATGAAAAGAAAGAGGAATCCGTTTCGAAACGGATGTGACTCAGAGATAAATCGGATCATCGTTTTGCAAGTAGCTTATTAAGCGCCTGCAAATAAACATCCGCAATCACATTTCCCATAACCCCTCCGTCTTCAAGAACTTTTATGGAAATGCCTTTTACAAAATCATATTCAACTCCATGGGCGTCTTTGAAATGAGCCGTTTTGATTTCGGATGGTGCCAATGTTATGCTTTTCTGTGGGCGTGCCTGTCCGGTTTTGTCATACACTTCCATCTTCATCATTACTGACGGAATGAACCCCTGTTTATCAGGCGTTTCAGCAAAAGTCCAGAAACATCCAATGTCAATGGCTTCATCAAAAATGGAATCACGGGCTACTTCTTCCGGATCCTCGGAAGGAAGATCGTGAATCATATTCCGCTTTCCACGGCTGTTTCCACCTGCATCGCCATAACCGGCCATCGAATACAAACTTTGCTTCAGATAGATCGCCAAAGAGTCGGAGGTTATTTCACGGATCGAATCGCCGGTGGTTGGCGGCATCTGATCTCTTAGCTTCCGCTTTTTGTGGTACACAATAAAATCCGAATTGGAACCAAAAAACAAAGGCAGATTCGCAATGTCAGCAATGGGCGTACCCTTGGCCGGACTGGCAAAAATCTGTATCCGGGCGATTCCGATTCGTTTGTCCGTTTTTTTATTTGACTCGTCTTGTGCCTGTGTAAACCCTGAAAATGAAAGCACAAATGCGAGGACCAAAGATAAACTAAGCAGGAATTTCATTTTTGAACGTTCGAAAGGTTCTTGCAAATAAGGCCAAAGCTTCGGTTTTTCGCAAACCTTAGAATTAAAATTTATTAGAGTTTTCTAATTCCTTTCATTCTAACGTGGAAATATGGGTTACTCTTGCTGATAAAGCCGTAATGCCCTAGGATTCTGGATGATAAATTCAGTTCTGTTTTTTTTCCCAAGCCTGACAAACCGTCCAAAGTTTGGTCTCATATTTGATGTCGCAATCCTGAGCAACACAACCAGATGAATTCAGAAATTATCAACCGGGTAGCCGAAAGCAGCCTGATGCAGCTTGACCTTGAAGATTGGTATGACCATGCTGATCGCAAAAGTTTTGATGTCGCCACCTATCTGCATATGGGTCTTGTCCTCAAAGAACTGGACTTTCGTTCGGCTCTCAAGCAATTCGACTGGCCATCTTTTGAGGGAAAGCATCTGGCCATTTATTGCTCAGCCGATGCGATTGTGCCCACCTGGGCTTTTATGCTGGTCGCAACCTATGCAGCACCATTCACCAAATCGATCGTATTTGGAACCAAAGATAAAATCGATGAGATCCTGTTTGAACGCTGGATCAGCAATCTGGATCTGTCGCCTTACAAAGACCAGAAAGTGATTGTAAAAGGATGCAGCAAATATCCGGTTCCTGTGTCAGCCTATATCACCATTACATCACGACTCACTCCTGTTGTACAAAGTCTTATGTTTGGGGAGCCATGCAGCAATGTTCCTTTGTACAAACGAAAAAAACAACCTTCCCCTGCCAACTGATTTCCATTTACCAATGAAGTCCATCTACTCTTTCCTCCAACAACTCTCTGAAAACAACAACCGGCCATGGTTTGAAGAAAACCGTGAGACATACGAAACGGCTAAATCAGAAGCAGAAGAACTGATCACCCGATGCATTGCAGAAATTGGAAAATTTGAAGACCTGGGAGATCTGAAAGCAAAGCAGACCATGTTCCGGATTTACCGGGATGTTCGGTTTTCGAAAAACAAGGACCCGTTTAAAAAGAATTTCTCGTCCATGATTTCACGGGATGGAAAGCGAGCGATGACAGGCTTCGGCTACTACCTACATTTCGAACCCGGTGAATCGTTTATGGCAGCCGGCGTGTATGAACCCAGCGCCGAACAACTGGCCCGTATCCGTCAGGAAATCGACTACAATGCAGACGACCTAAGGAAAGTGATTGAAAATCCGGATTTCGCTACTGTTTTTGGTGTTATGCAGGGAGCACAACTAAAAACGGCTCCGAAAGGCTATCCAAAGGACCACCCGGAAATCGATCTTCTGCGTTACAACCAGTATTATTTCTCCTGGAAATTTGGGGATGACGACATTCTGAAAAAAGATTTCCCGGAAATATTGGCTGTTAAATGCCGGAAAATCCGTCCTTTTCTTGAGTTTTTAAATCGGGCCATGGATTAACCTTCGAGTCTTCATTTTTGCTCTATGCGGTTACATTTCTTCTTTCTGCTGATTCTGGGATGCTTTACCCAAACATTTGTTCAGGCACAGTTTCTTAAGCCCATCTTTATTCCCGATACATTGGAAGGGCCGATGTTTAATTTAAATATGGCTCCGTCCTCGGCTTCGATTTTGCCTGGAAAACCGACTCCCACCTTATCTTACAACGGGCAATCCATATTGGGACCTACCCTTATTCTCCGGAAAGGAATGGATGTGGATGCCATGATTACCAACAACATTTCCGATTCCACCACACTTCATTGGCATGGAATTCATCTTCCGGCCCATGCCGATGGTGGTCCGCATATGCCCATTTTCCC
>CAMCXM010000216.1 GCA_945883425.1 Spirosoma fluviale
CAGGGAATCTCCGGAAAATTGCTTTCTTTGACAACCAACGTATCGGATGCCGCTTCTTTCCGGCAATTGTCGAATGTCCTCACCCAGTATTTACCCGGCTTTGAAACAGAAAGTGTCGTTTTATCCGAACCATCCGACCAAAGGACGGAATCGAAACTGGTAGCCGATTTCAATGAAAGTATCACTGGCTTTGCCGCACTGCAAACCACCGAATCACCCACAATCTGAACCGAAAGTGGTGTGGGTGGGCCTCCGCAAAATTGGAATGTTTCGTCGGTCAGATTTTCGGCCAAAACTGTTTGTTGGAGAGCCTGCATCGTATGCAAAACCGAAGTAACTGTAAATGGCTGGATCGATCCTGGCAGAGGCGAGGTGCTTACCGTCAACACAGTATCACAACCAAATCGAAAACTGGAATCTGATTTACCTGTAAATACCTGAGGAAAAAAAGCAAAATCTCCGATGTTGATTGTACCAGCAACCAACACACGATCATCTTTGGAATATGCAATATCGATTCCCTGAATCATTACCATTGGATCGATCGTAAGGGAATGGGTGTTCACAACATTCATGCTGTGATCAAAATACACAAAGGTTGGACGATTGCCTATAGAAAACATTCCCCCGACCCGCCCAATATTGATTCTCCTGAGAAATGGAGCGACCCCAATTCCGGTAATGGGTTGGTCAAGCGCCATGCAACCTGAAAATGCTGAAGTCCCGTCCTTCTTTAGTTTATAGTACGCGGTCTGCAAGAAATTGGGAGTCAAACCTGTCAGGATGTATCCATCTTCCACCTCCAATGGAGTGATGTAATTTCCGCTTCCGGATAAAATGACGGTGCCCCACTCAAACAGTCCGCTGCTGTCTGCTTTGATTACATTTGAACCGGATCTCATCAGAAAACCCTTGTCATCAGTAGCAATCGCTCCGCCCCAGAAACCGCCTCGGTTGTAAAACCTTGTCCATTGCTGATCACCTGATTCAGACAATTTGGTGAGCATAATAAAGACATCTCCTCCGCCAATTTTCGATGCATTGGCATAAATGAAGAAACTACCTTGTTTGTCTTGTCCGATGGAATAGGTGGTGATCGAAAATTCCGGATCCGAAAAAATCCTGCTCCAAAATACATCGCCATTTCCGTCTACGACGGTCAGCTGTGATTTGGTTGTATTAAATTCAGGAACCATATTAAAAAAGGCATAACCTCCTTTTCGGGTGGTGATGAAACAATCGAGTCCCTGATAACCAGACACCGGAAGCTGGTATCTCCTCCCCCACTCAATTCTTCCACAAGCATTGTATTTAAAAATCTTAAAGCTATCCGGCTCGTACAATACCCAACCCAGGTCGGGTGTGGGTTGAATCTTCAGGTTATTTTTATAATAATAATGACCAGATGTTCGGATAAAAGCATCCTGGGCTTCTGAACAAAAGCAGAACAGAAGTATTCCAAGAACGATGGCAACTATTTTCAAAGATGGTGGTAAGTTAGTCGGAAGCCCTTTTGAAAGGACCGTTGAAAAGTAGGCCTTTACGATAAAAGATGCAACATTGACAACTGCAATCCAACGAAGGGGTCTTCATCGCTTTATCCAAATCCGATTTCTTTTCACCGATTCAGTGCCGAAATACGGCTTCGGTTTTGGAAAATTTATTGACTGCCCGATCCGTATTTCCCTTTGCAATCCACCGGTTTTCCTCGTTTCTTGCGGTCGTCCTGAATGGCGGCTGCCTGCTGTTTTGGATGACGTATCGGCCTGAAAATGAAAGGTTCCCGTTTCTGTTTTTTGAAATGATGAACGCATTCAATTCCAGATCACTGCGTTTATACACCAGATAACAACCGATTTATGAACATTACCGTCGTTGGCGGAGGACCGGGTGGATTATTCTTTTCCATCCTGGTAAAAAAAGCATGGCCCCAATGCAACATCAAGGTTTTGGAACGAAACAAAGCCGATGATGCCTTTGGATTCGGTGTCGTTTTTTCAGACGAAACCCTCAGCGAATTCCTCAGTCGCGATACCGGAACCTATGAACTGATCCGTGATCGGTTCGCTTACTGGGACGAACTCGACGTTGTCCGCAACGGCGAAAAAGCACGCATAACCGGCAACGGATTCTGCGGTTGTTCCCGTAAAACCCTCCTCCAGATTTTACAGCAGCGATGCCGGGAAGAAGGCGTGGATTTGCATTTCGAAACCATCGTCGACGACCCGTCTGTCTGGAAAGATGCCGACATGGTGGTGATCTGTGATGGCATCGGATCCGGCATCCGGAGCCGGTTTGCTACAGAATTCGGAACGAAAGTGGAAATGAAGAAAAACCGTTTCGTGTGGCTGGGTTCGGCCCGACCGCTCGATGCCTTTGCTTACTTTTTCCGCGAAACCGAATGGGGAACTTTCGTGGCCCACACCTATCAGTACGAAGAAGGCCACAGCACCTGGATCATCGAAACATCCGACGAGGCCTGGCAGAAAGCGGGTTTTACAGTGGACGACGAAGCCGGAACCATCGCCAAAGTGTCGGAAATTTTCAAAGAAGAACTGGCGGGTTATCCCCTCATTTCCAATAAATCATACTGGCGGCAATTTCCGCTGGTAACCAACACCAACTGGCACCACGGCAATATGGTGTTGATGGGAGATGCCAAAGCTTCGGCCCACTACTCCATCGGATCGGGAACCAAACTGGCGATGGAAGGTGCGATCGGAATGGCCGATGCCGTCCTTCAAAACCGCAGCGATGTGCCCGCAGCGTTTCAGGCCTACGAGAAAAAACGACGGAATCCCGTTTCCATGATCCAGCATGCAGCCAATGTTTCGCTGGAATGGTTCGAACAAATGGACCGCCACATAAAGCAGGATTTCATGACCTTCGCTTTCTCGGTGATGACCCGCTCCAAAAAGGTGACCTTCGACAACCAGGCATTGCGGGATCCGCAGTTTGCCGCCAAGGTTTTAGAGAATTTCAATTCGAAAGAAAACAAAGATCGTCCGGTCGTGTCACCGGCTTTTATTCCCTATCGTCTTCGCGATCTGGACATTCCAAACCGGGTGATGATGAGTGCGATGGGCCAGTACAAAGCCGTCGATGGACTCGTAAACGACTGGCATCTGATGCATTACGGAGCCAGAGCCACGGGAGGCGTTGGATTGATCATGACCGAAATGGCAGCGGCTTCTCCGGATGGACGAATCACCGTGGGTTGTCCCGGTATCTGGTCGGATGAACAAACCACCGCCTGGAAACGGATTGTGGATTTTGTCCACCAGCATACAAATGCCAAAATCGGAATGCAGATCGGCCATGGCGGACGGAAAGGTGCCTCGGTGAAACCATGGGAAGGGCGAAACCAACCCATTTCGAATCCATGGGAACTGCTTTCGGCTTCTCCCCTGCCCTTCGACCAAAACTGGCCAACACCCAAAGAAATGACGGAAGCCGACATGGACCGGATCGCCGATTCCTTTGTTCTGGCCACACAAAACGCCACGAAAGCGGGCTTCGACATGCTCGAATTTCAGGCGCATCACGGCTTTCTGTTTGCCTCGTTTTTATCTCCACTCACCAACCATCGGACGGATTCGTTTGGAGGCTCGGTAGAAAACCGGCTTCGATTTCCGCTGCGGGTTTTCAAGGCCATGCGGGAAGTTTTCCCGAAAGAGAAGCCGATGTCGGTCCGGTTTACGGCTTGCGACTGGGCAGAAAACGGCATCACAGAAAGCGATGTACTGACCATTGCCCAAGCCTTTAAAGATGCCGGTGCCGATATTCTCAATGTTTCCACCGGAGGAACGGTCGAAAACCAGCAGCCTGCTACTGGCCGGATGTGGCAAACGCCTTTCTCGGATTTCGTTCGCAATGAGGTGGATATTCCGACGATTACATCCGGATTTATCTCGTCCATGGATCAGGTGAACACACTCCTCCTGAACCGGCGGGCCGATCTGGTGGCGTTGGGAAGACCTCTTTTGCTGGATGCCTCTTTTGTCCGGAATGCTCAGGCATGGGAATCCGTTCCGATGGAATATCTCC
>CAMCXM010000217.1 GCA_945883425.1 Spirosoma fluviale
ATCACATGAGGCCGCACGCAGAAACGCCATGATGTACTCCTTCTTCGCCTGCTGCGATGCCCACGGGCTGAACCCCACCGAGTGGCTCACGCAATCCATCAACCGAATCGCAGATACCAAAATGAGCGAATTGGAAAGCCTGCTGCCCACCGCGGCTCAAGCTCAGTAGATCCCCACTCCACTTACGCAAGACGTGGTTGGTCGGGGGGATACAAATCAACCATGTAAAGTGGCCCCCTTTCAACCGTAATGACTGGCCCCTTTTGAACCGGATTTAGTGGCCCCCTTTGACCGGAATATTCATGCAAATGCCCGACAAACTATTTATGGTAAATCAACTATATGAAATCCTACACCATCACCAAAGCACAATTACTCCAAATTTATCAGGAGGGCACAGATCACCTTAACAGTAATGAGAGCATTAAATTACCAAATGACGACCTCAATGTTCGGATACCAAAATCTGAAATTCTACAAAATTTAAACAACATTGAGGGTCACCAAGGTTGGCTCGAAATTGTCCCAGCGCAACGCGAATTAAAAAAAGTGCTGAAACTCAATCAGGATCAATTTGCAGACTTGCTGGCAGGTTTACTATCGCGTAACAGCTAAAACCTTCCCTATATCATTAACGACTCAAAACCTAAATAAAAATATTTTTGAGCAAAACCCTTCCTTAAGCCTTTATAATTAAGGTTTTACAGAAACAATACTCAGTTTTAGGGTATCGCCTTTTCTCGGCAGATTTATTGAAAAAATCACCTGTTTTCTCGGTAAATACCGATAATAATATTTGATTATCGCTTCTTCTCAGGTTGGTCAACAAATGTGGCTTCATAATCCTCACGACTCAACACTGTATCGAATAAACCAATATCTTCTCCTGCATGTTTGTTAATACCGACATATTCCAAACTCGCATCTTCATAGCGTTTGAATTTATACACCGCATCATTCATTAAAACGGAATTGAATACGCCCAAGCTCACCAACAACTCAAAATCGCGCACCGACAATCCCGTAACCTTTTTAAACAGGCCTGGCTCCAATTTGGTGATCACATCGCGTAAACTGCGCTCCCTGTAATCAGTCAAGTACATAAATACGGGGATCCGTGTGGCAAATTTGATTAGCTTTTCTTGGATTTGCTTTCTGATGCTCTTGTACTCCTTTTCTTCATCGGTAAGTTCCTTTTTCTCTTTCTTGGTAAGCTCGCGGTCGTTGGCTTCCTTCTTAGCCTTTTTTACCGCCTCAGACTTATTAATTATCGTTTCAATATCCTGATTGAGGTTTCTAAAGCCTTCAATATTCATTAAGGCTTTCATTGCTTCCTCATTAGCCATGAGTCTGGCTAGCGTATTGTTGTCAACATTAACAAGCAAGGCACTCTCCCAGCGTCTTGCCAAAAGCGTTGCCGTTGTGCCACTCATGGCAATATCCAATATGCCCGCGGCATCCACTTGCTTCATCGAACTACCATCGTAAGCCAATACAGGGAGAAAGTTGATAAAGTCCTCTACATTCTTCTCAGGATTAGATTCATTGACATTTAACCGACACGCATAATCTGCGATTTGCCGTAATGCTCGATTCGGGGCAAAATCAAATACATAGCATTCCTCCTTCAGAATTTCTTCCTTATTGGGTGATTTGCTGTCAGGATTTTTAATTGACCAAGGTGTTTGAACACGGAATGCAGCTTGAAAGTATGTTTCTGGACTGGATGAGTTGCGCAACATAAAAATACCTGTCCAGGGTTTTACAGAAACCCCAGTGGTTAGCTTCCCACAGGATAGGGTGATTGTTTTGGACTCAAGAGGATTGTCTGTCATTGCATCCATAACAGGGGGTAATGCTTGCGCACCAATCCCAGCTTGTGTGCCCGCAGCTACAACAACCGTATAATCATGATAAAACTTATTTTGCCGTTGCTTTAAGAGATTTGCCATTGCATAACAAGAGGCTACCGATGGCAGAAACCAAAATGTATGATTCAACACATTCAATAACGGAGCATGCGAAAAGGGTAACGGGGGCTTTTTAGCACCAAGTTTCAAGCTGTCGATGGTGGTTTCGCTGAATGACCCACGGATCAAATCCAACCATTTTTGAACCTCATCCTCAAATTTAAATCGTGCTTTTGAACCCTCACCCTCGGCTGAAAAAAACACATTCAAATCAAAACCATCAAATTCACCTTGCATGGCAATTTGGGCAATAGAATCAGGTAATTGATAAGTCAACATGACCATCCGAGGAAGGGATGCGTATGGGTTTATGCCTCTGGTTTCATCCCATTCGTCTTTGGCCTTCTGCTCATCAGAATATGTCCAGTTAAAAATTTGTTCTTCAATAAATTCACCCGATGCAATTGCCCGAAAGGGGGTACCCGATAAATACAGGTAATGATTGGTGGTAATCGGCATGGTTTCTTCATCGAAGTACTCCATACCTTCACCCTCTCCAAACTCAATTTCCTTTTTACCTTCGGCTTCAAAGAGTTCTTTGGCATTCTCTCTCCATGCACCGTAATGATATTCATCAAAAATTACACAATCCCAATTGGTTGCATGAACCCATTCGTTCTTGGTTTTTATTCCTCCAGTACTTGTATTTTTCCCCAAATAATCTTGGAATGACCCGAAACATACAATGGGTCTTTTGGGGTCGGCAGATTCAAAGGTTAATCCGTTACGAGAAATAAACTGCCAACCTTCAAAGTCAACATGGGTCATTAAATCTTCATCCCATGCGCTTTCTACGGCAGGTTTAAATGTAAGTACCAAAATTTTTGTCCACCCCATCTTCTTGGCCAGCTGATAACTCGCGAATGTTTTACCAAAACGCATTTTGGCATTCCACAGAAAGTGCGGGGTTTTGTTGGGATTTTCCTTCTTAAAACTCTTGAAATATGTGATTGTCTTTTCAACAGCTGCATCCTGCTCTGGACGCATTCCAAAGGTTAAGACTCGATTGGCTTCTGTCCGTTCCCCTGTTTTAATTTCCCAAATTGCTTTTCTGAGATCGTTTAGCGTGCATTTAAACCATTCACCTTCGGGATTTGCAAAACCTTGCCTGCGCAAATGCCGATGAATATCATGGTCTGTAAACGAACTCCCATCGCATTTCATAGCAGACTCCTCAAATACGATCCTGTACTTTAAACCAGATGTTTTTAGCTGTTCCGATACTCTGCTAAAGGCATCTCTGGAGGTAAAGCCAATTTTTATGAGCCCAGCATGCGTTGAAACCCCAACCAACTCATAGGCATAGATAGTAGGACTAGTGGAAGGACGAGGGGGGAAAAACTCTTTTTTACTCATCGTCATTTTCATCAGAATTTAAATCCATTGGACGAATCAGACCTTCAATAAAGTTAATCTCATTGTCTGTCAACCCATACTTGGCGTATAGTTTTTCATCTGTCCACGGCTCATCATAATCCTGTATAGGCACAAAGAAAAATCTGTCTTTGGGATTGTCTTGAGAAACCTTTCTTAGGAATACCAGAAAGCGAAAAAACCTTGTCGTTATGTAGTCCCTTAAATTCTTTGCCCTAGTCTCATTTGCAATTATATCACAAACGATATAAGTTTCGGTACAACAACTTCCCTTTTCAGCAATAATAGGTTTATTAATTATTTGATGTGGATATGTATATCCGCCATTATAAGAACGGCTTAAAATAACCTTCCACTCATCAATCCACTGTTCATTTTGGGTAATCTTTTCCCTTTCAATCCATCCAACCTCTTTAAAAGCAAAAATTTTAA
>CAMCXM010000218.1 GCA_945883425.1 Spirosoma fluviale
GGTGTGAATTTTCCACACAAAACCAGTGTATAATTTCTTCCCTTTTAATGGAACAATTACCCTGAAACCAGGCTGAATGTCTTCTTCAGAATGAATGAGGTAGGTGAGGGGTTTGGGCAACGCCAGGGGTAGCCAGACTTCGGCAAAGCACTTTTTTGATTTTCCGGCAAGTTCGATTTCCATTTCGAATTATTTAAGAAACCGCCTTACGAAAGATTGGAATTCCGATGACCCGGTGTTTTGCTTCTCCATGCATTGGAAGTGAACCTCAGGACAGGCTGAAAAACCGATTTTGGAACAGGGCCTGCATGGCAAATCGTCTACTTCCAGATTGATATGTTCGGTCTGGTAAGGATACATTCCGAGTCTTGGTGTGGTATTCCCCCAGATGGCCACCGTTGGTTTTTTGAAGGCTGCAGCAATGTGCATCATTCCGGTATCATGTGTGATCACCAAAGACGACATCCGGATCAGATAGGATGAACCACCAATGGAGAATTGTCCGCAAGCATTCCAGATGTGCTGTCCAGGAAAACCCGGATTTTCTTCTACGATCTGCTCGCCTGCTTCCTGATCTTCTTTGCCTCCAATGATGATGACGGGAGCTGGAATCCAGGAAAGAATTTCATTCCATTTTTTGGCTGGCATCCGTTTTGTAGAGTGGGTGCCTCCAATGGAGAAAATGATAAATTTCTTGTTTCGAAAGGCTTCCGGGAGATCGGTTTCTGTCACGGATTCGCAATCACAAGGATAAAAACCTAATCCTTGGTTGTCGTTTACAACTCCCAGAATTTCAGCCGTCTTAAGGTAGCGATCTACTACGTGGGTATGTGGAAGATAATCTTTTTTGAAACGGACATATAACCATTTCAGGATGTTTTCTTTTGGAAAATGGACGGTAGGCCGATTGAGAGCCAGTGATATGACCCGGCTTCTGAGGTTGTTGTGAAGGTCTAGTATGAGGTCGAATTTCTCTTTCTTCAGTTCATCAATAATGAAACCTAGATTTTCATCAAATAGATGAATCTGGTCTATAAAGGGATCAAATTCGAGAAGTGATTTAAATTTTTTACGGGTTAGGTAATGGACAATAATACCTGGGACTTGTGTTTTCAAAATCCGGCTGACAGGCGAAGTGAGCACAATGTCGCCGATGGAAGAAAAACGAATCAGGAGTATTTTCACGTGGGTTGGTTCAGGTCAAAGCGACAAAAGTTCAGCTTTTAATTTACCAGGCAGTCCGGCACAAACCCGATCATATGAATGATCGATCCAGCCGAGAATATCCTGACGGTTGTAGTTTCCTTTCAGCATGATGGTGTTCCAGTGTTTTTTATTCATGTGATACCCTGGCGTGATGGTGTCGAACTTTTCTCTTAGGTCAACCGCCAGTTCCGGATCGCATTTCACATTGATACTGTCCGGCTGGTCAATGTTGGTGAGCAGAAAAGCCTTCCCCAATACCTTGAAAACAAGCGTCTGATTGTCGAAAGGAAACTCTTCGGTTGTCCCTTTTTTTGAAAGGCAATGAGAACGGATTTCTTCCAGATTCATCGAAGTGCCAGTTTCACGATCAGCATGACCACTCCAACCAAAAACATCACGATACTGATTTTATTGATCGTATGCATCGCACGGATGTTGAAATTGTTGGGTCTGGCCGGGTCGCTTTTCCTGAAATAATAACCGAGTACTTCTGAGAGCCCCGGTGATTTTTTCAGGTCCGGTTGTTTTTGATTTTCCATAATCTTTATATGATTTGCAAATTAACAGCTTAACACGAAAAGGGTTGTCCCGCCCGGCAGAAATCTTTTCGAATTTCTTTACATTTGGAAGGTCAATTCTACAACCATGAAAAACTACTTCAATGCAACTTCAATCAGGCTCTGTTTGTTGCTGATTGGAATCAATTTGTTCCATTTCAATGCGATCGCCAAAATCTCCGCTTCTGTTGATTACCTGGTTTTTCCCGCGGAAAAAGGAGGGGGTCGTTTGATTCTGTTGTTTGGGGTTGATGGAAATTCCATCCGATATCAAAAGTTGAATGGCGGTTATCATGGTACCGTGTCTTTTTCAATTGCTGTAAACGATTCCGTCCGTAATTATTTTGCCGAGAACATGGATCTGAATTCGCCCATTCTCAAGGACTCTTCACTGTTTGACCGCCGTTACTCCGCAATGAAGGAAATAGCCCTTCCGTCTGGCAACTACACGGTGGATATGTTGATTTACGATCCGAACAATCAGGATACGCTGAAAGAGAAACTGAACTTCAGTGTTAAAATGCCGGATGCGCAGATAAAACCTGTATGCAGCGATTTAATGCTCATGGAGCCAGAGTTTTATGATCCGTCAAAGTCAGTATTTGAGCAGAAAATTCAAGCCATTCGGTCATCTGATTTTTATATGAAGGCCGATACAGTGCTCCGTTTTTATTCAGAAGCCCATGGAATTCTGAATAAAATATCTGCCGGCACTCCTTTGGTGAGCCGGGTAAGAGTTCTGGAACAAAGTTCCAAGAAGAGTCTGGATGAATTTGGGAAAATCAAACGGGTAAAATCCGGGTTGAATCTGGCCTACATCACCGATCTTCCCATTAAAAATCTTCCCTCCGGTAATTACCTGCTGATCTGGGATCTGATTGATACAGCAGGTAAAATTGTATCGGTATCCTATCGTGATTTCAGAAAAAGCAATCCAGGTCTGAAGCAGGAATTTGTTGATGGCACAACACCATCCGGTGATCAGGTTCTGGCTACTGAAATAGAGAAACTTACCACCGATCAAAGGCAGCACCTGGTGGCGAGTCTTCTGCCCATTGCCAGCACATCCGAACAGTCAACCATTGATTATCTCCGCAAAAAAGGAACAGAAACAGAAGTGAAGAATTATCTCGCTTCATTCTGGTCCAAGCGCTCTGGCCAGAATGCTTCGAAAGATTTCAGGCAGTACCATAATCTTGTGGTGTATGCCGATTCAAAGTATTCCACACAGACAATGAAAGCCTACCAGACCGAGAGGGGCCGAATCATTCTTCAATATGGCAAGCCCAATATTATTGAGAATGAATACTCTGACAGACAGCGAAAAGCGATGCAAAACCTCAACACGGTTCCCTATGAAGTCTGGTATTACTACTATCTGGAGGTTCCGGTGAAACAATCGGATGTGATGTTTGTATTTGTTCAGCAAAACCGGGGAAATGATAATTACCGGTTGATTCACAGCAGTGCCATAGGAGAAGTGCGGAATGGCGAATGGAGAAGTGTTGTGGAAAACAATGCAACCTATAACTTTGACCGCCTAAGTCCGAACGACCGCAACGAGCAGGCGAATCCAAAGACTGCCCGCTAATCCTCATTTAGTTCTTGTTCTTTTTTATCTTTCTTTCCTACCTGCCATTGCCGGTCCTTTATGGGATCAGCAACATTCTGTATTGGATGTTGTATAAACTTGCGGGCTATCGGGTAAAGGTGGTCCGGCATAATCTGAGGAACAGCTTTCCGGAGAAAACGCAGAAAGAACTTCGGGCTATTGAGAAAGAGTTTTATCGTCACCTCTGCGATCTGGTTGTGGAGATCATAAAACTCCTGACGATTTCAGAAAAGGAATTGAAACAGCGGGTGACCCATGAGAATCCCC
>CAMCXM010000219.1 GCA_945883425.1 Spirosoma fluviale
TGCCGTCCAGCATCTCTACATTCTCTGGCTTGAAATGTTTGCCTGGACCACCCGCGGCAAAAAGACCTTTCGCAGTTTTCCGGAGCATTTGTTTGAACCCACAAAAGCACTGGCCGCCAACCAGGGATTGTACAATGGTTTTTTAGCGGTGGGACTGTTCTGGTCGCTGTTCATTCAGGATGCCGAATGGAGCCGGAACATTGCGATTTATTTTCTGGGCTGCGTGGCAGTGGCCGGAATGTATGGCGGATACTCAGCTTCGCGAACCACCTTTTTCATTCAGGGAATTCCGGCCTTGCTGGCGTTGGCAACGATGATCATTTTTTGATTTCAACATCGTTGGTGGCAGTCGCAAAAGACAGAAACCGCAGGACCTTTCCCGATTTTACATCGGGTGTTAAAAGAGATTTGACGCAGAGAAACACATTGATCTTCAATCCTCCCGGTGTAAAACCGGGACAAGTGCTGTGGTTCTCTTTGTATTTGCTCTTTTCCTCTGCGGTAAAATCTAACTCTTTTTTGGCAGCCACGAACGACACTTCTCTAAGCTAGAGTCAGGCAAGGAAAATTCTGATAATTCCATCTGATCCATCTTCTTTGCAACATGACTCGCTGGCTACAGGTGAAATGGCAGAACTTCCGGATGAAACGGATCGTGAAAGACGATTTCATGTACCGGCTTCCTTCGACTGTGGTGGGCGAAAGCATGATGAACGAAGGCAATCTATTCCTCATAGACTATGCTCTAAGAAACCTTCCTCTTGAAGGACAGATTCTTGAAATTGGGTCTTTTGGTGGATTTTCGATGAATCTCCTGCTCCATCTTCTCAAAAAACACGGTAAGTCACCCACCGTTTTCAGCTGCGATCCCTGGCTGTACTCCGGTTACCACGACCAGACGGAACCTTTTCCTCAACACATTGACGGAAAACCGAATGTGCTGAGAACCGACTACATGGACTACATCCGGGAATCGTTTGTGCGGTCGGTGCGCCTTCTGCATCCGGATCATTTGCCGCACACGATTCAGTGTACATCCGATTCCTTTTTCCATTCCTGGAGAACGAATGAGCAGGTAATGGATGTTTTCGGTCGTTCGGTTACCTGCGGGGGAAAGCTGGCTTTTGTGTACATCGACGGCGACCATTCGCTGGAAGCAGCCCGCAAGGATTTCGAAAACACCATGGAATTTCTGGTTCCCGGCGGATTTGTTTTGCTGGATGACTCGGCAGCCGGCTTGCCATACGGCAGTGTAAAGTTGATCGAAGAAATCCGGCACCGTCCTGACCTAAAACTGATCCGGGCCAATCCGAGTTATCTGTTTCAGAAACGGTTAGAGTTCAAAATTTGAAGTTCAAAGTTCAAAGAATTTGGAGCATGATATAACTCTCTGCGGTGCGAACAGCGAAAATTTACCGCGGAGGTAATGAGAGAATTCAAAGAGAACCACAGAGAAAGGCACAAAATCCTTCGCGTTTTTCTGGCCCACAGCGTATTTCATTCAGAGGTTTCTATTGGGACACAGCAAACCACTTTGAACTTCTAACTTTGAATTTTGAACTCCTATCTTCAAACTTTGAATTTTGAACTACCCTTTTCCCTGTTCCGAAGAAGAACCATCAGCACCAGAAAAGCCACCACCAGAAACAAGGGCATGGCCGAGACCATGAACAGGGTATCCGAACCCGCTTCCAGGTTGATTTGGCTCCAAAGGACGAAGTCGCTTGATCCGGGAACTGCGGCTTTCAGAGTTTCGGCATTGTACCCGGCCGGTATTTTGGAGACCACATTTTCGTCGTAGATTTTCCCCATGTAGGGAAGGATGAACGAAACCGACAACATGCCCGCACCTCCCATAATCGACAAACCCATCGGGCCCGTTTCCGGAATGTACTCCGATACAAAGCCCAGCATGGTGGGCCAGAAATAACAAACCCCAACCGCAAACACAGCCGCTGACACAAACGACAGAGCCCCTTCCGAATACGAAAGCATCACCAGACCCAGCGTTGAAAAAACGGCAGAAAGCAGAAGCATACCTTCCGGTGCAAGCCGGTGCGATAGTTCACCGGCGAAACCACGGCCCACTGCCATAATACCGCTGATAAACACCAGCAGCAAAATCGACGGAACGCCCACATTGGCCAGCAACTGCGTGATCCACTGATTGGTACCCAGTTCGGTACCGGCTGTGAGCATCATACAAAAAACCATAAACAGGAAAAGTGGATTGGCCAGAGAAGCATACATCCGGCTGGAAGTAGTTCCGGAAGAAACGCGTTCGGACACCGGGAAATCCGCATTGAACGACATAAAGCCATACCACAATCCCGGCACGAGCAGTGTAAGCATGAGAAACCGCCATGGCAGTTGGAACTGATCCAGCATCAGATAGGCAATCAATCCGCCAATCACGATACCGCCCGGAAACCAGACGTGGAAGCGATTGAGGTATTTAATCCGGTCGTTGGGAAAAAGGGCCGTCACCAATGGATTGCAGGCCGCTTCGACCAGTCCGTTGCTGATGCCGATCACCAATGTGGCAATAAAAAGTGTGAGGTAGCTGTTGGCTAGAATGGTTAACGCGATTCCGGCAAGATGACCGATAAAGGCAAATCGAAGCAGATTTCGCATCCCAAGAACATCACAGACGGGTCCGCCAAAAACCATGGCCAGTGTAAATCCCCAGAAAGCGGTTCCGCTCACATTGCCCACTTCCTCAGAGCTGAGGGAAAACTCTTCGCCCCAGGTGGCCATCAGCGAACCTCGAATGGCAAAGGTCATGGCTGTGGTAATGAGGGCGATGCAGGAAGCGGTAAAAAGTCTTGATGATTGTATTGGTGTCGTCATAGTCCAATTGAACAGGCGGCAAATAAGGAAAAGGGGTGGATGGTTTCAAGAAATTTCGATCCGGCCAAAGGAAATAAAGGCTTTGGGATCTCAATATCTGTTCGAGGTCTGATCAAAAAGAACAGTTGCAGTATTCCGACACATTTGATAAGAATCGTGGATTTTGAACGGATGCCTGTTTGAAATGCATGGTAACTTCATCCAAATTACCGTATTTGGAGCCTCTATCCGACACCATGAACTTTCAGATAAAAACAAATGAAGGCTATGAGGCCGCCTACCGCAAAAGCGTTGAACAGCCGGAAGAATTCTGGGACGACATCGCCAACCAATACCAATGGCGCCATCCCTGGTCCAAAACCCTGACCTGGAATTTTGAGCAGCCAGACATCCGCTGGTTCGAAGGCGGGAAACTGAACATCACCGAAAACTGTCTGGACCGTCATCTCGATCAGCGGGGCAATAAAATCGCCCTTATCTGGGAGCCGAATGATCCGAAGGAATCGTTTCAACGGTACACCTTCATTGAGTTGCACTCGCATGTCTGCCGGATGGCCAACGTTCTCAAAAACATGGGCGTTAAGAAAGGAGACCGGGTCTGCATTTACCTGCCGATGATTCCGGAACTCACCTTTGCCGTAATGGCCTGCGCCCGGATCGGTGCCGTTCATTCGGTGGTGTTTGCCGGTTTCAGCGTCAATGCCGTGGCCGACCGCATCCAGGATTCCGGCTGTGAATTTGTGATTACCTCCGACGGTTTGTACCGGGGGGCCAAGCAGATTCCGGTAA
>CAMCXM010000220.1 GCA_945883425.1 Spirosoma fluviale
GCTTACAGACTATTCTGGTTCTTCGAGTGGCTGGGTAGGCACCCTGATTTTAGTTCTCGGAATTTACCTCGCATCAGAAGGATACAAAAAAGAAAACAATGGTTTCATGTCTCATTCCGACCTTGTGGTTACCGCTTTGTGGATGGGACTCGTTTCCGGAATTGTGTCGGCAATCATTGTGGGTATTCATATGCAATTAGACCCGGACCTGATGACCGCTCAATTGAACCGGATCGAGGCTGATATGGAAAACAAAGGTGTTGACGATGCTACCATCGAGCAGACAATGAGTATTACCCGTAAAGTAATGCAGCCTATCCCGATGGGGTTGATCATGGTTGTATCATCTTTCATCTTTACAGTGATTCTGGCTTCGATCATGGGCTTTTTCCTAAAAAAAGAACAAGGCATTTTCGATCAGTTTGATCAGGATTAAGTTCAACTACTCATACATCCGACTTTGAAAAAAGATTTGTCCATCATCATTCCTCTGTATAATGAGGAAGAATCCCTTCCGGAACTGTGCGCCTGGATTAGTAAAGTGGTGAAAACCATGGATATCAGCTATGAAATCATCATGGTCGATGATGGGAGCAGCGACAACAGCTGGAAAGTGATTCAGTCGCTTTGGGAACAATATCCGATTGTGAGAGGATTTCGGTTTGGACGGAACTACGGAAAATCAGCCGCCCTCGACCTTGGATTTCACCACTGTGAGGGAAAAGTTGTCATTACGATGGATGCCGATTTGCAGGACAGCCCGGATGAAATTCCAAAGTTATACGACATGATCGCGAACAAAGGATACCATCTGATTTCAGGTTGGAAACAAAAGCGGCATGACCCGATCTCCAAAACTCTGCCAAGCAAATTATTCAACAAAGTGACCAGTATTTTTTCGGGTATCAAGCTCCACGACTTCAATTGCGGACTAAAGGCATACCAGGGAAAAGTGGTAAAAACCATTCATTTGTATGGCGAAATGCACCGTTATATTCCGGTTATTTCCAAACAAAACGGCTTTTCAAAAATCGGTGAATTAATTGTCGAACACCGGGCCCGAAAATATGGTGTGACCAAATTCGGTCTGGAGCGGTTTATTTATGGGTTTCTCGATCTACTCAGCATCAGCTTTGTATCCCGTTTTAAAAAGAGGCCCATGCACTTCTTCGGCAGTCTGGGAACTCTGTCGTTTATGATGGGGTTTTGTATTACAGTTTGGCTGATCTGGGAGAAACTTCACAATCTCAGTCTGCACATTCAGACGCGTGATATTGTTGATCAGCCTTTGTTTTTCCTGTCCCTTGTGGCCATTGTGGTTGGTGTTCAATTGTTTCTGGCCGGATTTCTAGGTGAAATCATGGCAAACACCAACAAAAAGGAAGAATATATAATTACGGAAGAAATCTGATTCAGGAGAATCCCTGAAGACACTTAGTTATCCTGCTTGTGGATAAACTTTTTGGTAAAACTCGATTTGTTGTCCTTCCAGATGACAAAATAAACACCTGACTTCAGATTCGCCAAGGACCAGTCGATGTTGTCGTTGGCAGTAGATTCCAGTATTTTATTTCCAAGAAGATCGCACAGATACACATTGCCGCTGTGAGATTCCTGAGCCAGTTCGATTTTCAGACGACCATCTCTCAAAACCAGATTCAATGGATTTGCCTGAGGCTGAAATCCATTCTCAGAGTCAACAGAAGTTGAGTTTTGAATGGCGTTGATTCCGGCTCCAATTGTAGAGAATGAAATAAACAGGGCGGCGGCGAAAAGGAATGTCTGTTTCATAGTGGTTTTGATTATGCAAAAGTATACAATCAGAGTTGCTAAATTCAAATTGATTTCAGTGAGAATCGCACTTCCTGATGTAAGTAAAAGCAAACAGCGGATGAGCGGACGGAATCCTGTTACCAGGATCTGCATATTCTCAGTCAGAAGACAACAGAAATGATATTCAGGTTGGTTTCGTATCTGATAAAAAACAGATTATTTTTTCTTTGGCTCGATTCCAGATTGTCGATCCAACTGAAAACACTGGATTTTTGCTTTATTTCGAAGAAGTTTGTTACACGAACAATCGTTTGTTTTTCATGGGTTACAGCAGAATAATACTCTGATAAACCCACTCTTCGCCAGTAAATACCTCAATCTGGTATTTTCCGGACGAAATTCCGGAGACATCTATCCGGCTGGTTCCGTTTTTAAATGAACCTTTTTCAACTGCTGTTCCATTTGCATCCAGTAATCGAAATTTGGAGTTGGCCAGCTCATTGTTTGCTCTGAGTTCGATCCATTGGGTAGAATGCGTGTTTATGGATTGAATCTCATGGTCATTAAGCAAACGGGCTGAAATGGTGTGTGAACCAGAGCGGACTTTACTTAATTCTCCCAAACCTG
The DNA here is from genome assembly GCA_945883425.1 of Spirosoma fluviale. Classification (GTDB taxonomy): domain Bacteria; phylum Bacteroidota; class Bacteroidia; order Cytophagales; family Flexibacteraceae; genus CAMDMI01. Next base: position 2,401 of record CAMCXM010000220.1, read on the forward strand.
AAGCCTGAGACTGATGACCAAATGCCAGACTTACAAACATGATCACAGAGGTGGAAAGGATGAAATTTCGGATGGTTTTCATAGTCGTATTGGTTTTGATTTTTGTTTGATTTTGACCTTAAGATGCGGATTGTGCCTTCCACGTTGCTGGTTTGTGCCAGAACATCCGATTCTTTCATCAAACGGCTGCATATTTGTTTGAATGGTATTCCCGTAATACCTGTCTTTTTAAAGGACGGTACTGCCAGGTTTGGCAATTCCAGCCGGAAACAGGTTATTTGACCTTTGTCTTCAGAACAATATTTGAAAGTACTTCCACCAAAACTCTATCTGCCCGCTGCCCTGTTGGTGCACATTATGGCAGCCTGGTTCAGCCTGGGATGGCAACATCCGGATGAACATTACCAGTTGATCGAGTTTGCCCGTTACCTTTTGGGAGAATTTCCATCCGAGCTTCTTCCCTGGGAATTCGGTGCCGGAATGCGGCCTACGTTTCAGGTATTCATAGCAGCTGCCACGATGAAGGCTGCGTCCTTTGCTGGTGTTTCCGATCCATTTGATGTGATTTTCCTGCTGCGTTTGATGACGGGGATTGCATCAACTCTTACCCTCTATTATTGGCACAGGCAACTTACATTCAGTAGCAAAGCACAATCCAACCTGCACCTTTACCTGTCACTTTGGACCTGGGCGCTGGTATACACACACGTTCGTTTCTCCTCTGAAACCTGGAGTGGAATGTTTCTGATTCTCGCCCTGGCTGTTCGCTGGAACGACAACAGACTTCGGCAAAATATGATGGCGGGCGTACTACTCGGGCTTGCCTTTATTACCCGGTTTCAGACAGGATTCTTTATCGCCGGTTATGGCTTGTTTATTTTGTTCAACGAAGAAAATCCATTGCGGACCGTCATTCAAATGGCGGCAGGATTTCTGGTCATATTGGGCTTGGGAACCGCGTTGGATGGATATTTCTATGGGCACTTTGTCTTCACACCATGGAATTATCTGGACCAAAATATTTTTAAAAATGTAGCCGCCAGCTTCGGGACGGAACCCTGGTACT
>CAMCXM010000221.1 GCA_945883425.1 Spirosoma fluviale
AAGAACTTTATTAAATGTCATATTCAATCGAATTCAGTGTTGATTAATAGCCTGGATTTTGAGTCAGATTTTGATTTTTATCCCGTTCACCCTGAGGAATCGGCATTAGCATGTGCCTGGCCTGGGCATTTTTACCAGCTGCCTGCATCACAGTCACCATGTAGTTTGGATCCGGATGACGAATCAAATCAAACCAACGGTGCATTTCAGCTGAAAACTCGATGCGCCGCTCTTTGTAAACAGCAGCCAGAAATGCATCAGCACTTAAGCCAACCTGAAGATCCGGAAGTCCAGCTCTTTTGCGAACCTGATTGATATACTGATCACCCGGCCCTGAGCCAAGCGCTTCCGCTGCAATAAGAAGAACTTCAGAATAACGCATCACCGGAATGTTTCCCGCACAACTCCAACCACCAGCATCTGCATTGGCATCATTGGCCGAAACAAAATACTTGCGGACATTATAACCATTTGGAGAACCCTCAAGTGAGGCAGGCTGAGTGTATGTATCAAATTTATCGCCCGGCATCCAGATACTTGGGGCACGACGTTTGTCAATGATCAACCCTGCGGCATTCTTCTCATATTGATTTACAAAATCCTGAGTCGGCACATTGAAACCATAACCGGAAGACTGTACTATGTTCTGAGCCCTTGGTCCGAAGAAACAGTTTACAACTGACCCTTGTCCGTAGAAGTTCCACTGCTGACCAGCATTTCGGTATTGAATTTCAAAAAGAGATTCAGGTCCATTTTCTGCATACACAGAATAATTGTTTGCGTAGTTGGCATTGAGAGAATAAATGCCTGAATTGATAACTTCCAGAGCTTTTTCTGACGCTTTGTCTTTTTGCCCAAGTGTCAAATAAACTGAAGCAAGCATTCCTTTTGCAGCACCGGAAGACACCCGACCCGCATCTTCTCCCGTAAAACGAGCCAAAGGAAGAGAATCGCCAGCCTGTGTTAAATCAGAGATGATGGTTTGATACACCAGATCTTTCGAAGAGCGCTTAATGCTGTATGCTTCCGATAATGTTATGGGCTTTGTGTACAATGGCACATCACCATAGAGACGAACAAGCATATAGTAATAGAATCCACGAAGGAACAGGGCCTCACCGAGACAGCGACGTCGGATGTTCTGGCTCATCCCTACAATCTTTGGCACTTTTTCCAATACCAAATTGGCACGCTGCACACCCAGATAGCACTGAGTATAATAGTTGGTAACCATTGGGTTAAAAGAGTTGAGCGTAAAATTATCAAGCTCAAAAACTTCTACCCCATCATTTGCACCGCCACCTCCTTTGTCGGCGTCGTCGGTCATGATATCCAGAATCTGCCAGGCAGCTCCGTTGTACAATCCCTGAGCAGGAGAATACACAGCATTGGTTGCCCGAACGGCATCTATTTCTGTCTGATAAAAATTCTCATCTGTAATGGAATTATTGGGCTTCTGGTCCAGAAAATCTTCCTTACAGGCGGACATGCTTCCAGCTACAAGGAGAGCAGTGGCCAATCGTAAAAATTGATTCGTTTTCATATTCCTGGTTAATTTTTCGTTTGGTTGTGTGTTAAAAGTCAACAGTTATGCCTCCCAGCCATGTACGTGCCTGAGGATAAAATCCGATGTCTACTCCACCTCCTACTTCCGGATCAAATCCGGTGTATTTTGTAAAAGTGAAGGCATTCTGCACAGATCCGTAAAAGCGAATTTTACTGGCAGTTGTAGCCTTGCTCCATTTGTTTGGAAGGCTGACGGTGAAACGAATGTTCTTCACACGCAGATAAGAAGCATCCTCAATAAACCGTGAAGAAACACGATTGTTCTGGTTTGGATCGGCCTGTGTCATTCTTGGCATTTCATTGCTGGTTCCTGGTCCGGTCCAGCGATTGATAACATCTTTGGCATAGTTTCCATTGGAAACGCCACCTTCCGTATACCAGCGGGTGAAATTCAGTGCTTTGTTTCCACTTGATCCCTGAAGGAATACAGACAATTCGAAGATATCGTAGCTAATCGTGTTAGTGAAACCATAGGTGAAGTTCGGGATGGAATTACCGAGATTGGTACGATCTTTATCGTTGATCACTCCATCGCCATTAATATCCTTGAATTTGATATCACCAGGGGAAGTTCCATTGGTTCCATCGGTACCAGGTGTCTGGGTAGCATGCGCTGCAATTTCTTCCTGTGTCTGGAAGATTCCCTCGGCTACATAACCATAGAAATAATTGACAGGCAAACCTTCATCCACTCGTAATCCACCGCCTGTAATACGGGCAAAATTTGAAAAGATTGGGGCGCTTTGTCCGAGATCGGTTACTTCGTTTTTAAACTTGGAGAATATCAATGTTGAGTTCCATTTCACTTCCGAAGATGCTGGAAGGTTGATGGTATTCAAGGTTAAATCGATTCCGGTGTTGGTCATTGTACCAGTGTTCAACGGAGTACTTTCATATGTACCGGATGTTGTTGGAGGAGAAACCAGGAAAATCAGGTCTTTGGAACTTCTTTTGTAAATATCAATGGATGCTGATACGCGATTCGAAAACACACCAACATCGATACCCAGGTTCATTTGTTCGTTTTTCTCCCACTTCAGATCGGGATTTTTGGTTGAAGTTGGTGCTGCACCGGTATTGGCTCCACCTGCACCACTGTTATTTCCCAATGGATACTGAATACCCGTGTTGATTCTTTGCAGATAAGCAAATGCCGGTACGTTCTGGTTTCCGGTCTGTCCGAAACTACCACGGATTTTCAGGTTGCTGATCTGAGGAACCGATTGCATGAAATCTTCGTCAATCACATTCCAGCCCACAGAGAAGGCTGGGAACACAGCATATTTATTACCAGGTCCGAAATTTGAAGATCCATCACGGCGTAAACTACCAGAAAACAGATACTTACCTTTGTAGTCGTAACTTACACGACCTACATACGAAAGAAGTCGATTGGTTCCGTATCCACCATAATTGAAGGTTTGAGACACATTTTGTGGCACAGTTGCTGCGTCATCAAGAACCTGAAGATCAAGTCGGGTGTATCCATTTCTACCGGCTCCAATGGTGTGGAAGTTATTGTCCTGAGCAGTATAGCCGGCTAATGCCGTAAAGTTATGATCTTGAATATTGAATTTGTAGTTGGCTGTATATTCAGCAAGATAACTTGGTGAATAATTAATCTGATCCTGAAAACCGGTAATTGAAATTGGACGACCACCACTTGATGGAGTGGCCGGATTCCAGATGCGAATGTTCTGCATCACAAAATCCATTCCCAGGTTGGCGCGGAAGGTCAATCCTTTCAGCAATTCATATTCCCCAAATATGGATCCCACTGAACGGAACTTGGTGTTCTTTGTCTGTGGAACATAAATGTCATACACAGGATTGGGCTCGTTGTAACCGTC
>CAMCXM010000222.1 GCA_945883425.1 Spirosoma fluviale
AAGCAAATAACAGGAGAATGGAGAATTTCCTCATGTGGCAAATATAGAAACAGGAACTTATCGCCAAAGAACTGTTGGGACAAGAGGGTAAAAAAGAAGGTTGATTTTCGATAGAATCAGGGCCTTGTACTTCAATCCAAGCGAAAAGATTGAATATCCAAACCTTCTGCGTTTCTTTGCAGAACAAAACTCCGTCAATTCTTCCCTGTTTCTACAGGCTCAGCAAGTGAGAAATGACGCAACCTGATCGGTTGACTGCCTCGACGTAGCGGTCTTTACCTCCGAATTTCCATCGATTTTTTTCGAAAGATGCATCAGGAAATCACACTTCGGTGCGATTAACGACGTCGGAAAAATTTTCGCGAGCCTGCTTTATTTTATTATTACTGAATGACTTTTGAAAGTCTTGGTCTTATCGACCCCATTCTTCGTGCTCTAAAAGACGAAGGATACACAACTCCCACTCCCATCCAGGCCCAGGCCATTCCTTCCCTTTTAAAGGGTCGCGATTTGTTGGGTTGTGCGCAAACCGGAACCGGAAAAACAGCGGCTTTTGCCATTCCGATTCTACAGGATCTCTACAATAAAAAGAAAGAAGACCCTGCCAAATTCTCAGACCGGGGACAAACCGACATCAAGGCGTTGATCCTCACTCCTACCCGCGAACTGGCCATCCAGATTGAAGAAAGCTTCCGTGCGTACGGACGGTATCTTGGACTTCGACACCTGGTTATTTTCGGTGGGGTATCGCAACATGCACAGACCGCTGCTTTGCAGAAAGGTGTTGACATTCTGGTGGCGACACCCGGACGTTTGCTCGATCTGATGGATCAGCGATTTGTTCATCTTCATCACATCAGTCTTTTTGTACTTGATGAAGCAGACCGAATGCTGGACATGGGCTTTGTTCACGATGTAAAAAAGGTAATCGCACGACTGCCAAAACATCGCCAGAGTTTGTTTTTCTCAGCCACGATGCCGTCAGAAATTGTGAGTCTGGCCAACAGCATTCTCCACGATCCGATGAAAGTAGAAGTGACTCCTGTTTCTTCAACAGCCGATACCGTTGACCAATCCGTTTATGTGGTGGATAAAGGCGACAAGAAAAGTTTGCTGAATCACCTATTGAAGGACAAAGCCATCAAACGGGCACTGGTTTTCACAAGGACCAAACACGGTGCCGACAAAGTGGTGAAGGACCTGGATAAAATCGGTGTGAAGGCAGCGGCTATCCATGGAAACAAATCACAAAATGCCCGTCAGAAAGCATTGGGCGATTTTAAAACCAGCCAGATCCGGATTCTCGTAGCGACTGATATTGCCGCCCGGGGAATCGATGTGGATGACCTCACGCACGTAATCAATTACGAAATCCCGAATGTGCCGGAAACCTATGTTCACCGCATTGGCCGTACCGGTCGGGCAGGAGCAAGTGGAAAAGCCATTTCGTTTTGCGATGAAGAAGAAAAGGAATTTTTGAGAGATATTCAGAAGTTGATCGGCAAGAAAGTCCCGATTATTTCGGATCATCCTTATCCGTTGGATAACCAGGAAATCGAAAAGCCTCAGAAAAACCAACCACCGAAAAAAGCGGTGGCTCCAGGTGTGAATCCTGTAGCACCAAGCAGTTCAAACCGATCTGAGCGTTCCAAAAAATGGTTCCGGGGACGGAAAGAAAATAAGAAACCAGCCGTTTAGGGATAACCCATCCGATCTGTTGCGTTGTTGAATCCGGAAGTGAAAGCTTCCGGATTTTTTTTGCCTATGAAAATCGATTTTGAATAAAGAAAGAGAACATGCTAAAAAAAGGCAATCCCACATCTTTGAACTTCAAACTTTGAATTTTGAACTCCCCTTAGTTCAGATTAAACCTTAGCTGTATACCAAACCGTGTAGTTCGGGTCGGGAAGGAGTTGGATGTGAACGGATTGGTCGACACATAACTGAAGTATGCCTGCAGATTAAGCCGTTGATTGAAAACGTAACTCAACGTAGGACGGACCTGAATTTCCTGAATGGAACCCGACTGGTAGGCATGTGCCTGGTTGAAGAATCGTTGAATATTGGTCGTACTCCGAACTGAAATATCGCAGCGCATGGTCACCTCATTTTTCAACACCACCTGCACACCCTGAATCCGGAAAGGAAGTTTTAGTCCAGCTTTCTGGTAACCTGCCCCAAATGAAATTTCCTTGCTGCGTTGTTCTGTGATCGATGCATTCGAAGCATTGAGTACAACGGTACGATCCCGATTGTAGTCCAACTTCAACGTAATCTTACTTTTTGTCCGGATGTTGATCCCAACCAATGGAGAGAACCGTTCCACTAAAGTAACCTGATTGATGTTGTAAGCCGGAAGTAAACCGCCCGAATCAGACATTATAGTTGATTTCACATCCCTGTTTCTGGACAGAAGCAATTGGTCCCCGGTTCCATATTGAAGTGAACTGGAAAACTGATCGACCGAATAGGTACAGGTATAACCATGAGTCAGATTGATGCTTGAAAACTTCTCGGCCAATGCCGGAACTTTGGTAAGGCCACCATAATCCAGTCGCCAGTTTGGTAGTGGTATCCGGGGAAAAGCTGAAAGAGCGATGCTTTTCGCGTCAACTCCGGTGTAGGCTGCTATGAAGGATGGGATCAGAACATTCTGGCCTGTCTTCTTATATAAGGAATCCCGATCACCTCTCTGGTTATTACTGGTCCAGTTCAAACGTTCCTGCACAACATCAAGATTACTCTGGAAGGTATTAAATTCAGGCGACCGGTTGCGGTTATTGGCATCATTATTTGTGAAAGCCGTGTTGAGCGCCACCATCGAAATGGAGTAGGTTCCAAGCCGATTCGGTGTTTGTGAAATGTAAAGCGGCTTTCCGTCCGCACCCTGAATCAACCGCCCGGTTGTATCCACATCTGTCCGGTAGTTCTCATTATAAGTATCGGTTTCCGATCGCTTTACATCCAGCTGAATCCGGAAATCCTTGAACGGCTCAATGGTCGCACGTGCCGTCATATTAATCGTCCGGCTTTGTGTAAAGAGCTGGTTTTGTTCCGGACTGGTGGAAAGCCAGCCATTTTTCCCCGCTGTTACCCGAATGTTCGGATCCTGGTCACCCAGAATAAAGGGCCAGCCCGGAGCACTGTTGGCGCTGTTGTTTCCGAGGTAATCGATGGTCTGGGTAAAACCCGGAAGCACTGTATTTTCTGTTTGCGTGACGGCAAAATTCACATTCCGGACCGACATGACGGCACGAACCAACGCCTTCAGTACCTTCAGTTCGGCTGGTTTCTTTT
>CAMCXM010000223.1 GCA_945883425.1 Spirosoma fluviale
TCGATGATGTTGAAAATATCTTTCAAACCTTTGTTATCACTGGCCCTGAAATATGCTCCCCCACCGATTTTAGCGATGGTACGAAGGGTACTTTCGTCCATGTTATTTTCCAGATACTGATCATTTCCAAACGGATCGGTTCCGAACAACACCTTCCCGTCTTTTCCAATTCCAACCGTATAGATCCGCGTCCTGAAACTGGTCGCCAGTTTGGCTGCTGTAAAAGGATCGATATTTCCTGCTGTGTTATCGCCGTCACTTAGTAAAATGATCACCTTCGATTTCGCTTTGGAATCCATTAAACGGTTGGTTGCCACACCAAGCGCCAGCCCAATGGCCGTTCCGGATTTATTGATCATCTGAAAATCAATCTCTTCAATAAACTTATAAAGCAGATCGTAATCGTTGGTAAGTGGAGAAAGTGAAAAAGCTTCACCTGAAAACACAACCAAACCGATCCTGTCCTGCAAACGCCCGGCGACAAAATCTTTCGCCACTTCTTTCGCTGCTTCAAGCCGGTCGGGACGAAGGTCCTGCATCTTCATTGATTCTGAGATATCCATCACCAGCATGATGTCGATCCCTTCGGAAGTGCGCTCAAGGTTTTCAGTTGTTTTTTGGGGCCGGGCCAAGGCTACTACGAGCAATGCCAGAATGAAGGTCATCAGAACATCCGGCAAAAACCGCAGATACACTGTCCAATGTGATTTGAGAGAGGTTTGAAAAAATGCGACTTCGACCTTTTGACGAAAATTCACGAAAAGCAGAAACCGGAAGAAAAAAACAAAGGGTATCACCCCAAGGAAATAGAGGAAAATCGGGTTCTCAAACTGAAAACCAAGGAAGGTATCCGGCAGAAACCACTTGATATCAAACCACTCCAGTTTTTTACTCAAACTTTCCATTCCGAATGGCCTCCCGTTTATTCTGATACAACTGAACCGCGACCTGTTTTACATAATCAATGTTAAACCGGTAATCTTTCATTTCAATTCCGCCGTAAATCCAGCGGTCAATTTCCTGGAGCACATCCTTTAAAACAGGATCGGGCAGAATTTTAAAAATCTCCATACTGGTAAGCGAAGTATACGGATTGCCATCCACCCGCTGAATGTATTTTTTCCAGACATTGAGCAAGGACTCAATATTGTCAATGTTCAGGTTTGAATCCAGAAGAATGCGGATACGGTCGTGTTGTTTGAGGAATGCTTCGTGGCGACGCCGCTCCAGAAACAAGTAAATAAACTTCTGGATGGGCCGATCGAAAAAGAAGTTCACAACAAGAATGAGCAAAATCACAATCCCCATTCCGATCAGAATGTATGGGTAATTGACCCGTGTTGGAACCGGAACCGGCGATAAATCCGATTGCACCACCGGATTCTTCGGAAGGGCGCCTTCGAATGACTGCTTCACATAAATGGTGGCCTCATTCGACATCTTCCGGACGGAATCCTGTTGAGAAAATTCAAGCACTGGAAGAGAAATCGTCTGAACGGGATCCAGATTGAACGTCGCCAATTCATAGACGACACAGTCACGGCTCATTTCGCCAATTGTTCGTGTCGGGTAAAACTCCTTTTTCCGCAATTCGAACGTACTGAACACTTCATTGGTATCCGGCAACAAAATCTGCAATCGGGAAGGATATCGGACTGACAGTGACAAACGGACTGGCTCTCCAACCTGAATGGTATCACTTGAAAATGAGGCGACGGGCTTCCAGTCCACCGGATTCTGGCCGGATGCCGTCCGTTGGAAAAACAGGGAGATTACAAAAATGAGGAGCCCATATTTCACAGGGCCAAATTAGGCAAAACCGAAACAGAATCCAGAATTTCCACCAACAACCGCTTCAATAAATGGAATTTCAAACCACAGGGCTTTATTTGTGTTTTGAGCAGGAGGATGAAACTACTGGAATTCAGAAAAGAGGGAATTTATTGTGAGGCCGGTGATTTTTACATCGACCCAATGAAATCTGTATCCAGAGCGGTGATCACCCATGCCCATTCTGACCATGCCCGTGCCGGAATGAAATCCTATCTCACCCATACCCAAAGCAGGGAAGTATTGCGACTCCGTCTGGGGAAAAACCTGCCTGTGGAAACCGTTGGTTACAATGAACCGGTTTTTATGGGGCCGGTGAAAGTGAGTCTTCACCCATCCGGCCATTTACCGGGGGCCTCTCAGGTGAGGGTCGAATACAAAGGTGAAGTCTGGGTTGCTTCCGGTGATTACAAAACCGACAACGACGGACTTTCTGAACACTTCGAAGCTGTGAAATGCCATACCTTCATCACCGAATCAACCTTTGGACTGCCCATTTTTCGTTGGAAGCCTCAGGAAGAAACCGGCAATGAAATCCTTCATTGGTGGCAGCGTAATCAGGAATACGGTCATGCTTCGATCCTGTTTGCCTATTCTCTTGGGAAAGCACAGCGGCTCATACACATGTTGCATGATAAAGGAATTGTCGCCGTTCATCCCACCATTTTTGACACCAATGCTGCCTTACGAAAGGACGGTGTGGCCGTGCCGGAAGTCCGGTCGATGGCAACCCTCAAGCCGGAAGAGTGGAAAAAGGCCCTCCTGATTTCACCGAATGTAAACGGCATTCCAGAATCCGTGACCTGCCGCACCGCCAATTGCAGCGGTTGGATGACCTTGTCCCGGTTCCGAAGCCGGGGAAATGCCGATGCCGGTTTTGTGTTGTCGGATCATGCAGACTGGCCCGGATTGCTTTCTGCCATAACGGGAACCGGAGCAGAAAACATCATTGTCAACCATGGGTACACGACGGCTTTGTCGCGATACCTCACAGAAAAAGGATGGAACGCAATGCCAGCCCCCAACCACAACGAGATGAAAAACCAGGAGATTTTAACAGAACGGGGATGACATTTGCCGAACTCAAACAACTGGTCAGACGAGGGGAAGGACAGTACCTCGAATTCAAAAAGAAAGCCGACCACCCGGACAAAATCGTGCGGGAAATGGTGGCCTTCGCCAATTCAGGTGGTGGGGAATTGTTATTGGGTGTGGATGACCACGGTGAAATCTCTGGTCTGAAATTTCCCGATGAAGAACGTTATGTGATGGAAGCTGCTCTGGCCATGTATGTAAAACCCGAACTGGATGTGATGGTCGATTCGATCAAAACTGAATATGGCAAGGAAGTGATTCGCTACATTATTCCTGATGGAACCAATAAACCTTATTCCTGGCTCTCAG
>CAMCXM010000224.1 GCA_945883425.1 Spirosoma fluviale
AAGCCGCCTGCACGACCGGATTCTCTTTACAATGGAAGAAAAATCAAACTGGAAAAAAGAGCGTCTTTCTCCGTAAGGCCGGATCCTGTTTTTCACCAGCCGACCAGTTCCTTCCAGCCGGGACCAATGAACTTTAACACCGGCACACTGTTCATGATCTTGTATTCCTGAAAGAAATCGGTGTCTTCATCCAGAAAACGGAACACCGCCGCCGCCTTATTATGGCGGAACAGATTCTGAAAAATCTTCGCAGCCGGCACATTTTTGTTGGCCAATACGTGTAAAAGGACCTTGTCGTAATACGCGAACCGCTTCTCTGACCGAACGGTTGGCAACACCGGATGACCTGTCTTTAACATTCCCTCAACCAGCCGGGCCGAGTGCCGCTGAATTCGGGTAAATGTATAACCGGTAGAGGCTTTGGTCTGGCCACCTGCCGTGCCAATGTTGATGATTCGTTTGCTTTTCGCTTTATCAAAAGGTTCAGAAAACATCGGAATGGCGCCGGTTTCGGTATGCAAAATCTGGTAAGCAGAAATACCCGCCTTTTCTTCCAGGTACTCTTTCAGGACGGAATCGTAGGCTTCGCTGTCGAGAAGATTTTCTGAAAAAACAGTAAACTCGACCAGTGCGGTGGTTGCTGATGTTGGGAGAATGTACATGAACCTGCATTCGCCATTCTGTTCAATCCGGAAATCCATTAATGTCGCTTCTGTTTCAGAAAAGGCTGGTCTCGGAGTTTGAATCACCCACCCTTTGAAATGCTGCAGCAGATAAAAATGGCCTGGCTGTTTTGGTTTTTTCGGCAGGATACTGTTAAACACATAGTCGGCCACATATTGCTGATCGCCTGCTGTCACCTGAACTTTATCATGAACTTCCCGGCTCTCTCCTACTTCCGCATGCACAATTTCCACTCCCGGAAAAGTGGCCAGAAAATCAAGGGTATGGGCATAAAACCGATCGGCCCGGATCATCTTGTAGGCGTACGGCTTCAGATCCAGAAGCTTCGAAAGTCCGTGACCATGAAACCAGGCCCTCTCCCATTTCTTTTCAAGTATCGATTCGAAAGGCCCCTCTCCCGTTTCCCAGAAACACCAGGTACGGTCGTTTCGTGATTTGCTTTCCTTGTCCAGAACAAGAATGCGCTTCTCACGGAATTCCGGACGGTGAAGCATATGCCAGGCAAGACTCAACGCGGCACAACCGCCACCAGTGAATATGTAATCGTAGGATTTCATTTCGGAAACATCCGGAAGGCTTGACAAACAAACCCTGCGAAATACTACAAGAGTACGGAGGGATTTGTTCAGAATCAATGAAAGATTCGGATTCCACATCCGGAATGATCCGGAGCGAATAAGGTTATAATCTCATAAAACATTACCCGAAAGATAAAAAACACTGTATACGAACCGATAAACCCATCGCTTTTTCCTTCTTGCGCTCTATTGCGTATCACAGTTCAATGCGAAAAGCGGCCTGGGCCCTCAGTTATTGCCTTTTATTGATCCGACAAAGCTGGATGTTGTGGGCCTTATTTGGCGTTCAGATACTCGCCACTTTGGGAAGCAGCCAGGGAAAGGAAATCCTCAATGCGCTGTTTACCGATGAAGGAAATGCGGTTCCTCTCTTCTTTTACGAGGTTTTTACCTTGCTCAGCGGGGCATTCTACTTTGCAGCATTTTACTGGTTCCTCTTTTTCTCAAACGTAAAAGGTGAACGGTACGACGACCCGATTGTCTATTCCGGATCCTCTCAAAAAATCGAAGCCTGGAAATACCAGGAGTTTCTGCAACAGTACCGGCATTACCTCATTCGGATGCTCAGCGGGATTCTGTTGTTTCTGCCCACCATGATCCAGATCCGGCTTTTGCTGGAACCCGGCTTTCCAACGGGATCGGTCCTATTCATTGTCATCACCTCTCTCCTTTTCAATCTGGCCGTGATCCATTTCCGAAACAATCGTTCCTCGGCTGTGGTACAGGCTGTTCGGTTGCTGGCCTCCGGTCTGGCACAAACGCTGGAATCTGCGTTTTCAAGGACGGAATCTCAATTAAGAAAATGGCTGCTACCGGTTCATTTTCACACAACCGTCGCTCCATCTGATCCTTCACCGGTTCCCATCACCACAGAACACCGCATTCAGTCACTCCGCCAGGCGGCACCCGGCTATCGGGGTATGTTCTACCTGATGGTGATGTCCGGTCTTCTCATCCTCTGGCTCTTTCTGTTTACAAACGATTCCGTCCTTTCGTTCCTCGGTCCACTGGCGGTATTGAGCGGCTGCATTTGTTTTCTAATCACCGTGATTCTCCTTATTCAATACCTGAATCATGTTTTTCTCTTTCCGTTTTATCTGGCTTTGTTTTGTCTTCTGCTGGTTTCGTCTGCGTTGAACCGCGATCATCCCATCGGGCAGGCAACCCGAAATCGTCCGATTCCACCAGATCCGCCCCTGTCTGTTTCAAAGCAGTTTGACCATTGGATTGAACACCGAAACTGGTTTCAAAAGGACGGAATCCCTCAAACTACAACCGGACGTAAAATCCCGGTTTTTCTGGTTTGTGCGGAAGGTGGAGCCAACCGGTCGGGTTACTGGACGGCGCTCATGTTGCAATCACTTCATGAAAAGCTGGGGCAGGATTTCGATGAAAATCTGTTCGCCATTTCGTCTGTTTCGGGCGGCTCTTTTGGTGCAGGAGTGTATGGATTATGCCGTACCCAACAGCTCGATGCGGCCCAAAGCCGCGAGAAGATGAACCGCTTTTTTGGGACCGACTACCTCTCGCCTCTCACAGCCCGGTTGCTTTGCGGAGAGCCGTTGCAATTGTTTGTGCCAGGCTACGTGCCGTCCTTTGACAGGGCGGTGGGGTTTGAACACGCCATTACAGGTCAGTTGAAGACACTTTTTCCGCAAAAAGAATCGCCTCTTTTTTACCAGACTTTTGAACGCCGGGATACCAGCCGGTTTTGTCCGCTTCTGTTGTTTCATTCCACCGAATGTGAAACCGGAAAACGCAGTATTTTGAGCAATGTACGACTGAATGAATCCGACTTCACCGGAGCCCGCTTTTTGAATGAAGCCTTCCGAAAAGATCTTCCTTTGAGCACAGCCATGCATCTGAGTGCCCGGTTTCCTATCTTTTCACCTTCCGCGGCTG
>CAMCXM010000225.1 GCA_945883425.1 Spirosoma fluviale
GCCTGTTGTACTTGGAATCCAGCTGTAAAACGATCCTCTCCAATGATCCGTCGGGAATACAGTCGGGTCAGAAGGACTCAGTTTGGAAATGGAAAAGGGGTACTCGTTTAGCTGATTGCTGTAGGTAAGCGGACTGGAACCTTTAATCCGGAGTCGGTAATTACTCCCGGCAGGAACCGTGGCTGGAAAGGTAACGGTGAGAAACACATTCTGCATGTTTCCGGATTGAGTCAGAGAGCCGATCAGCTGAATGGTATTGCCTGGCTGGAAGCTGCCGTTCTGTGAAATCTCAACCGTAAACACATTGCCCTCATTGAATTGCTCATGATCAAACTTGATTTTCAGACTGGCTTTTTCGCAGATGTTGGCACTGGTAAAATTGTAATCGACCAGTTCTGGCCGGTTGAGGTAAGCTGCCATTGTGTGTGTTACCGGCAGGAGAATCAGAGCAAAGAGAAGCCGCAAAGACCGGCAGATCAGGTTGGTTTGGTTCGGCATGAATTGTTTCAAATAAAGGTAACTAAGAGAGAGTAAAAGTATTATTCTATTCATTCAGTTGTATGAATTTTTTATGGTAACAATTCCCGAATTGTCTTGTATTTAGCCGGTTAGAAACGGATCGGGTCGAAGGTTTTGAAGTGTCCGTTCAGTTTGATCCGGGTTTTTGCTTCTTCTGCATTTCGTAGTCCCGGAATAATTCGGCTGAGGTAACGGACCAGATTTTTCTGTCGTTCATTTTCGTCTGCCAGCAACATAAGTTTCATTTCCTGATACGGTTTGAGTCCGATCTTATGGCCATAGGTAAACGAAAGATAATCCGGATCATCGCTTGCCACCATGGGCCTGGAGCCAATCAGTCCAAAGAAAATATCCAGTTGCCGGCGCAGAGATTCCACTGTTTTGGGTTGCGACCGGAATGTCGTTTCCATGGTTTTGATTTTGCCACCCGGATAGTGTTTGAATTGGACCAATTTGTCGAAATGAAGAAGCTCAAATTTCTCCTTACCCCTCACAACAATGTCCATTTTTCCATCAAAATACGTTTTTCGAATTTCAATGATTTCAACAAGAGTTCCGAATTGCATGGTCACGGAATGAAAAGGAATTCCAAACATCTCTTTTTGCTTTATGCATTCGTGAACCAGTTGAACATACCGGGGCTCAAAAATATGGAGATGGAGTACCTCCTCCGGAAAAACGACCCAGGGCAATGGGAGCATTCTAAAATAACCTTGCATCGGGATTGTGGAATTGTGCGGCAATAAAGTCTATTTTTGCGATTGGATCACGATCTCAAACAACTTGAAGAAATACGTTTTACTGATTGCTCTGGCGTTTTACGGTGTCTTTCCCTTATCGGCCCAAACCAATCTGATTTGGGATTCTTTGTATGCAACTGAAAATACAGAAACCGTTAAAGTACAGAAACCGCTGTATGCCGGTTCAAATTTGGAGGTCACAGAAAAACTTGATATGTACCTCGATAGCCTGGCCAGCCGTGATTTAAAATCAAACCGGATTGCCGGATACCGGATCTTATTGTACTCAGGAAACGAGCGGGATGAGGCGACAAAAGCAAGAGAACAAGCATACCGTGTTTTTCAAAAAGCAGATTTGTACACCAAATACCAGGCACCCACCTTCAAGGTGAGTCTGGGTGATTTCTATGAACGACTAGACGCCTACATCGCTTTGAAAAAACTGGAATCAGCCTTTCCGCAGGCTGTGGTGGTTCAGGAAATTGTGAACCTGAGGCCCTGATTTATGTGAAGGCAGGGTGATTTTGAATTACTGTCATCCGGTAAACCAGATCCAGATTAGGAAATAATTTTTAATTTTCTTGGTAAAGTACAAGAGGCAGAGAAATTGCTTTCATCTGCCTCTTTTTTGCAAGCTTTGCTGTTACCACACATTAAAGCTATGAAGGCGCAAAGTAATAAAATCTCTGGTCAACCTGTCATTTGTCAATTGATGTCTTTTGTTCCACCGGAATTGGTCAAACAAGCGGCGGATAAGTTCGGGGCAGATCGGTACTATAAAACTATGCCTGCCTACAAACAATTGGTTTTTATGTTGTATGGAGTTGTTACTAAAACACCTTCTCTCAACAGTTTATGCAAAAGTCTATTGTTTTTGGATGGGAAGCTAAGCCATTTAGGAATTAGTCAACTTCCTGCCTTAAGCACCCTTGCAGATGCCAATGCGGAAAGGGATAGTGAAGTTTTCAAAACGCTTTATACCCTTTTATTGATTCACTATGAGTCAGAACTGAAAAACTCCTATTTCAATTCTCCAGTCAATTATGAGGCTCCAAGTGAAAAGGTCTTTCGATTTGATTCTACCACCTTTACCTTGTTTTTGGATATTTTAAAAGGAGCGGGTCGAAATCCAATTAACGGCAAAAAGAAAGGTGGGATTAAAGCTCATTGCCTGCTGCCTTTCAATAGCAGGGTTCCAAGTTTGGTCCATTTATCTGAAGCGGCAAAGAATGACCGCGATTTCCTCGGACAGCTAGAAGTAGTCGCAGGTAACATTTATATCTTTGACAAAGGCTATATCAATTACAAGCTTTACGCCGACTGGACCAAAAAATCAGTCTTCTTCGTAACCAGAATGAAGGAGAATGCCACTTATACAGTTATCAGTGAAGACAAGAAAATTGATGTTCTGGAAGCAATAAACTGCGGAGGAATAATCAAAGACCAGATTGTGGAACTCAGCTTAGGCTATAATGTTGAGGGAGTTAGACTTAGGTTGGTGACATACAAAGACCCTCTTACCAGCAAGGTCTTACAGTTTTTGACCAACTTATTTGATTACAAAGCAAGCACCATTGCAATGCTATATAAATGTCGTTGGGGGATAGAACCCTTCTTTAAACAGATCAAACAAAATTTTGAAGTTGGCTACTTTTACTCGGACAGCTCAAATGGAATTGAAACCCAAATCTGGATTACCCTTATAGCCAATCTTATTTTTACCATCATTCACCAAAGAGTTCAGGAGGCCGAACAATTTACGACCATAGTTGCAACCACAAGAGCAAACATGGGATCATTTGTTTGCATGATTTCCATCCTAAAGAGGACCAGGCTTAACAAATACGATCGGGATAACGAAATAGTACAACTCCAAATATTCGAAATTCAGAG
>CAMCXM010000226.1 GCA_945883425.1 Spirosoma fluviale
TTAACATTGGGCACCCCTGGTGCCAGAAAGGCAAATCAATTCTCTTCTCTCCCCAGAAAAATCTTGTGACCCATTTTACATCCGGAGCTGAAAGAGAATTGACGCAGAGAATCACAGAGAAATGCATTGATTTTTAGCTCTCCCGATGTAAAACCGGGACGAGTACTGCGGCTCTCCTTGTATTTGCTCATTACCTCTGCGGTAAAAATATTGCACATTTTGGACAGCCCCTTTTTTTGTCCTGACCATCCGAAATAATACCATCGTGATATCGTTTTGGATGCCGCCGGATTATCCTAGTTTTGCGGGCCCTTTCCGGTAGTCGCTGTGATCTCAAACAGCATGCAAACGGACGGCACGAATCATCAGTAGAAAACAATCCTTGTTGACTCCAACATCTTCACCAAAGAAAAACATCGCCATTCTTGGCTCAACCGGTTCCATCGGTGTTCAGGCCCTCGAAGTGGTTGAAAAAAATCCGGACCGGTTTCAGATTGAAGTTCTCTCCGCCGGAACCCAGGGACAAAAACTGATCGAACAGGCACTGAAATTCAAGCCCAATGCCGTTGTCATTGGCGACGAATCGCAGTACAACACGGTCAATGAGGCACTCTGGTCGGCCGGCATCAAAGTGTTTGCAGGCAAAAATGCACTGGCTTCGATTGTGGAATCGTCTGAAATCGACCTTGTCCTCAATGCCCTGGTTGGTTATTCGGGACTCGAACCCACTCTTCGTGCCATCGACGCCGGCAAAACCATTGCCCTGGCCAACAAAGAAACATTGGTGGTGGCGGGAGAACTGGTGAACCGACGCCTTCAGGAGAAAAACGTCTCCATGATTCCGGTCGACTCGGAACATTCTGCGATCTTTCAGTGTCTGGTGGGTGAATACGCAAACCCGATAGAGTGCATTTACCTCACCGCTTCGGGCGGTCCGTTCCGCGGAAAGACAAAGGCAGATCTCGGGCAGGTCACCGTTCAGCAGGCGTTGAAGCATCCGAACTGGAGCATGGGCGCCAAGATCACCATCGATTCGGCCACGCTGATGAACAAGGGATTCGAAGTGATCGAAGCCAAATGGTTGTTCGGTCTGGATGCGAGTCAGATCAAAGTGATTGTCCATCCCCAATCCATTATTCACTCGATCGTCCAGTTTAATGACGGCTCCATGAAAGCACAGATGGGCCTTCCGGATATGAAGCTGCCGATTCAGTATGCATTGGCTTATCCCGACAGGATTCCGTCCGATTTTCCGCGGTTCAATTTTATGAACTACCCCAACCTTAGTTTCGAGGCACCGGATATGGAAACGTTTCCATGTTTGGGACTGGCATTCGAAGCCATGAAACGGGAAGGAACGGCAGCCTGTCGCCTCAATGCTGCCAATGAAGTGGCGGTAGAAGCCTTTTTAAAAGAAAAAATCCGTTTTCTGGACATTCCTCTACTTTTGGCCCACTGTTTGGAGGACGGACCTCACAGGATTACACCAGATTACCAGGACTACGTGGATACCGATATTGAAACAAGGCGCATGGCCTGGTCCTGGACCGAAAACGTAAAATCAAAAACTATTTATACATCCTGAGCACAATTCGAGCATGGAGATTTTAATTATGATTGGCCAGTTGATTCTGGCATTGTCGATTCTGGTGGGGCTTCACGAAGCCGGCCATATGCTGCCAGCCAAATGGTTTGGCATGCGGGTAAGCAAATTTTTCATCGGCTTCCCCCCTACTGTTTTCTCAAAGAAAATTGGTGAAACCGAATACGGCATTGGCTCCATTCCACTCGGAGGTTTTGTAAAAATTGAAGGAATGGTGGACGAATCGATGGACACCGAAAAACTGTCTGCCGATCCGGAACCATGGGAATTTCGTTCGAAACCTGCCTGGCAGCGACTCATTGTCATGCTGGGAGGAATTACCGTAAACTTCGTTCTGGGCATCCTGATTTTCATCGGTTTAACCTGGATCAACGGAGAAAGCTACATTTCCAATTCCTCTTCCCGCTATGGCATTTATGCCTCCAAAATGGCCGCTGATATTGGCTTCCGGACAGGCGACAAAATCATTGCGGTGAATGGAAAAACCGTAGAAAAATTCAACGATGCCATCGATCCAAAGGTGATTTTCGGAACCAACTCGGTGTACACCGTTGAAAGACAAGGACAGAAACTGGAGATCAAAATTCCCGATGATATGCTTCGGCGATTGAGCGAAGCCCCCGGCAATGAAGGCTTCCTTTCTCCTGCCCAGCCCTTTACCATTGCACGGGTGTCGACCGGTTCGGCTGCTGCTCTGGCGGGTTTGAAAGAAGGCGATAAAATTCTGGCCATCGACAACGAGCCCCTCACCTATTTCCAGGAACTGAAGCCCATTCTGAGACAACACAAATGCTGCCAGGTGATGTTGAAAGTAGCCCGCAAAAGCGTGGATTCGGTCCTTACCCTGAAATGCACCGTGGAAAAAGACGCCACACTGGGCGTGTATCCGAAATTTGAAATGAAGGAAAGCGTGGAGGAAAAGGACTTTTTATCGTCGGTTTCCATTGGCTTTTTCAGTGCGATCGACATTCTGAAATTCAACTTCCTTGGATTCTCCAAAGTATTTTCCGGCGAAGTATCGGCCAGTAAATCGGTAAGCGGACCTGTTGGCATTGCCTCTGAGTTTTTCGGTGGGCATTTCAGCTGGGCCAAATTCTGGAGAAGCACGGCGATTCTGTCGCTCATTCTGGCCTTCATGAACCTGCTTCCGATTCCGGCACTGGACGGCGGCCACGCTCTTTTTCTGGTGTACGAAATGATTGTCCGCAAGGCGCCTTCCCTCAAATTTATGGAGTGGGCACAGCGGATTGGCATGTTCCTGATTTTAGGACTGATGGTGTTTGCGTTTGGCAACGACTTCTACAAGTTGTTTAAGAAAGAGCCCGACACCTGCAAGTGCGAAAAAACCGAACTGGTCGAGCCCCGGAATTAACGGACGGTATCGAATAAAACACAAAAGAGCCACCTGCGGATTGCGGGTGGCTTTTTTGTTTCTGTGTACCAGATACGTATTTGGAAGAGTTAAGAGTTAAGAATGAAGAGTTAAGAGGCCCTTGGAGTCAAAACTCACTTTTCACCCTCAACGAGTCAGCCGGAACCTGCAAA
>CAMCXM010000227.1 GCA_945883425.1 Spirosoma fluviale
GTTTCAAAATCCGGATAGACCCGATCGGCAGGCAGGAACAATTCCTTGCCGGCTTCGGATGAACGACCTGGGTCTGAGCTGAAAGCCCCGCACACCAGTTCGATTTGTCCGTCTAAAGCCGCTGCCATCCGGTGTACGTTTCCAATAAACGCTCCCGGTCCGCCACCGACCATTCCCATTCGCAGTTTTCGGTTATTCATCCTTCTGAAGAAAACACGAAAGTAGGAAGGAAGTGTCGAGTTAAGTATCCGAAAGCCAGATTCTTCGTCCAGATGGCAGAATTATTCCCTCCCGTCCGTTGATCTTCTCGTATTTTTGACCCTCTATTTATCAAGTTTATGAGCAACCCTCAGATCGAATCGCTGAAATCAGCACTTCAGTTTTCACCCGAAAATCAGGCTCTCCGGAAAATTCTGATACAGGCCTATCTCGATTTGCTTCAGTATGAAGACGCATTGGACGAACTTAAAAAAGGTTTGCAGATTTCTCCTTCTGATGATGGACTCAAAATGGGGATGGCCCACTGTTATTACCATTTGAAAAACTATTCCACGGCTCAGGTGATTCTGGAAGAATTGCTTGAAAAAGGAGTGGAAGTGGCTGAAAATACACTCTTGCTTTCCCGGGTTTTTATGGCCACCAACGAACTCAAACAGGCCAAAGAGCAATACGATAAAGCCATGGAGATTGACCCGGAACTGGATGACGAAGATTTCGAAGACCAGCTCAACGAGGCGTTGAAAAACAGTGGTCTGGCTGCCATGGTCTCGTA
This sequence comes from Spirosoma fluviale, assembly GCA_945883425.1. Lineage (GTDB taxonomy): Bacteria > Bacteroidota > Bacteroidia > Cytophagales > Flexibacteraceae > CAMDMI01. The sequence continues at coordinate 773 of CAMCXM010000227.1, forward strand.
TGATGAAGTCGACGCACTTCTCGACGGAATCGATATTGAAAAACCCACCATCGACTTTTCATCCATTGGTGGACTCGCCAATATCAAGGAAGAAATCGCCCTGAAGGTGATTCATCCACTGAAACACCCGGAAATCTACAAAGCATACGGCAAGAAAATAGGAGGGGGGATTCTCATGTACGGACCTCCCGGATGCGGAAAAACCCTCATTGCCAGAGCCACAGCCGGTGAGATCAAAGCCAACTTCATCAGTGTGGGCATCAACGATGTACTCGATATGTGGGTGGGCAACAGCGAGAAAAATCTACATGATGTATTCGAACACGCCCGCCTCAATACGCCCTGCGTGTTGTTTTTTGACGAAGTCGATGCCATGGGCGCCAGCCGTAACGACATGCGGAAAACCAATTCCCGATTTCTCATCAACCAGTTTCTGGACGAACTCGACGGAGTAAAACATTCCAACGAAGGTATCCTGGTTTTGGGCGCCACCAATTCGCCCTGGTTTCTGGACACTGCTTTCCGACGACCGGGGCGCTTTGACCGCATCATCTTTGTTTCGCCACCCGATGCCCAGGCAAGGGAAGAAATCCTCAATCTCATCCTTCAGGAAAAACCAACCGAAACCATCGATGTAAAAGCCATCGCCAAACTCACCGACGGCTACTCCGGTGCCGATCTGCAGGCCTTACTCGATCTGGCCATCGAGTCAAAACTGACGGAATCGCTCAAACAAGGAAAGGTGTTGCCGATCTCCACTTCCGATTTGAAAAATGCCGTTTCCCGCCACCGTGCCACCACCAAAGAATGGTTTACTACAGCAAAAAATTATGCCTTGTATAGTAATGAAGGAGGATTGTACGACGACATCCTCAAATACCTGAACATCAAAAAGTAAGACCCTATGGAAGAAGTTGAAATTCTCGTTCAGAGAGGACGGGGTCTGGTTGAACTCAAGCGATACCCTGCCGCCATTGCCGAACTGAAAAAGGCCCTGGCACTTGATCCGGAGCATTATCTGGCGCTTGTGTTTTTGTGTGGTTGCTACATTGATACCAAAGACAAAAAACTGGCTTTGGTGTATGCGCAAAAACTGGTTTCAACTTATCCTTCCGACGACCTGCCTCATTATTATCTGGCTTTGGCCTGGGATATGAATGGTGAGCCGGTGAAGGCGATGGAAGAAATTCGCACCGCCATCGAAATCGATCCTTATGATGCGGACTATTTTGGATTTCTGGCGGCGCTTTACATCGAAAACCGCGAATACAAAAAGGCCCTTGAATTTGTAGAAAAAGGCCTGGAAATAGATCCCGAAAATGTACTCTGTCTGAACCATCGTACACTGATTCTCACAAAACTGGGACGAAAAGACGACATGGCTTCGGCCGCTGAGGATACACTGTCTGCTTCTCCTGACAATTGGTATTCCCATGCCAATGTGGGGTGGAGCTATTTGCAGTCGGGCGATCATAAAACGGCCCGGGAGCATTTTATAGAAGCACTTCGTCTCAATCCAAATGCCGAGCATGCCCGGGATGGAATGAAGGAATCACTCAAAGCCCACAATGTGGTGTTTCGGTGGTATTTGAATTATGCCTTCTGGATGGCCGACAAAGGCGATAAGGTTCAGTGGGTTGTGATCATCGCTTTTGTTTTTGTGCGGCGGATTTTTTCCAGCCTCGCACAGACATATCCCGCCTTTTATGGAGTGGTGGCACTCATGTTTTTGCTGGTCTACTCGATGTGGATCATGGACCCGATCGGCGATTTCATTTTGCTCACCAATCGTTTTGGCCGCCACCTTCTGGGCGATCATGAAAAGAAAGCCGGATGGATTACCGGACTGTGCCTCGGCATTTCCATCGTACTGGCATTGATTGGTGCAGCCATCGGAATGGAGGAATTGTATATCTCAGCAGGTGTAGTGGCGACATCCATCATTCCGCTCGGTCGCTACTTTCATGCCGAACCAACGACCCGAACCCGGTTTTCTCACTTTGCCACGTTTGGTGTTGTGGCCCTTGCTTTGGTGGCTCTCGCCGATATCCTGTTTATCAACGATGGACTCTGGCTGGGTATCTACATCACCAGTCTGGTGGTTTACAGTTTTACCATGAACTTTCATAGGTAGGCAACTGCTTTTCAGTGGACGGTACTGTTAATACAGGCCCCCCTGCCCCCGAAGGGGGAGTTTTCGTAATTTATCCCAAATTCCGCAATAGAAAAAGCTTTGAGTTCATAAATGATTGATTTTCACCTTAAGTCCTCTACATTGGAGAGGATTTAGGTGAGGTTCT
>CAMCXM010000228.1 GCA_945883425.1 Spirosoma fluviale
CAAGATCCGGTGAAGCTGTCACAATAGGTGTAACAGTGGTCTTCACCTGCACCTGAATACTGTCGACAAGTCCGCAGGTCTGGCCATTGTAACCATTAACCAGTGTCCACATCTTAACGGTATAGGTACCACCAATTACGTATGTGTGCGAAAACGTGGAGCTGAAACCGGTTGTCTGCACAGTTCCATCGCCAAAATCTACTTTGTAAGTCTGGTACGGTCTATCGGAGGTCAGGTTCTGAAAATTCATCTGCTCGCCCGGACAGGTATTGTTGTTTATCACTGCCAGTTTGGGCTGGGTTGGCGACACAATCCGGATAACGGCATCGACAGAGTCATCGCCGCAGGTATTCCGAATCACCATTCGTAAACGATAGGTGCTATCGGAAGGTATCGGAAAAAAGGAAGCCGTCGGAATATTCATCAGACGGTTGATTGCGTTATAAGGACGGAACACATTGTCTCCCGGATACGGAAGGTCGGCCGCAAAGCCACCGGTTCGGGTCCAGAGTAGCTGACGGTCGATGCTATCGAGACAGTTCAGTTTGGAAATGTCGTTGATCGCAACATCGGTTGGGGCACATAAAATGACAGAAGCGGGAGTTACCGCTGCTGAATCAATATCCTTGAAAAAATAGTCGCCATACGAAGCCTTCGGTCGGTTGACCGGATTGACACCACAACCATTCACGTAGGTAACCCGGATTTGCAATGAACATCCGGTCGTTCCTTTCTGATAAGTGTGCAGATACGATTTAAATAAATCACTACCGATGGTGTCTCTTTCGTTATCACCCCATTCAATTAACCAGCGGGTGTAGCCATTCATTCCGGGAGAACCATTGATGATGGTAAGATCTTCCGGTACACAGCGTTTGTTGGAAATACCGGCTGGTGGCACGATGAAACCAACGCCTGGCACGTTTACTCCGCCTGACGTCACATTTCGTTCGTTGACATAAACCGCTTTGAGCGTATCGGGGCAACCTGGAAATGTAATTCTGATTTTGAAGAGATCCGCTGTGTTAAATGTGTACGAAATAGTGGATTGTGGTCCTGGATAAGTCTGGATATCACCATTGCCCCAGTCAATGGTAAAGTTTGTGGCCGGGGATTGAAAATTCAACGTCACAGTTCCCGGTATTGGGTCTGTCAACGCTGGGCAGCGCAAAAAGCTCTGAGGCTGAACTGTCCATTGCCCACTGATGGGGTCTTTCACTTTAATACACTGACCTGAGGAATCGAATACCGTAAAAACGGTAGTGAGTAAGGCAATCAGGCCAATGAAGTAAAATCTGGTCGAGTGCCAATTTTGCTCCATGGTTTTTCAAATTAGAAGTTAGCTGTTCAAAGTGAATTGGTAGGGAGGTTATACCCCTACGAATCCGCATCAAAGTTGATTATCTTCCAAACAGGCTCTATCTGAATATGCCGGCTTACCTTACAGAATATGGATAAGAGAAAGGAAATGCCGCTATTTCAGCCAATCCTGAAAAGTGAGGTTGTAAGAAAAAAGGAATTTTAAAATGCCTGAAATATAAAAACCCCTTCAAATGGCCGATTCAAAAGGCAGTTTAAAAAGGAAATTGAAATGATCCAATAGAATCTTGAACATTTCCAATATTACTTTTAAAGAGTAACATGTATCATTTTGCCGCCATAGTTCCGGTGCCTTGGCTTAAGATTTTCGTGAATAACGAAGGAAACGAATTAAAATCCGCATTGGGATGGTGCAAAAAAAATTTCCGTGCCATGTCAAACTGAGAACAAGTCAAAAAAAAAGCCCCGCAACCGGAGCTTCCATTTCATACTATTCAACCTACACCTGGACCATCCAGCCAAAACGATCAGCCGTTTCACCCGTCCGGATCTCGGTGAGCTCTTTCAATATTGACGGTGCAAAGGTCCGGGTTTCAATGGGTGGAAGATGGTAATCGACACCATCGCAATGGATCACCGAAATCGGCGCAATGGTGGCCGCAGTTCCGGCTCCAAACGCTTCTTTCAGTCTTCCGTCTTTAGCTGCTGAGACGATTTCTTCCACCGAAACACGGCGTTCATCGACCTTCATTCCTCTGTCTTTTGCCAGTACAAGTACCGAATTTCGAGTCACACCTTTCAGAATGGTTCCTCCAACAGCCGGCGTTACAACCGTATCATCAATCAGGAACATTACATTCATGGTACCAGATTCCTCAATGAACGAATGCGTAGCGGCATCGGTCCAGAGCAACTGGTGAAAACCGGCATCCTGTGCCAACTTGGTCGGATACATGGCCGCAGCGTAGTTACCTGCAGCCTTTGCGTTTCCACTTCCGCCTTCGGCAACCCGACTGAAGGTGCGCTCAACTTTCACTTTCAGTGGCTCACTGTAATACTGACCAACAGGAGAACAGATGATGGCAAAACGATAGGTTTCTGCGATTCTGACGCCGAGAAACTCATCGGTCGACACCATAAACGGACGAATGTACAATGAACTTCCTTTCTGGGAAGGCACCCAGTTTTCATCCACCTTAATCAGTTGGGAAAGGCCACTCATAAAGATTTCCTCCGGAACGACCGGCATACTCATTCGCTTTGCCGACTCATTGAAACGCTCAAAATTGGCCTGTGGACGAAAAATCTGTACGTTTCCTTGAGGCGTTTTGTATGCTTTTAATCCCTCAAATATGGCTTGGCCATAGTGAAGGGCTGCCATCGAAGGATCGAAAGTCCATGGACCGTATGGCATAATTTCTCCTTGTCCCCATTGACCATCTTTATAGTCAATAACAAACATATGATCTGCAAAAGCAGCTCCAAAACGCAGGTTATCAAAATCTACCTGGCTGATTCTGGACTGTGCAACCCTTGTGACAGGGTAAGAGAATGTATCGGTCATCTGTATGGTATTTCGTGTGAGTCAAAAGTAGCGGTTTCGGACGCTAGTTTCCAAATCGGGACTTCCGTGCATCTGAAGAATATTCGGGCATTTGCCAAAATCTTTAATAGAAAATCCTTAAGATTTAGCCAATCACAATAGA